>NZ_JBFSUR010000004.1:0-231109 GCF_041467535.1 Vibrio sp. 10N.247.311.47
GACAACATTATAATGTTGATCCAGATTTGCTGCGATCGATAGCACAAGTTGAAAGCAGTCTTGATCCTAATGCTTATAACGAAAACAAAAATAAAAAAGGTCAAGTAACCAGTCGTGACTTTGGACTCATGCAAATTAACTCTAGTTGGTTTCCTCGACTGACTGAATTTAATGTCAATGAAACCAATGTCTACGAACCATGTTTTAATGTTTCATTAGGTGCGTGGGTATTAAGCTCTAACTTTGCCAGCCATGGTTATAACTGGAATAGCGTAGGTGCTTATAATGCAGGATTTCTTAAACGTACCGAAAACGCCAGAAGAATATACATCAAAAAAGTTCAAAAAGTCTATTATCAGTTGCCATTAAAATAACCTTTCTTGCACCATAACGGTGCGGCGCTAGTTGTGTCACGATCTTCTTTTTCCGTTTTACATTCCTTCCCTAATGGTCTCAATCACCCTAGATTCAATCGCCAACGGTTCGGCTTTTGAGCTCGACGTCCCTAAAACACACCCCAAGAAAACAAACTAGATGCAGACTCATTGGAGGTCATTGTTACCACTTGGGAATCATCCACACACCACGGCGCATTGAAATCAATGCAAATGGTTGTCTGTTAAAAACATAAAGACAATAAAAACAAGAATTTAAAGATATAATAGTCGTTTAAAGTAACGTGGAAAAATTTTCAAAAATTACACTAATTAGCCGCTTAAATTTCAATGGATAAATATATATTTTCAATGAATATTGATTGATCCCTTATATGTAAAGCGATGAGAGCGTTTTCAATGTTATTTTAATTGGAAATCATTAAATGTTGATTGAGCCCTTTATTGACAAGGCTCAATGGGTGTTTTATAAAATTAATTGATTGAAATTTCATTGGAATAACAATGCTTTTAATTGGGATTGAGGAGGGCAATATGACACGTTCTTATCCATTACAAAGCTCATTACGTGGAAAGTTAGCGCAAGATTTTAAGACGTTTAGGGATAAGGAAGCGTTAAGTGATGCCGAGGCCACGCGGCAACTTTTGATGTTGGCACTGCGCATTAAACTCAATGATAGTGAGGATGATAGTCCATCGAATCGTGCGTTGATGGAAGAGATTTATCGTGTCGTTCGTGGTTCATCTGCGATCACTGATGTGGTTCATGGACAAACCTTTGATGGTGAAAAATTATTCCGAGAACAAAAAGAATCCAAACCCTTTAGGCAACAGGTGAAATCTGATATCGATAATAAAGTCGATGAGTTTCTGGCAGGCAAAAAAAAAGGGTAGTCCATTGGACACCCCTTTTTCTACCGCTCTAACTCTCTATCTAGTTTATTATATTGGTCATTGTTGTTGTCACGCTCCTGATTAAAATCAAACGTTTTTTGAGGGGAGGGTTCTTTGCTGTCGAAGTGTTCAAGCTCTTTATCTTTGATTTCTTTTGTGTGTTGATTAATATCAGTGTCCTGCTTGTTGGTTAATGAATCATGGTCTTGAGTGGGTGTGTCGAATTCCTCTTTTTGTTGATGCGTTTGTTGATGGTATTGTTCAATACCCTGTTTGATTTCCTCAAGCATATTGTCAGGCGAAACAAACTGAATATTTCTCCCTGAAAAGTTAGCCATGATTTTTTCAATGTTGTTGGGATTTAAATCAGTATTGCCTTGACTCAGTACAATCACAATGTTCTGTCTGAGTTCATCGGTAGAGATATTCTGAATGTCATTCTTATGATTGACATTGATAATGTCGTATTGGCCTTGATGCGCTTGATTAATAATAAAAGCATTCTCGATTGAGGTACTGATGATGGTGGTGTGCAAATCACGGCCTTGATGGAATTGCGTTATTTGTTTGGATTTCGTGCCTAATATCCGTGGATTGATGTCGAGTGCCGGATCTTTATTTCCTTGCCCGTCTAAATAAGTCACTTCAATCGCTTTTGTTTCTCCTTTTTTATCGTGAATGTTAGTTATCATCGCCGGGTGAAATGTTTTGTCCTCTGAGGAATATACTGCTTGATGAAAATGAACATGGTCATTCTTAGGGTGTTCAATCCCCAATTTATTGAGGTAAGTTTCGGCTAATGTGCCTGTGAGTGGCAGGCTGGTTTGTATATATTCTTTCGCTCTCTCTTCAAATTGTGCCATGTGTTTTGGCGTCGTATTCAGTAATTGGTCATGTTTGGGGTTGGCGGTGAGTTGGTATTTATCAGGATCATTAAGAATGTTGTGGGCTTCTTGCATTGCCTCCTTATAATATATTTCCTTATGAATCATCATTAAATTGATTAATGAGCCTTTTTTACCGGTGGTATAGTCTTTAAAATACCCTCGATATTCCCCCGTTAACGATACCTTTATTGCCGATTTTCCAATACCAAAGGTGAGATAATCACGGTCTGATTTAGATGGGTTCGGTTGCCCCAAGAGGTTGATGGCTAAGCTTTCGGTGTATTTCGGTAACGTTTGGCTGATGTGTTCTTTAAATTGGTTGTAGTCAAAATCTCCGTTTCTATTGTGATAACGCACGTCTTCATGAGATAGGGCTTTGTCATTAAAGTAAGGCGTACTGTGTGGTGCTATGTTCTCGATGGTTTCAATGGCACTGTGTTTATTGACCTCTTTCGATAACCAGCTCTTCATCATCTGTTTTGGGCTGTCAGTAAAGAGTTTCACATGACTACTCGCCCGGCTTAAATCGATGTAAGCGCGTCTTAAGTTCGTCAGTGCGCCTTTACCCTTTAGGGTGGTAATGACGTTCTGATACGTCGCGCCTTGCGCCATATCTGCGGTTCTGGTGTAAGCGTAATCCCAATGGCCGTCTTTCAGTTGGTTTGGATTAAGGCTTAACGCTTGCCCCTCTTTCGACAGCGCGGTGATTTCTTCTTTGGTGGCATGACTGATGGTGTATTCCACATTGGCTTTAATGCCTCGCGCTTTGTCGGTAAATCGGGTCATGATTTTATCCCCGGTTGAAAGTGGCTTTTCTGATTGAACGAAGAGTGACGTGTATTTGTGGTCTTTGTTGCGTGGTAAAAATGGCTTTGTCTTACCTGTATTTACGTCTTGAAGAGTCACCAAACCGTGCTCCGAATCAACGTGGGTAATGATGTCGTACTCTCCTGGCTTGGTGCTTAAAATGAGCCCTTTCTGATAAGGCATCATGGTGGTCAGCTCTTCTTTGCTATCACCTGTAGAGCGTAATCGGGTGGTGATGATGTTTTCTTGGCCTATCTCCTGTGTTTTCATCAGTCCGGCACGAATGTGCTCAGTGATGTGGTCACGCTCATTATTTGTGTAAGCGATGATCAGCGTGTTTTCTCGTGTCTCGGGCGTGCGGGCAAGGTAGTCCTGCGCCACCGCGTAAGGCAGCTTTTCGGTGGCGATGAGTTGCGCTTTGCTTTGGTCTTTCGCATTCTCATCGAGGGTTGAGACGATATGTTGCGTGCTACCGAGTGTATCAGGGCCTTGCTGAGAGAGTTTATCGAGGGCGCTGTCTGGCTGCTTATCTACAATGTTGTGTACGGCGCCAAGCAGTATTTCATTCTTCTGACGAACGATGTCGGTCATGTAAGCCGTATCGATACGGCCCTGACTTATGCTCAATTCAAACGGTTTACCAGCATTAAGAGAAAGCAGCTGCTCTTTATCCCCAAGCAAGGTGGCTTTGGAGCCGCTTTTCAATACAAGGTCGGTGAGCTCTTTGGCTTGTTGGTTGCTGACCATGGAGCTTTCATCGAGGAAGAACAGCGTGTTTTTGTGCTCCTCTGGTAAGGTGATGCCACGTCTTAGGTCGGTCAGTAAGCTTTCCAGCGTTTGCGCTTGTATCCCTTTGCTTTCCAGTTCGCTGACGGCGGCGTGAGTGGGCGCTAGGCCGATCACTTGCGAAGGTGCCTGGTTACAGGCTTGGGTGGCGTGTTGAATCAATTCAAGGTTGGATTCGAGCAGGGTGGATTTACCGGTGCCCGCCAAACCTTGCACGGCCACAAAACTGTCTTTGGTCGTTGAGATAAGGGTGATGCCGTCCTTTTGTCCTTGGGTAAGGAGAGGCTGTGCATCGAGATAATTTCTGACTTGTTGGTGGGTGGCAAACGGCTTGTGTTGATTTTTCCCTTGCTCAATGTTTCGTAAAATGTGTTTTTCGGTATCGAGTGCCGCTTGGGTGGTCCAGCGTGTACCATCGCTGTATTCGGCAGAGAGGACGTCACTGCGTTTGGCGAGCTCTGTTTCAATTTGCTCTTTGATTATCGGTTGATTGGCCTCTTCAAAAGCGTAACGGATCGCTTCGACGACTAACTCTTTTTGTGTAAACGCCGCTTCTTTTTCAGAAAGATGACCCAGGGCAAAGTTCAACGCTTTCTCTTGCAGTGGTGAATTGTGCTCTTTGTTTAAGAGAGTGAGGGCTTGCTGGATGTCGCTTTTGACTGTGGCGGCGGTGGTTTCAGAGAGGTAGCGGTCGTTGACGTTTTGAGTCTGCATGACTCGCTCGATGGCAGAAAGCTTCACTTCGCTTTTCTCAAGCGCGGCCTGGGCTTTATCGGGGTTGTCGGTAAACACATCGATGCGCGCGCTTTTCTCGGTCAGCTCGTGAAAGAGCGCTTTCGAGAGCGTAAAGGCTTTGCCTGAAAGGAGGGTGTGCGCCCTTGGTTCGATATGACTGGCGGTATGGACATAGTCGTATTGTAGTGGTGCGTCTTTCAGGGCTTCAACGGGGATGGTGTTCGATTCGCCCTGTGTGTCCGTTAACGTTAGGGTTTCTTTAGAAATATCCGTGACTACGTAACGCTCATTGGCGTTCAACTCAGATGGAAAGTGCTTACCTGTGGTCATGAGGCGTTCACCTTGGTTAACTTGCAGCGAGTCAGGTTTAAAGATCTGCATGTTGAGGGCTTTGAATCCGGCGGAAGCGGGATCGAGGGTGTATTCTTGTCCATCGGTTTTGCTCAGGACATGGAGTCGATTGTTTGCCTTATCCGAGGTTGAAACCACTAACTCTTGAGGTTGTCCGTCTTCCCAATGGCGAAGGGTCATACCTGGCTTGTAATGTTGCGCTAACTCCTGTTGGGGCTTAGACAAATAATGAGGCTGCTGAGTGAACAAGGTGATACCGCTGCGGGCAAGTTGACCCTCGTTCTGCAGAGAGGACCGGATCGCGTCCGTCAATCGTCGTTGTTCAAGGTGAGAAGTCGCCAGCACTTGTGTGTCTTCTTTGTTTGGTAAGTGGGTATACGCTCTAGCGAGGGTGCGTGTATCGCTGTTGTGCAAGGTAACCTTACTGTCTTTCTGTTTGCTGTCTACCCAAGAGTGCGAGACGACGTTGCCTCTGCGATAAAGCTCGATCGCGTTATAAGATTTAAAACCTTGGCGACTGGACGTGTTGTTCAGCAAGATGACTTTGCTACCCGATCCCTTAGCTTTTGCGTTTAAAGCCATCAACTCATTGGCGCTCATTTTGTGGGCGCTGTCGACAAGAAGGATGTCTTTGTTGGTCATAGGGACGTCTGAGTGCAACAAACTATGGACAGAGTGGCGCTGCTCTTCTTGAAATCGGTGTTTTATCCAGGTGGCGACCGTATGACTTTCACGTTGGATGGTTTGGCTATGACGGTGTTTGTCTTTGGCGTTTTGTGACACTAAGTGGACACGTTTACCGACATGGTTGCCGACGTTCAAGAGGTTTTGCGCGATTTGCTCACTGTTGCCAAACACATTAACCACATGAAACTGCTTGGTGGACTGGTAAATGTCCGCCACCTTTTGGCGGTTGCCTTGAGTGAGGTTTAATTTATCTAACGTAGCGTCATTGACTGGCGTGCGCATATGGCGCGTACGCCCTTTGCTGGCCGCCATTAACGCTTGTTCGGTTTTCAGCATGGCTTGAGTGGTGTATTGACCTTTTTCTGAAAGAGGGATGAGAGCACCGTTTTTCACCCATTGGTCAGCGACCATTTTAAGGTCAATCGCATTGGCTTGTACGCCGCCTTTGGTAAACTCGGCCGCGGCTAATTCTATAATCTTTTCCAGTTTTAATGCTGTGTTGTATTGCCCTAAGTGTTCAACGGCGCGACCAAACGCGTCTTTAGCGATTTCTTCAGGGTTCTGTTCTTGTGGAGTGATCCCCAGGGCGTTTTTAACCAGTTCTTCGGGCTTATGGCCTGCGTTGCGCACCGTTTGTTGCCAATGAGCATTGAGCGTTGCCTCACTTTCGTAGGTTTTGGACTTGCGCGTATCAAGGTTGGCTACGTCTTTTGCCGCGCGGGATTCAAAGCCTAAGTCTAAGGTTTGTTGTTCTATTTGTTGTGAGCGAGTGGAGAAGGTGTCGATTAATACTTGAGGAACGCCTTCAACATCAAATTGACCATTGCCGAGGGCTCGCGTTGTATAGCCTAACTCTATAACTTCTTTAGCCAATTGGCTCTGGTACAAAATACCGTAGTATTTTTGGAAGTTGTAAATGCGCTCGCCTGTCCCATTGATGACGCCGCCTTTTTGTTTGAGAGAAGAGGCGAGTGTACGCAGTTGCCCTTCTTTGTCGCGGGTCATGTTTGCCGTCAAGGCATGGGAATGGAGTTGTGGATCGTTTTCACGACTGGTTTTGTGGCGGACGACCGCAAAGGCCATGTTTTCGGTATTGTTAAACTCACGCTCCCCTTCTTTGTTAATCGAGACGGCTTGTGCTGCGTCTGTCTCTAATTGAGATAGAGCAAATTTGACCGCGTCATTATGTGCATCAATAAGGCGAGTATCCCCGCCAACGAGTGCGAGCGTGCTTAATCTTTTTGGTGCTGAAAAAGTCAGGTCAAAACCACATTTATGGTCGCCCCGTTTACCTTTGATGGTTTCATTGCCTAGGTGTCCAGATAAAACGGACTCTAACGTTTTTTGGTTAACCGGTTTACCGATTAGACCTGCTTCTTTGGCTAACTGACCGTGCCAAAAAGTGTTTTCATTGGTACTGCTTTCTTTGAGGTAGTAGTTGTCGTTACTGTCTTTCTCGAGTGACGTATCAAAGGTATTTGGTGTGTTTTCTTCGTTCAAGTAATACTTGGCGGCGCCAGAGGCGGATTTAAGAGGGCTAATAGACATCATAAGGTGTTCTCCTTTTGTTGGGGCGCAGCAAAGCTGCCACGTCAGCGAAATGCCGGTGATTTGGATTCCGTGCGAATGGGTTAGCGACGGTGTTGATGCGAATGGAGGGGGCCGGGCTTGTTACAGGGGAGGGCTAAATTGTTTTTGCTCTCAGTGAGCATTGATGTTGTATTTCGTGTGGTTAATCGTACATCTCGCCCTGTTCTATTTGTGTTATGGATGCCTCTTCGGTTTCTCGCTGAAGTGCATTTTGTGTGTCTTCTGCGAGCTGTTGGTTTTGGGTTGCGTTATTGGTCGGGTTTTTCTTTTTCGAGGCTTTGGCAAGAGTTTGTTTTTGACGGGCTCTGGTTTGCTGCTGCTCTTCTTCGTTTTCATAGGTACTTTGCTGGATGGCAAGTAATCGGTTTCTTTGGGTTTCATCGAGTTCATGCAAAGCAATTAATTCATGAAAAATTAAGGCTTGATCGATACTCTCCATTGCTTTCCCTCCGAGTATGCTGCGTTTGATGAAGGAGGGTTGGAGATTGCTCATGCGATCGTATTTCAGTTGCAGTTTCGTGATGAGCATGGAGTTAGGCGTTCGCAAGTAACACTCTAAATCATCCAAACCTTGGATTTCCGCTGGAGAAACCACCGGGCGCGTTTTGTTTTGATGGCCGAGTGAGACACCGTCACGCAGTGCGTTCGCACCGTAAGAGATATTTTCTCGTGAGATATCGATTTCTTGATCACCAAGGTCCTCCGAGGAAATGGCGGCCATCGCTTTTGAAGGGGCACGGAAGAAAAAGCGCGTGTTGAGCAAATCAAAAATGACTCTGGCCGCGTTACGCCCATAAGTGGTTTCTAATTGAGCGTAAGATTGCAACCCCAGTAAATAACACCCCCCAAATTTACGCACTTCAGAAATAATGTGCGTGAGCTCAGGCAGTTTATGTAACGTAGGCATTTCATCGATGATCACCCAAATTCGGCGGTCGTCATCGGGCTCCATTCCTAGAATGGCGTTGGAGGCAATCGCAAGCCACATCGAGATCAGTGGTCTGAGGGCGGTGTGTTGTCTTGCATTACTGGATAGGAACAGAAACCCTTGTTGTGATTCGTCTTGTACCCAATCAGTGATCGAAAATGGCGCCCGTTTACGGTGGCCTTGGGCGTCTTTTTCATCCAAACCATGTAAGTAACGTAAGGATTTAATGTAAGTCGCCAGAACCGATTTGATGGAGATAGCCGTCTTCTCAATACTTTTCGAGACTAGGGAGCTGGCTTCGGTGTCTTTTAAGTGTTCACCTAACGTTGAAAGCTCAGATGTTAAGATAATGTGCAGCAAATTTTCAATGGTACATTTGTGTTTGTCATCGATCATCATTTGATAGGTGGTTGCTGCGAAAATGGTTCGTGCGGAATCCACCCAAAACGGGTCGCCTTCGCCGTGTTGCGGAATAAGCGCGGCCGCGAGCGATTCAAAGTCCGGGGCTTCTTTGGCATCACTCCAAATATCCCATGCAGCGCAACGCTCATCGAAGGGATTCAAAATCACGTCTTTATGCGGGTCATAGAACTTACTGACAAAATCGCAGCCTTTGTCGTAGATGATGGCTTTATCGCCTCGCGCCCGTATCCAACGTAAGAGCTTGCGAATTGCAACGGATTTACCTGCCCCCGTAGTGCCGTCAATCATCAGGTGTTTGACTTCAAATCCATCAACAAAAAGCTTGTGACCATCGAGCGCAAAAGGGGAGAGTTTTTTCTTCTTTTTTAGCTCTGCGGTGACGGCTTTAGGCTCAGCCAATTGAAAGCCTCGAATGTGATTATCTTCGCTCTGCTTCTGCCCTTTTCTCTTAAACCAGTGGTTAATCATCACAAACAGCACGGTGGAAGCGGCCACATAGACCAGTAGGCCAACAAACAGGGCTTGCAGCAATTCTTGGTAGCACTGTGACAAGATGGGGTTTTGCAGTTGTTGGCCAAGGGTGCTGCTGTAGCGTTGCTCTTCCCATTCGACCACCACGTTGCGCTCTAAGCTAAAACCTAACTTGTTGAAAAGCTGAAATAGACTGTAGTAGTAGGCACCCGTGAATGTGTTAGTCGAGGTGATGAAGTAGGTGGTGAGGAGCCCTAGCAAGGCCGCGAAGATATTGAGGTACTTGATTGTGGTCACGTTCACTTGCCACCACATACGGATGTTGTGAAAAGTGATTTGACCACCACGAGTTGTAGACATAGAAAAACTCCTTGTGAAGGAAAACAAAAAAAAAGCGCCCACACTGAGTGCGGCGCTTTTGGTCGGTAGAATGAAATCAGAAATAAGGTGACAGGCTGCAAAGGAGGTGTATTACGAGTGCCAAGGTTAAGGTTCGACAGAATCGCTTGGTGATCACAATGCTAGAGCCGAGCACGGCAACACACTTTTGCCCCATTGTGAGTTGAATACTTAAATCACACCTATAGTCTTTCGATATGTTTTTCTAATGTTCGAGGGCATGTGAGGCTAATCATAGATGCTGTAATTATGACGGTAAAACACTTATTTGAATTCGATCTTTTGTAGTACATTAGTGGCATATGCGCTTGTATGCTTTATAGGATAATTCTTATGTACATCAAAAAGGTAACGATTAATAACTACCGCAGCTTTCGATCTTTTGAGGCTCAGTTACAAAAGCTAACTGTTGTTATCGGAGAAAACGACACGGGCAAGACAAACTTCTTCACCGCACTTTCGTTACCCCTAAGTGGCAATCAGATAGATTTCAATCAAAAGCGTTTAAGCATTTCTGATATCAACAAGGACTCAGTTATAGAGTTCTTTGCTTCAGTAATCAGCGAAGAACCTACACCAAACCAGCTCCTGAAAATTCCAAAAGTATCAGTGACTGTAGAGTTCGCTGATCCCAAAGATAGCTATGAGACTGCATTGTTATCTAAATGGGTAGTATCTGATGGTGATGGCGAAACTTATAAAATTAGATATGACTTTAAGCCTAAAGACGACGCGGACTTACTTGAAGTAGTAAAAAAGTCGCTTGAAGGTAAGACTATCGACGATGTGAACTGGTTTACCTTACCCGTCGAGCTATATGATTATCAAATCGTATCGGTAAACAACGAAAAAACTATCGCCTTTAGCGACCTCAAACACGTAAGCATTCATAGTATCAACGCTGAGCGAGATGATTTCTCAGAAAGCAGTTCAATGAAATCTAACAGCATCTTCACAAAGCTGCTTATGAACACACTCGATGATGATGGCAAAAGTCAGATCAATACTGCTTACTCTGAGTTCTTTACCGCAATCGAAGACACAGAGACATTCGACAAAGTCATTAGTACTAACCCAGACTTTGATAACTACGATGACATTATCAAAAAACTAGAATGCACTCCTAATCTGCCTAACTTGAAGAATATTTTATCGAACATCACGCTCAAATATGGCGACGAGTTTCTGTACCAAAAAGGCTTGGGACAAAGAAACCTTATTTACATATTCATTCTGTTTGCTTACTACAAGTCGTGCGGCGATACATTCAACCTATGTTGTATTGAAGAGCCTGAAGCGCACTTAAGCGTTAACAATCTGCGTTTAGTAAGAGACTTCGTCGAGAAAAGTTCAAATAACAGCGGCTCGCTGGTACAAACCATAATCTCGACTCATAACCCTACGATCATCAACAAGCTACAAATCTCTAATGTATTAGCATTTACTGGAGATAAAGCTATTAGCCTATCAGACGCTTCACCTAAATTAGTTGATTATCTAAGAAAACGACCTAACTTCGACATACTGAAGCTGTTGTTCGCAAACAAAGTGATTCTGGTCGAAGGTACGACCGAAGAAATGCTAATTAGTACATATCTGTCTAAAAAAGCTGGTCTACAAGACCTAGAACTCATAGCTATTGGGCAACGCGGTTACACCAACTTCTTAAATATTTGGCTAGCATTAAACAAAGATAATCTTAATAAGAAAATCGGTGTTATCCGTGACTATGACAATTCAGATGCAACGAAAGCAAAACATGATGCTTATGACGCAGCTCATACCAACATCACTGTAAGAACAACCACCAACTACACTCTAGAAATTGATTTAGTAGAAACAGACGACAACTTGTCTTTACTAAATGGTTTGTTCGGTATGACGGAAGATATTAAAGAAGTATCAGATCACATGATCAAGGGTAAAGCAGCTAGAATGCTAGATGTGTGTGATGCAATGGTCCGTGAAGAAGACCCAATTGATATTGAGCTACCACCTCATATTGCACAAGTCATTGAGGCAGTATCATGATTGAAGTGCAAATTGCTGGGGCTGGAGCTGGAAAAACTTATGGCTTAGCAGAAGCTTTGATAAAGCACATCAAAGCCTGTACCAGTCACAAGAAGACGTTTGCACTAACGTACACAAACACAGCAACAGCAAAGATCGAGCAAGAGGTTATCAAACAGCATGGCTTTATCCCGCCAAATCTCTGTATACAAACAGTACATAGCTTCTTGCTGAATGAAATTATCTATCCGTTTTCATCATTTACACTCGGTGATGTATATAACGATGCATCAATTATGTCTGTTGGGAATCCTAAATATAAAGCTCGTTTATTCAAACACTTAAGAGAGCGAAATGTCATTCACGCAGAGAACGTCTATAACATCGCTAAACAAATTGTTGATGAGACCGTAAGCAAACACAGCAACAGATCTAAGAAAGCCAAGGTTCAACGACTCTTGGCTATTCTTGAAAACTGTTTTGATAAAATATTCATTGATGAAGTTCAAGACCTAGATGGTGACGCACTGCGAATATTCGAGGTACTCGGCAGTAACGGTATTGACGTATACATGATCGGAGACCCGAAACAAGCAATCAAGTACCCCAAAGCACTCGATAGTTTTATTGAGAAAGTAACAGCACAAGAATATGCAACCATACTTGAGATCAACAACCATACTAGACGTGTACCTACCGAGATACTAGCCATCTCTAACGGTTTTTGCTATGAAGATCAGCAACAAGAGTCGCTATCGGAGGTTGTCGGTGAGTTAATGTATATAGAGTCAACCGACGCTAAGTACGACGATCTACTCAATAGCTACATAGACACTAAACAAATAGTTTGTATCGACAAAAAAACTGGTCGGTATTCAACATCATCTAAGCATCGATATTCTTTCCCCCGAGAGATCGAGGAGATGATTCGTGAGTCTAACCACAAGAAAGACAAGACATTGTTTGTGAAAGCAGCTTTTGCTGACTTTATGGATGATGTAGCTAAAGATAATGCTAAAAGAGCAGTAAACAAGCTAAAAGCTAGACATTCGTTGACACTAGAGAATTATCACTTTGCTCAGCTATATGAACTATGCGCTAAATGTACAGAAGACAACGTTCAGTTTAGAGTACAAAGCATTGACTCGGTTAAAGGGCTGGATGCCGATACTTGTGTTGTTATTATTAGTCCTAACCTACTGAAATATCTAACTAAAAATAACCTCAGTAGAGCTAATTATTTTAACAAAGAGTGGAAGAAGGTTTATGTAGCTCTTACGCGGGCAAAGAAGAGATTGATACTGGCCTTGGATCATGACCTACTCTCTGATTCTGACATGGGTGTGGTGAGAGATTCCATTGGAGCACTCGGTTTCGTCTATCATGACTGACTTGGTTTTGCTCACACTGAATAAAGAGATACTTTTATACGTCTGAGTAGCATTAGGCATTAAGATGAAATAAATAAGACTTGGTGAAATGAATTATAAAGAAGAATACAAAAAGTGGCTTGAACCACCAGAGGGAGCATCTTCAACTTGGTTTAGACAACGAGGGTATGCTTTTGAAGAAATTCTCAAAAATTGCTTAAATAGTGAGGGAATGGACCCACGTTCTAGTTATAAAGCCGATGGGGAACAGATTGACGGATCATTTTTCCTTGATGGTAGCGTCTTCTTGCTTGAAGCAAAGTGGCATTCAAATGAGCTTCCTGCCTCATCGATCTATCAGTTCAAAGGTAAAGTCGATGGTAAGCTGCTGGGGACAATTGGAGTCTTCATTTCAATGTCTGGCTACTCGAAAGACGCCGTTGATGCTCTCACTTTAGGTAAATCTCTCAATGTTATATTGTTTGGTAAAGAGGATATTGATGCTGCGTTGATTGGCAACAGCACATTCAAAAATGTTCTTAAGTCTAAGTTACGAATTGCAGCGGAACAGGGGGTGGTGTACCACTCGACCAACTACGAGCAAGCTACCAAAGATGGACAAATAATCATTGAGGCATTTACTTATGACAATATGTCATCGAGTTTAGTTAGACAAGATGCAAACTTTGAAGGTCAATCAGATTTGGTTGTTATCTGTGAAGGTTCCACCGACCGTGAAATTATTTCGCTATTAGCTACCAGAATCTTGCGAGAAAATGGATTAGCTAAAAAGGTCAATATAGTTGTAGCTATGGGTAAAATGACAATTCCTAGAGTTGCAAATGCGACAGTAAATATTGGCACAAGCTCACCTGTGCTTATTGTCACAGATTCAGATGACGACTTTTCTGGTACAAGAGATATGCTAAAACGTGGTGTCGAGTTATCAAATTGGGAGTACGCAATACCTGATCCAGCTATTGAATCTTGGCTTGGCGTAAAACGTGAGGACTTACGTAGGGTGCGCCGTGGTGACAATATGCGAGAATTTTTATCGAAACAGGTCGAACAGCTAGATTTAAATGAACTAGCAGCAAAGAACGACTCATTTAAAATTCTGCATGACTGGGTAAAAAATGCCTAACTAGCATTTAAGGTTTAAAGATACTTTTTCTAATCTGACAGAAACGGTTTTGTGCAATACCCCTAAATTGTTTCTGTCCAGAGACTTCTCAGCGGGGTTCATGGCTTACAAAAAATTGCCCTATTCTAAGCTAGATCTGTTCCGTTTCTCATTTCTATATGAGGTTATTTGACCTATTTTTTCTTATGCCACAAAGTGTCTATGGATTTGGTGGCAATTCAACACCTCGGCAAAAAGGATTTATTCGAGCAAATGAAAACGATAACAGTTGAAAAGGGTGACATAGAGCTAGGCCTTTGGACTTTCGAAGATAATAAACTCACTACAGGGACTTACAACGTACAAGAAATACCTATACAAGACGTTGTTAAGCTTCAAAAGAATGAGGTAATAGGAAAGAAGTATTACGTAACTTTTGAGTTAGGTTCTACTCAATCTTTCGTTGCTACTATGAAAGAAAAAACTTACTTGGCTATCTATGATAGTTTCGTGAAACTTGGCAACAACCCGATCTCAACAGTACTTCTGTTAAAAAGAAAATCGAAGAAAAATGTGGTTTGGTCGGTGTTAGGGGTGTTATTTTTGGTCGGTATATTTTCTGGCTCTGGCTCAGATTCTCGACCAGAAGAATGTGACTTTTTGTCTGACGATAAATTAAGCACAAGGGCTTGGAACAAAGAGTATAAATCTTGTAGCTCCGATTATTTAAATATTGACGCAAATATTGTTGGCTCATCTGGAGCGCCTAACAACATCGCATACTATTACCAGAAAGGTCAGGCTTGGTTAGTGCTGAATATGAATGCTCCTAACAACACTAAAAGGTCATTTGATAAACTAGTTTCTTCGGCAAAAACTCTGTCACTAAAAAGCACTGGACTGGAACTACCGACAGAAATTGCAGAAGCAGTTAAAGATCACTCTAAACTGCCTTTATCTATGGCTAATGGTAAACATCGTTGGAAACTAGTTAAGGAACAATGGCCAAGTGGCAATGGTTATGAACTCAAGTTCTACCTCTATGATTTATAGACTTTTTGATAGAAGTGTTTTGAGTTCTTTTGTGCTGTTGCTGTATAACCGACTTGAATGTCTGAAAATGATTCGTATCAGTCAATAATGGATACAAACTTAAGTTATTTTCCATACTTTTAGTTATTCATGTATTGCTAATTTAGATGGGGTACTGGCACGCTTTTGTCCAAAAACTTCTCAGATTGAATTTTTACCCGTGGCATTTTATAGCTCGAAAATGCCCCAATCCAAGTTTCAGTACCTTCTAAGATCTATAAACAAAACTAATTCGATTACCTGCGAGAGGAAAGTTTTGATAATCTAGTCCCTTTCATCTTTCCGATCCAAAAATCTTTTATCCCGACAATGAGAACTATCTTAGTTGCTCCGCCTTTGAGGTGTGCTGACCATGATGACTTATCTTGTTGCGATGGTTGAGGGAAGTCCTCGGGGTGAGTATGCCACTCTCCGATATAATTAACCGTTCCCCCAGACAACTGGAAACAATTATCTACTTTCTGTTGATGGTGTTTACCTCGCCTATCCACTAGGTTTCTCTGTCTAAGATCACCAAATCCGGGCTTAGACAGATCAGTAATAACTATATGCTGGCCTCTTTCTTCACCAAGTAGCACACCTGCTGCTTCAGTATCTTGCATTTCAGTTTGTCTATATTTTTCTAGAACGGCTAAAACATGTTCAGTAATTATGACGAGGTGTCCATTGCTATCTTGATACGTAAGCTCTCTCTCAAACTTCATTGCATACCACGCATTGCATTTGAGGCTGCAGTACCTTTCTCTTTCCGGTACGATGGCGAGGGTCTAAGATAAACTCACTGTAAGTCCAAGGCGTGCTTGCATTAAGAGTATTTAGTACGGCCTCCAACGCCATAGCTGCAGAAATCTGGCTTACTCCAGCGTCATAAACTGTATAAGTATTTCCACAGCTGACTTTTTTTTCTTTAGACAGGTCTAGGTCTTTAAAGCGCATGTCGATATGGTCTTGATGGATGCTCTTATCAACCGTCATACACCCATAGCAACTCAGACTGTCATCAACTAAAACCTTAGCTGCTCTACCATTACCATCATTGAACACATGAACGATAGTAGGCCGTTTGACTGATATCTGACGAACAACAAATGCTAGCCTCTTTGATATAGGGGGACGACCAGTTGCATCAATAACAATATCGTACTTACTAAGCGTTCCTTCATTGATAGGAAAATTATTATCAAATCCAGAAATATTTTTAGCTAAGTGTGTTGAGTTCTTAAGCTTTTTAGCCAAAGCTGAGGCTTTATTGCTCCCAAAGTCTGATACAGAAAGTGTATGCCGAGAAAAGTTATGAGGCTTTAGAGTATCTCTATCGTAGAGATGTAAGCATTTCGCATCTAAGCCAGCTCCGTTTCGAACGAGCAACTCTGCTAAATATCCCCCTATTGTACCGCACCCAATTAGAGCAATGCTTTTTGAGCTTAACTCAAACTCCCTCTGTTGATTACGGCTTAATATGGCGGATTTATCCGCTTTAGTAATTGATAACCGAGCGAGCTTGGAGCAAAAACCTTTTCTAGACATAATTCCGATCAGATTTTTGAAAGACGTTTGCTTCCTCTTTCTTCGGGTTTTCCGCGAACTAAACTGGCACTCAATACTATTGACATCTATCTCTAGATAAAGGGAAACCGGATCTTGCTTCTCAATATCAAGCACTACAATATTTCTTTTTGCTTTTGAGTTAGATAGGCATCGAACAAGATGATCTCTTGCGCTGAAATCAACTAGTTCAAGCCAAGATAGCACCTCTTTAAGATCTTGAGGCGGCCACTCTACACCGGATAACCGACTTGGACGAACCCAGACATAATGAGTTTTTATCGAAGGGCTCTCAGGACGAACCAACTCTAAGCCTCTTTGATTTAGCCAGCTTTGTAAGTACTGATTGCTCTGTAAGTCATGCTCTTTTTTATCAACCTCTACGGTAATATACTCACTTGACCGTAGCTTTTCTTTACCTGTCGCTCTTGCTAACACGGATGTGTAGCTGGAGTGTCTTCGAAGTTCGCTGAGTGAATATAATTCGGCAGTAGAAGACCAGTAAGATACAAATTCATTATCAAGCTCCTCGTCTCCCTTGACTTCATTGTTCATAGCATTTACTGCAATATCTAGTGTTGTCTTTATCTGAAGATCTACAGTTTTATATAGTTCAACTAAGTTATTCGGATTCCAGTCAGCTTCCATTTGTTCGACGTAACACAGGTAGCCTTCATGAGATATATGAGGGATTAGCCGCCCTTGGAGAGCTAGCGGCATCTCAATTACAAAGACAGTTGGAAGCTCAATATGCGGGTCACTCGCTTGTATCATTGCAACTTCAAACGCACCATACTTTGTATCGTATCTTTTTATATAAACCCCACCTAAAATGGAGTGTTTCTGTAAAAAGGATTCTTTTCTTAAACGGTTTATAGGTCTGTAACTATAACCAAGCTTAAGTAGAGCCTGATGAGTAATACTCACGATGTTTATCCACTCACCATTGAAGAACTGATTTGTGTAGAAGAGTTTGCTTTAGTTGGTTCCTGACTATATGCAGGAGCGGCAGCCTTATGCTTAATAAGCTCTCTGTCAAAAACTCGCTCTCCGAAAACTAAAGACAATTTAGATAGAGCATCACTTTTTGATTCAGCTCTTTCTGCTTCTCGTAGTTGTTCAGGTAATAACCTCAACTTACCAACAATATCTCGCTCTCTATTGGTATGCTGACTTTCTGGCGGAAACAATGGTCTTTCATCAGTGTCATCTGGACTTTCAACCCCTTTAAGAAACTCTTGGTATAAGTTGTCAGCAACAACCTTCATTGTCTCTCCCATATCTTGAGCCTCAACAGAGTGTTGCTGCAAAACTTCAACCGTTGCAGCCATCAAACTGATGGACGATGGACCACCAACTTGCCATTGTGCATCACGCCAAGCTTTCATATACCTGCATATTTTTCGCAAATGTTTGCCTATACGGCGGCACTCGCCTTCAAACCAATCTTCAACAATCTTCGGGTCACTATTCATCCACTTAGGACTACCAGGTTCTCCATCTCTAAGAGCAAGGTTTACATTTTCAGAGTCTAACTTTTCATACTCTAGGTCATCAGCTGAATCTTGTATAAAGCCATATGCTTCCATCCCCGCTGACTCATACATAGTACGATTATTTAACGCCTTGAGCATGGCTGTTTCTTTTTGCAAGAACTGTTCTTTTGGGATTGCATACATTGGCACATCAATGTGTGTTCGCTCTTGAGGGATTTTTATACGAGCACAAGTTCGTTTGCTATCGAACTCCCAGCCAATATTTTCTTCAACGAGTGATTTAAGGGAAGCATCAACCAGAAGAGTTAAGAGTTGGTGACCAATCTTTGGTTCAGACTCAAAGAAAGTCATTGGAAGATAGGTTCCATCATCAATGTCCATTTCTTGGCCTAGGTGAAAAGGGCGGTTTAAAGTTTTGTATTTGAAGCTTCCCTGAGTCCAAAATCTAGGCTTTAAGATTGAAAGCTCCTTTAAGGTATCTCTGTCCATTTGGCTCAACAAACTGCTTGCTTCAATGATTTTTTGTTGGGTAAGATATTGAAGATTTGTCTTTAGTAGACGAGTGTACAGATAGTCACTATTTTGGCTAAACGCAGCCTGCTCTTTGGCTATAGCCCCAACTTCCTCAAAGACACTTGTAATGCGCTTCCGGACAGTATTACGAAGATACAAAAGCTTTTCATCTTCTTCTTTATTGAGAAGAAGTTTACCCATTAAACCGTCTGTTCGATTAGTGTAGTAATGGTGTAGATTCCAATTCATGCTAATGTTCCTTTTTCGTTTGAGGTATCAGCCCTCGCTTTAGATTTAAATGTTTCAGCTGGTTTAGAAAAAATCAATTCTAGCCGTTTATCTTTTGCAAACTCTTCATTTGCCAACTGCTTGCCTCTAGAAGCCAAATTGTCTAGCGCTTCAATACTAGAGTTATCAAGTGTAATATCTCCTGCTGCTTCATTTGGGACTCGGCTATCTAAGCTAATATAATTGCCAATGGCACCGTGCACACTCAACTCTCTTGATAGCATAAACTGATGTAAAATCTGATTAGCGGTCATAGTAGTAAGAACTAATCGCTCTCCTAACCCCCACATCCCTAGGTAACCCTTTTTTGCTCTCAATAGCTTCGGACTAAGTGCATATTCTTCACCCATAGTCCCAACATTCAGAACATGGATATCTGAGTATGAAGCATCTGGAAAATCACTTTTCATATCACCAAAAACCTCATGCAACCCTACAAAGCTAGGATTGTTAGCAACTAACCCCCCATCAACAAAGTACGCTTTAAGATCTTCGCAAAAATATGGTTCGAAATAAGTAGGTGCAGCAGACGTGGCTAGAGCAGCATCCACCAACTTCAAAGGCCCATCACGAGTGAAATCTGGGTTATGTGGTGTCTTAAAAAACTGAGGACGCCCCGTTGATAAGTTGACAGTAGGGATCATTACACGCCTATCAAGATCGTTAAATGTTGTGCTTTCCCCAATCATTTCAATAATGGCTTCTTTCAGTGGCCCAGTTTTATAAGTGGCACCAAACGCTTTCTTGATTGTTTTTAGTAGATTATTGAACCATTTATGCTGAGGAAATATCTTATCGCTTTTACTATAAAAAACGTTTTTTAGCTCTCGTGCAGATTTCCCCTCGGCCAACCCTAAAGCGAGAAGTCCTCCTATGGATGTACCTGTAATCAGATCAAAGTAGTCACCAATCTTAATCGTCTTCTCGTTTGAAGAATCTTCAAGGATTCGCTCTAATTCAGCTAACACGCTAATAGTAAAAAGGCCTCGGACGCCCCCGCCATTGAGGCTCAAGACTCGGACTGCATTTGAGGGAAGGAGGTTATCGCTCATTTCTTTTCCTTTAATCTGATGTTACTGGAGTGCTTTATAAATGCCATCTGCACTTATAGTATCCATTCCATATATTGACACTTAAATAGCAACTAAACACAAGATATGGGTATGGGCGGTATTTTTCAATAGCTTGCAAAGGATAAAATGAACGATAATTCCAAAGAGGGATCTTTCTTGTTAGCGTCTGCTAACCCTAGGCCGTAGGAAATGCCTTCTGTTGATATATACAGTGAGCATGTTTGTGCATTAATTATCTGAGAATAATTTTGTATTGAATTTATTTAGGACGCAGACGAACCTCATGTATCATCAGGCTTGGTTAGAATTGCATAGACACGATAGTGTGTTTTTCGATACCAAAAGTTATCCACACTGCTCTAATTTAGCAAATTCCCTAACACAAAGATGTCCAAAAGCTTCTCAGGTCGAATTTTTACCAGTGGCACTTTCTTAGATTTTTTGCTCTTCTATATGTTTGTCGCCCCTAAGTTAGCCAAATTTAGCTCATGGTTGGTTCCTAGCTTTGCTTATATTTCACATGAATTTTTAGATGTATTGAAACGCACTTGTGGTAGAGCAAGTTATGCCTTTAGGCGTTAATTATTGTGTATAATGTGCGAAACATAATAATTATGAGATGGTCATTTTGGATCTTAATGACGAAGAACTTACAATCAGGGACAGGGCAGTCATCTTTGCCAAGAAAAACAGGACTAAGATTTGCCGAAGGCTTACTGATAAAGCAGTCTACCTTCCAGAAGAGGCTCCTGTATCTGTCTTTATGAGTGGTTCTCCAGGGGCAGGGAAAACAGAGTCATCTAAAGAATTAGTTGCTTCCATCTCTGATGGTCATGTGCAAGTTCTTCGCCTAGATCCTGATGACTTGCGCATTGAATTTGAAGATTACGATGGTTCGAATTCATACTTATTTCAGCGTGCAGTTGTTATTCTTGTTGAACGTTCAATGGACTATATCTTTAAGAATGGTCAGAGTTTCTTATTAGACGGAACGTTATCAAGCTACCATGTAGCGGAAAAAAACATTCAAAGATCTTTAGACAAAGACAGAGATGTACTGATAATATTTGTTTATCAACGTCCTGAACTGGCATGGGAATTTGTTAACGCGAGAGAAAAAGTTGAAGGTAGAAAAATTCTCCCTGAACACTTCGTAGAACAATTCTTTGGTTCTCAGTCAGTTATAGAGGCGTTGAAGGAAAAATTCGGTAAAAAGATCCAAGTCGACTTGTTGATGAAAGATAATGATGGCAGCACTAGAACTTATCATAGTAACGTTAGTAGCTTGAAACCTTATCTGAAACCGAATTATACTTTAGAAGAAGTAAAAAAAATTGTGGGCATTTAAAGGTTGATAGGAGGCTTTATGTTTAATTTTAGCAGTAAGAAGGTTGCTTCATCACCATTGTCAAATTTTGTGAAGCGTACATCTTCAAGTGAAAAGAAAAAAGTTTATAAAAGAGTGATCGTCGCTGCTTCAGAGTCTCAAAACTCAACAATTGAGAAGGCCAAAGCAGTTGCATAATCGAACATGCTCTTGCTCATCAATTCTTTAAGCCGATTCAAACTAACACAGTTGAATCGGCTTTTTTACACCTCTAACTTTAGCGTATGAACAAACAAAGGCATAACAATCGTTTAAGGTTTCAAGATACTCTTTCTAATCTGATGAAGCGGTTTAGTGCAGTGGTTGTAAATCATTTATGTCCGTACGACCTGAAGTCGTATGAAGCGTTGTTCACCGCTTTATGAGAATCTTAAAGGCTAGGGGTAATTTCACGGTTGGCAGACAATCATGAACATGGACTGTCACTTCAATCTGTCCCAAATAGCGAAAGTGCCCATCGAGCGACACGTGAAAATCAGGAGTGTTGCGACCCCTTTTGCCCCTCAATACCAAGAATACTTGGCGAAGAGAAAACCCAAAGGCTAGCTCGTAACTCTTGGAAAGAGCCTGTCCTGCTTGCTTTATAAGTTGTTGGGTATCAAATGATACCTTAGTGGAGGCTTGAGTCGTATGCAGTGAAAGTTGCACGTAGGTTCTTAGAGGGGCGGTACTTGGTAAGCAAGTGTTGTCTACTCGACAAAAACGTTTTTAAAACTGATCAGCCTTTGTGTGATTAGTTTTAGCATACTCTGGACAAAACCTATCTAGAGAGGGTTTAAAAGAGGTAATTGTCCCAATATCTCGCTAGACCTAGCCTTATCTTCTAGCTTGTAAGCCCATTCGTTTGTATCGACAACAACATATTGAAATTCAAGAGGCTGGTGGATGTATTCCTTCGTTAGAGCGTCGAGCTTGAGTCTCCGCAAGCAAAGCGAGGGAGGTCAGATGGTTTCAAACTCGGAATCACCAAATGGTTCGTAACGTACCCGCAAAATTGGTCAACACTTAAGGACCAGAAGCATGACTTTGAATATGTGTGATTAGACCAAATTTGGGCTTATGACTGTTCTTTTCGATTTGTCTTCCAGACATACCGCAATAAATCAGTTGTGCGCTATGCCAAATAGCATAGATGCCAGCAGCAACTTTCGGGCTATCAAAGATTACTTTCTACAACAAGCGTGTTTTGCGAATATATTAAAACTCAGCAGTCGCAAGTATAACGACACTTTGGATACGTAGAGCAACCATAAAAAGACATACCAGATTTAGCTCCTCGCTTAGCAACACGCATGACAAGCTTAGATTGGCAACTAGGGCAAATCATAGATTCGACGCCTGCCCTGTGTGTTTGGGGCGATATTGATGGTTTATTTTGAAAGCTGCGCCCATCTTCAATCATATGTACTAGTTCGCTGCCGTTGACTAGCCACAGGCGCTTATCTAGGGAAAAAGCGACAGCCTCAGAAGTAAAGTCTCCTGAAGTTACGATAATCATCTTACTGGCATTGTTCCCGATCATGACACCGTACATTTCCCTTAGAATTTGCACACCCACTTTGCGAGTTTTCCAATGCTTACATTGTACAAGACTTAATTCACTATCTTTTGTAAGCCAAATATCAACACCGCCATCAGATTTTTGAACGAAAGACTGTTTGACCGCATACCCTTGAGATTTAAAGTATTCTCCGATGTAACTTTCAAATTCGATCCAAGTTAGGTGATTTAGTGGGGAAGTATTCCTCTGAATTTTAATCTGAGTGTTCGTCTTGAGATAGCTTCTTTTTCTCTGATATTGCTTGAAAAACGCTATCGGTGCGGGGATAAGAAATAAGAACGTAAAATATGGAGCCATCAAGGGCAAGTTTGGAGCAATAGCTTCAAAGATGAAATTATTGCTATCCACGGCCAAGCTAGGCAATAGATATGAAAACCCAAAATAAATACAGGCAGAGAGCACTACGCTTAACCACCATGGAGCATCCATTAAGTGCCATATGATTCCATCGTTTTTTCGTGCCATTTGCAGATTACCTGATAAGCGTTTAGATGCATTAAAACACAAGCGATAGATGATGGGTATAGTTTGTAAGGTGATACTTATCAGTATGATAGCTATTGATGAGCTAGGGCTGGGAAGGCAACGCTTGAATTCGGATTTCTTGTTCGGAATCCGAACACTTCTAACTCATAGTTGTCGAGTAGACGACATACTCAAGTCAAGATGACTGTGCTCACCAAGCGACTACAAATCAAAACCTGCATGACATCAAATTTGGGAGTCAGCAGATTTTAAGGCACTTTCATGATAAATTTGCCAACATGATAAAATCGATTAACAACCTTCAATTTATATGAATGACCAACTAACCCCAATCAACAAAGACCATTTAAAAAAACTTATCCGAGCAGAACTGGAGCTAACATGGTTTGATAATAAATCAGCTAGCCCTGATATGTCTTGGGTTACTCCTACGGTGCTAGAAACATTGTTTACTGAGTTGATAGCTCATACGCGTGGTAATCAATCAAAGGCTGCTAGGATGTTAGGGATCAACAGGGGGAGTTTCAGCAAAAAATTAAACCAGATCACAAGTAATAAACTTGGATTGGTTGAAAGCTTATAGGTAGCCATCATTACCTTGAAAAACGCTGCAAGTCAGTAGCTTGGTCTAATTTACCCCCGTGATATATCACGGGGGTTACAGCGAACAGCATGATAAGAACGGATAACCTTTTAGCAAGGTAAATCGACAGCTTAAAATTGCTTTTGTACCGGGCAAGGGTATTGCTCTTTTAGCCCCATCGCTAAGTAATAACCGATAGAGCCGCTAATGCCTGGTTTACCGTATTTTTTAATATTATGTTCAATTTGGTTATTAATCAGCTCCATTAACTCTTCGGTTTTCCATTCCCATAACGTTTCGCGATTGGCTGGATCTTTCATGGGTAAGCAATAATCGATACGTTGATTGCGAGAGTCTAAGCGCGTGGTATACAGATTTATTGTATCCGCAGCAACACGAACCCCAATCAATAAATCTCGATACTCAGGGCTATCGGGATTTCGATAATGCTCAACGTAGTAACGCATATTTGCAGGGTTCTTGCCACTGCTCATGCGGTCGATTTCTGGAATTTGACTATTGGCTAAGCTTGAAAACGAACATAAAGTGGTTAAGCCTAATACGATCCATTTCATCATTAATTCCTCCATTTAACACTATTTGTGTATGTTACTAGTTTGTATTGATTTTTCACTTAGTGCGCTCAATAATTAATCATTATTTATAGTTTAAGAACGGGTTTTATCCTACTCCTTCTTTGTTGGCTGCAAGGTTGATGGTGGCTCAACACGCTTGCTGGTGCCCTCAAATTGTTCACGTGTTTCATTCACGATTTGTGAGTGGTTGTCGGGGTTGTAATAACGCTCTGTGCCGCCGCGTTTCTGATGCTGCTCCAGCACCGTTTGACCGGTATTACCTAGAGCCTGGCCTTTAAATTGTTCCCCCACCATCGTTTGCCACTCGGCTTGGGTCGGCTCAGGATTAAAGGCTTGTTCGTGCTCTTCTTGAGTGGGTACGCTGGCGAGCACAAAATCTTTAAACGTGGCGGTTGTTTTAAAGTATTCCCAGGCATCAGCGCGAGCTTGACGAGCATCGTCGCCCTGACCCGTGAGTATGTACCTTGATTCGTCTTTGGTAAGCCCGTTTTCAACAAACGTTTGGAATGGTATTTCCAGTTTCTCAATCAGGCTGGCCATATGACGTTGCTCTTGGCTGTTGACTTGACTGAGCGTATCGACCTCTTGTTGAGATTGTGTCGTGGACGTTATCAAGCCTTGTGTCTCACTAAAGTTCGCCGTAAAGCCAGTGGCGTAAGTGCCCATTTCTGTCTTACGTTCGTCGGCTGTGAGGCGGTTGCTCGCCTCGATGGTTTGGTTGGCACCAGAGCGGTAGGATTCGATGGCGGCTTGCATTTGGCTTTGTTGTTCGTTGCTCATGCTGCTGAGTGTTTCGCGGTCTTCCTGTGTCCATTTTTGTCCCGTGGACGCGTTCACACTCCCATTAAACCCTACGGCGTCACCGAGAGCGCCGCTTGACAGTCCAGCGTTCACGTCATAACCGCCGTACGCTGAGTGTAAGAAGGCATTCGCTTTCTCATGACTCCATCCGGTTGCTGCACTGACTTGCTCAGTGGCGGAGTTGACCTGCTCTAAGCCTTTTGAA
Source organism: Vibrio sp. 10N.247.311.47 (assembly GCF_041467535.1). NCBI lineage: Bacteria > Pseudomonadati > Pseudomonadota > Gammaproteobacteria > Vibrionales > Vibrionaceae > Vibrio > Vibrio sp. 10N.247.311.47. The sequence continues at coordinate 25,483 of NZ_JBFSUR010000004.1, forward strand.
GCCGCTGCAGTTGCACCGTGTCCATGAGTTAAACCGTAACCTTGGGTTGACGAATAATTCTCTTTCCAATCGGCCATCAGTTGAGTGCCACTTTGTGTGCTTTGTGACAAGGCCGCTTGTTGCGTCGAGAGGTTGGATTGAGCTTGAGTGTGCAAGTCTTGCACCGCTTCGCTGTATTGACTAGAGCTGGCGACGTTCCACTGGAAATTCGACGCGGTAGGGCTAGTGTCATACACGGTTGTATCACCGTATTGCGTTGAAAGCATACCGTCTTCGCTTTGCGTGGTACTGCCGTGTTGTTTCAGCAATGTCGACGTATCAAACTTATTGCCATTGACGTTGTTAAACGTGTGGGTCTGCAGTTGCGTATTACCGTGGCTGATGTCACCGCTTGAGGCCGCGGCTGACGTGCGGGCATTGGTTTGGTTTATCATTCCCGCCAGTTGGTAGTTTAAACTGCTCATCATGGCCGCGGCTCCTTTGGTTAACGCCAAAGCAATCGCGGGGGTGGACATCATCAAGTAACCGGTAATGGCGGCGTAACGCGTGTTGACGTAATCAATGCCGCTCATGTTCGAGAGGGTGATGCCGCGTAACCCTTGTGTCGCGCCCTGGGTCGCCCCTTCTAAGAACCACATCATGATTGCGTTGAGGATGGTGAATATCATCGGCCAAGTGGCCAGATAGAAAAAACTGCCAACGTAGTTTTTAAGGACAGGCAGCGCCATATGTGGCAGCAAGGCGATGATGGCAATGATCGCCCCAAAGCAGACAAACAAAATGACCCCGATTGAGTGCATCATTGGAATGAACTCTTTGGCTTGCAGCCCAATGTTGGCCCACATGGTGGTGGTTTGCATTTGGTTGGCGGTGTAGGCGTAGTTGGCCGCGATACCTCGGTGCGTGTTTTCGATGTTCCATCGCGTCATGTTGATGACCATGTTCTGTTTTAAAATATCGACCGCGCTATTACTGACCCCAATTAAATCTTGGTGGCTATTCTCGATGGCGTTTCTTAAGAACGTTGATTGGATGTTGCTCTCTCGTCCCAAGATATACGCGCCCAGTTTATTCATGGTTTGATTGGCCTCTTCATCAAATTGTTTAGTGAGTTCAGGAAAAGCGTCGCGGCAGGTTCTGTATTGACCCTGGGGGTTATAGAGTCCACGAATGGGGGACATCGATTTTGTGGCGAGAAAACCGAGTAAATCCGGTGCTTGCAGGATGTTTTGCATGGTGTATTTTTTGTTAATTCGAATGTCTCCGACGATGCAGTTGTGATAAAAGTCTTTCCAATAGCGTTGCAGGTCAATGGTTTCGGCGTTGGCGCTACGAAGCAACGTGTATAAATTCGAACCAAACACCATGCCTGAGGAGCTGTAGCTTTCATCTTCTGTACTGCTAAAGACGATTTCAATGCCTTCGGTTAAGCCGTGCATGAACGTGGTGGCCGCCCAACCGGGTATCGCGACGATGTAAGGCACGTTATTCACGTAATAAATGCGCATGGGATTTTGCGCGTCATTGATATGGACGGTGGCTTTCATGCTGATAAGAAAAGTGGGGATAGCCAAGTAAATGAACATAAAACGCATCACATGTTTCGCGTCTCGAGACACAAAAAACAGAGTGGCACTGATGATAAAAGCCAGTTGTAAGGCGATTTCGATTAACGAGCCAAAGGTGTTGGTGGTAAAAAAAGTGGCGACAGCGTTCAAGGCTCGTTGTAATTGAGGGCCTGCGCCATAGAGATAAAAGTCTAAGGTCATGGGGATCTCCTTTAATGGCCAAAGGTGAGGTTCGATAAGGTAGCGTCACTGGCCGATTGGCTAAGGAGCTTTCGTTTGCGTTTTAGGCGCTCAGTGAGGGCTAAGTACGCGTTCAATTTCGTTTTGTGACGGTCTCGAAGGGTTTGTAAGTAATCTCTTGCACGGTTGATGCCTTCGAGAGTGCGATTGACGTCAGTTGGGTTCACCGAAGCGAGGTTGGTCAGGGATTGATTGACGATCATCAGCATGTTATTGAGATAGGCATGCAAGAGATCGGCGGCAATATTTTGAGCGTATAAATGGCTTTCTGGCTGCAGGTTGAGGTGCGCATCATCAATGAGCATCGCCAAGATAGGAATGTCACTGAGTTCAACAAAGCTTTTCTCTGAGTCGGTGATAGGTTGGTCAGATTGTAAGTGGGCGTAGAGCGTATCGACGGTGTGGCGTACTTTGGCGTTAAAGGCTTGGCTTTCACTTAAGCGGATGGCGCTTAGGCTCATCGAAAGGCAGGTCTCGGTGTTTTCGCATCGATACACCTCCAAATCCCCTCCGGTCAAAAGGGCGTTAATGGCGGTGTCGTTACCCACTAACATCGCCGGAATGTAGCTTGGCGTCCCCTGCGCGTCGTAAATGACGGTGCCAGTGAGGCTTACGATAAACTCGGCGACCTCTTGATTGTCTTGAAGGTAAGCGCTTTTCATGAGCGCATCCCACACCACATTTAAGTTCACTTTCACAGCGTGCGCGGTGGCGTCATCGGTGTTGCCAGCCAGCATGCTCTGATTGGTACTGACGTGGCGACATTCGTGTTGCGCTTCTAACCAGTCAGAAAAGGCATTACTTTGCGTGCCTAGTGTGGCGCAGGCATGGCGCTTGGCTTCCCCATCGGTAAAGGCCGCTAAACCCGAGACCGCCGATTGTGCTACTTGGCAAGAGTTCATCGAGGTGGTGAGGAATTGGTCAGCAATCGCCTGCAGTTTGTCTCGATTCTCTTTGATGCTCGGCGCCCAAGTTTGCAGCGCTAAATCCACTGCGAAGGGCACGGCGTTGGCAATGACGGCTTTACCAAAAGACACCAGTTGATCCGAATTAATGTGAGAAAAACCGCCCATAAAGGCATCAATGCCCCCGCATCCTGCGCTGACAGAAGGCAGGGTGATGGCGGCCAATTGAATGTTTTTGATGTTGGTGCGAGCAAACAAGCTGCCCGCATTATAGTAAGTGGCGGATTGGCCTTGATAGGCACTTGGGTTCGTGATGTTGCGGTTAAAACTGCTGTCATCCCAAAAGCTGTCCATGGCATCGCCTAGGCCGCCGGCATGAAGTGAACCGGCAACACTCATTAAGAGAGCCAGGAGGGTCGGTCTTGTCATTGTAAACTCTCCATTATGGCCACATCGGCGCGCAAGGCTTGGTAGCTATTAAGCAGCGCGGGGTACGGAACATTGCCTTCACTCAAACGCACGTACTTACCATTGCTGACGTTGATTAAGAACGTGGCGGGCGTAATGGCGTTTTTGAGCTCACCAAAAAACGCGGAGGTGATGTCAGAGGTGGTCGGGATAGGGGTGGTGAAACCGGGTATAGGCTGTCCGTCAAAGGAGAAATCGTACACAGGCAATTGAGTGGTTTGCTCGAGTCGCTTCATGGTCGGCGCAAAGTGGTGACACTCAGGGCATTGACTGAAATGGAAGAAGACCAAGGCGTATTGACCTGTCATCACAGGGTGAGTTTGCGTTTGAGCGAATGAGGTTGAGGCGAGCATCATCAGCGCACTCAACAATAACGTGCGGATAAAAGCGTTCATAAGGGGCTCCTTAATTTAAAAGTCGCTGTCTTGGTAATTGGTCGCGATGTTGTGAAAGCGAGAGAGCAAGTCTTTTTGTGAAATGAAGCCGTAGGCGAGGGGTCTGAGCGCTTTGGTGTGAATATTGGCCAGCATTAAAGCCGGTGTGTAGCGCACCTGTACTTGCCCTGTCTCATCAATACGGTTTTCATCAATCGCCTCAAAGGTCTGACCGTCTTTGCTGATCCCCACCAGTTCGATGTGGTATCGGTGGGCAAAGTCTTGGATGGAGGGCGCCAGAGTTTGAGATAAGGCGTCTTGCCCTTCGTAGATGAAGTAGAGGCCCCAACCTTCTTGCACCAATTGACGCACAGTGGCTTCGTTTTTGAGTTGAATACCTTGATAGTACGTTGCTCTTGCGGCTTGCTCTGTGGGGCGGTCTTTGGTGTACGAGTATTCGGGGTGTTCGTTGATGAGCTTTTTGAAGGTCATGCCCGTTTGAGTGGTTTTGCCATCGATGAATTTTTTCAGCTTCATCAATTTTAGATTTTTCTCTTCATCGGTTGGGTTAATCGTGGCATCGTTTAACGCTTCCTCAAATGTACGGTGGAACCATTGCATCTGCTCGGTGGCGCTCATCACAGTAGACAGGCTATTGGGGGGGAGGCGCTCCTCCTCTTTGGGTGGGGCTTTCGGTGCTTTGGCCTCGTTATACCAGCGCCAGCCTTTGGGGGGCTCATTGGCGAAACTGTGAAAAGCCAATAAAGACAACAACAGCAACGGTAGGGATTTGATTGTTAATCGGTTAATTGAGTTGTTCACCGTTTTTGTGGATAAGTCCTTCATGGTGTGACCTCATTATTGCCAGAAACTCAGCATCTTGTGGGTGCGCGTATGAAATAACGTCCAAAGTGCTTCATCGTTGCCGTGTTTTTGTTGGTGCTTCATCATTTCTTGCTTGAGCTGATGGAGTTGTCGTTTGAACAGAAGATGGCGGATCAGGGTGGTAGCAAACCCGGTTGTCGACAGGGTGGCCACAAGTAAAGGGAGTAGGAGGGGATCCATATCATATCCTCATCATAGATTAAGTTAATGGCGATAAGCGCTTTGTAATCGCTCTTGGATTTCTGTGGCCGAAGGCAGGTTGGTGTTGCTGTGCATGTCGTCATAAAAGTCCGAAAAGTCGAGTCGTTCAAAATCTATGTCTTGAAGCTGCTCGGGAGTAAGGGCGCCGCAAATGGGGTGTTTGGCGGTTCCCAGACTGATCCCAAGTTGGCCTTTCGAGCCTTGCTCTTGGATGATGCGCGCCAACTTGCTATCAAAGACGCAGTAGGTCTTCTTTTTCCGGATACACGCGCCTAAGACTTTTTCTGCGCAATAACTGCCAAGGGCTATCGTAATGCCTTGCTCTTTGGCTTGACCGAGCGCCTTTTCTTCATCATTGCATTGGGCTATGCCAATACTCGTGCCCCAACCGCCGTCTTTGCAACAGTCGGCAAAACCAAAAGCCGCGTCTGTGCACTTCATGCCTTTGCCTGCAAATATCATTGGTGGATCGCCAAGACCGTCAGCGGCTTCTGCGAGGGCTGCTAAGGCTGAGGTGCTTTCATTAAAGCGGTTTGAAGTGGTCGCCATCGCTTCAAAACAATCGCCATCCAGACAAAAGCTCTCTTCTCCACAGATTAATTGAGTGGCACTGCAGCGCCGTTGTGGGCAGGATTTATTGACTTTCTCCTCAATGCACACACCGTTTTGCTGGAGGCTGCAATGGATCGACGTCGTGGTGCAATCGGCGGGCAGGACGTTGCACGTATTGGGTCGAGTGCATTGGTGGTCAACCCGATACTTCCAGCAATCGAGCGTGGTCGGAATGCCATTAATGGTCCGGGTGGCTCGACCTTCAATACACTGCTGGCGAGTGACATTGCACGAGTTCATCAGGCTGCATTGTGTTCGCCAGGTTATGGTGTTTTTAATGCAGTTCCCACCAGATAAGGTGAACCCGTTTGAGCAGCTTAGCGTGGCTTTTTTCGTTTGTGTGGTGGGTCGACAAATCTCGTAGCGTTTATCCCAGCGTTCGCTCGCTTGCCAATTAACGTGATAGGTCTGTTTTAACTCGCCAAGCGTGTAGCCTTGATTGGGAGAGACTTGCTTCCCACCCCATAAATACGTGGTTCGTGACGATGAGAAAATGCCATCACCTCCCGTTTGACTCACATAATGTTTATTATTGTATCGGCATTGTGGGAGGGGACGTTGGCAATCAATCCCTTGCTTTGTCCAGCCGGATGGACAGCGGTAGATCACCTCGCTGGTGCTCACGGTGGCAACGGGCACTTTTGTACAAGGCACGTTGTTGTTCGTTGGACGATGACATTGCTTTGCGATGTTATCAATGACGCATTGCGTGGCGTTGTCGCAATCGACGTATTGATTAGACTGACCATGACTGATTTCATAGGCGTTCTCAATGCCAAGGGTAGCGAATCGATACGTGTCATCATTGGGGTCAATGGTGGCACTATTATTGTCAAACCCCTCTTGTATCGCTTGAGCGTGTTCGTTGCTGCCAAACTCCAACGTGGATTGGTTTGTGATTTGTGCGTCAGTCATCCCCGCTTCATCAGGCTGTCGGATTTGGCTTTCACACCCTGGATTATTGTCGCTGCAGAAGTCGGACAGGTTAAGCGTCATCTCTGAGGGGTTGTAAGCCTCATTTTGGGCGTTTTTCGCCCATTCTACGTTGTCGTAAAACGTGTTTTCTTGAGAGTCGGCCAGGGAATCAAGGGAGAGTAAGAGAGGGGTGCTGAAAGAGAGCAAGACAAAAGGGAGTGAAAAGGGCGTATTCAAGGGGAACTCCTATTGAGCACTTGTTTGGCGATGTGGCCTACATCGCCTTGGCTTAAAATCGTTAAGGCGTTGGGAAGGGAAAGGTTGCCGTGAACCATGTCGTAATCACTTTGTGGGCAATACGCTTCATTGCACGCTTCGCCAATGGCCACAAACACGGGGACGTGGGTGATGTTAAATTGACGAAACCACTGTGGGCTGATGGCAAAACCGCCCTCAATCGCATCTCCCTCGTCGGACGCTTTTAACAAATCCATGATTCGAGAGGCGGTCGGGACCATGCCTTCTGGTAGTACCCCACGTATCACGAGAGGTACTTGATATTGCTGACTTTGTTTGAGTAGCTGTTTGAGCGCGGTATCTGGCATGGAAAGTGAGACAAACACCATCACACCTTGCGCCTTTTTGTTTGGGTTGACTTGAGGCATCCCAAGAACACTCGCCAGTGGCGAGTCTTGCAACGCGTTATCGAGGTGTTGATTCATCGACAACGCTTCTTGCTTATGTTTTTGACTCCGCTCTAGCAGGAGGGCCTGTTCACTTTGATGGGCTGGCGCTGCAATACTTTGCTCTTGCTTGGCAAGGGCTTTGAGTTCTTCTTGCGAGTAACCCGTCTCGGCCAATGCAAGAGGGCTCGCGAGCAGAATCAGTAACAGCCATGAGGCTCGTGGTTTAAATAACATTGTCTTTTTCCTTATAAAAATACGCAGTTACGTTTTCGCCAGTTCACAAAACCAAAGTTACCGCCGGTGGTTGGGTTATCTTTGCCTTGCTCCCAAAGTGACGATGTTGTGCCGTAGGGATAACAATGAGCGGCATCACCAATCGGCGCCGACAATTGATAGCGATAACGACTTTTCGGTAAGATTGGCTCTGGCCACTGATAACAGACCGCACCATCCTCGCCCCGGGTCTCCCATACAATGCCTTGCCTGTGCATTTTAAAATTAAAACGCTCTAACATTAGAGTGCCAACTTGAGGACCGGTATGAGAATAAGCGCTGTTACCGGTTAATGGGTAGACGCTGCCTTGTGAGCCTAAACACCAAAAAAGTGCATCAAAAGGCAAAACGCGCCCCGTGGTGGTCGCCATGGCTTCGGTGATACAAGAGAGCTGCGTGATGGGGTGACCGAATAGAATCGCCTCGGGGTTAAGAATGAACGACATCTCATCATCATCCCAAAAGGGATCAAGTTCGGTGAGGTAGGCCACATCGAAATTATCCGTGGCCATGCAGGCCGCCGACTGCATCAGTTGTAGCCAATAAATCACCGGATATTTGTACCAATGCACGTGATAGAAAGCATTGCCGCTGGTTTTGCTGCTTGAGTCGTGCTGCGAGCCTCCTATTTGTTGGCTATTGTCATTACTCAACTGCATCCCCATGTTGACCATGCAATAAGGGACTCGCGTCACGTCCACTAAGGAATACGGCTCCCAATACCCAATGTTTAAGCCAATTTGCATAAAAATGGGCGGGGGCTTAGGACAATAGGAAATAGGCAGACTTGGATTGGTGGTGTCAGGGTATGTCGAGCTAATGAGAGGCACACTGCCCAGTGTCATAGGAAATAGGCAGTCCCAGCAAATGTCAGACAATGGATTTAAGAAATGCCCCGTGCAAGCGGCGGATTGAGCTTGGGTTTGCCAAGGAAATAGGAACAAACTAAACAGTAATAACCCATGGGTTCTCAAGGTCTTTCTCCTTATTTTATTTCCGTCTCACTCTTGTTCATGGCTGTGGTGAACGGCGTCACATCGATCTCTGTGATTTTCCACCGCGCCCCGTCTTGTTCAATCAGAGAGGGAATGTGTGAGATTTGAAATTGACGGCTGTAGTGACCTTGTTGGTCAAAATAAATTCGGGCGTCAAACTCCTTGGCGACGTCTTCTGGACTGCCGTTGGTGAGGGTCCATTTTATCGGCTTATCTGCGCGGTATTGTTTGGCCCAAGCGCGCTGTCTTGGGTCGTCACCATCAAGAAAGACAATCACATGCGAGTAATCGAATGATTGTTTGGGAATGTCGACTGGCCAAGTGTCAGTATCAAAGGGGTTGATGATGACGCCTTTGGCATAAAGGAGGTTGCCTTGTGCATCTTTGATATCGGTGGCCAGCTTTAATGATGGATCGATGTAAAAGGTGTTGGGCGCGGTGGTGGTGGTCAACCCTTTTACGGGAGTGGGCCTTCGCACGCTATTTTCTACGCTCTCCACAAACTGTTGTTGCATCTTTGCGGTTTCTCCCGTGGCTTCTAAGTGTGTCAATCGGTTGTTGATCCATTGCAACATGTCCACTTCTGCAATAGGAAACAGTTCACCTTGACGCCCAAACTGTTGGCCAAGCGCGGTGGGGGCGATGGTCAGTAAAGTGACACTGACCACTTTTAAGAGGGCGGTGGGTGTGAGGGATGAATGACTGGGAACAATCATAAGCTCATGACTCCTTTTTAAGCGCCTCGATAACGTAATATTGGATCTCAGTGGTTCTATCTGGCGCGCCGCTGATGAGCGCGCCTGGCACGAAGATCACGAGGTGGTGCACTTGCGCGTATTCTTTCAAGAGTCGCCTGAGATCCGTATCAAAGGTCGCCAGTTGCGCGCTGTGCTCTTGATCGTCGAGGTTGGCTTCAATGAGTTGGTCTTGATATTGCGATAACGTTTGTTCGAGATCGAAGACCACGATTTGAGGCGCTGTATTGAGCTTGATGGCTATCAGGGTGAACATCATTAACGCTATAGCCAACAAGGCATAGATAAGACGTGGGTGACGGATGGATTTCATTTGGCCTCCTTGCCATAGATGAGGGTATTAAAGGTCTCAATTTCCTTTCCGTAAAAATGCTCGGCGGTTTGATTGACTGCTTGCATCAGTGATAGGCCTTGGTTCATCAAGTTTTCACAGTATTCAAACTCATGCGGCTCTGTTGAAAGGCATGCTCGGGTAAAAGGGTCGGCAAACAAGCGATGAAAGGTGGTCACATCCCCGGTTTTTAGCATGACAGAGCTGTAACCGGCGATGGAGGACTTTTCAAAGCTCTTGATGACAAACTGCTCATAGGGCGAAAAGTGTGAAGGGTTGTCTTTGATGAATTTTGTCAATCCACTGCCTTGACGCAGAGTGATATGAATATCGGAGTTATTGAACGCGGCGAGCGCTTCGGGTGTGCTGTAAAAATCCTCAATACCTTGCGTCACGGTGCAGAACGATCCCCCAAATTTTCGGGCGGTGCGGTAACCGGTGTTGATGAATTCTTGCGCCTGTGCATTAGAGCCCGCCATCAGAGACCACGCCTCTTCAATGATGCACATCTTCGGCGTTGAACGAGAGCCAGACAGGTACATCTGCTGAGTAATGCTCGACATCAGCGCAAAAATCACCGGTCGCATGATGTCCGAGGGAAATCCGTCCAGTTCAATGGTGGTAAAGTGGACATTGGGATCCAGCATGGACGGTTTATTGAAGGTGTCCCCGTAGATCCCCTCTGAGCGGTATTTATTCAGTTGCATGGCGATATCAGAAAGGCGGCTATCACCGCCCTGTTTTTCGGCCGCCGCAAACAGCGCTTCTTGAACATGGTCAACCAACGTCTCGCTTTTGTGTGCCTGCCAAGCCGTAATGATGCAATCCCCGAGAACCGATTTTTCAAAATCCCCCATTTCATGCGTGGGGCAGGCCATGGTCGCAAAGAGTCCGGTGATGGTGTGCAGCGTTTCCTTAAGAGGGTTGACCTGTTCGCCTTTCTCATCGGTATAGTCATCCCCCATAGCAATGCGTTCCAGGTGAGTAAATGGATTGAGGTAAATCTTCTCAGCCGTCATGTAGTGTCCGCCAAGCATCAAGGTGAGCTTTTTAAAGCTCTTTCCTTTGTCTAACGCCCAGATTTTGCCGTTCATGGCAAAGAGGGTTTCGGCGAGCTTTTGCACAAAGAAGGATTTTCCTGCCCCGGAGCCTCCGGTCAGGGCGATGTTGTAGTTATCTGAACCACAATTAAACGGATTAAACCAAAAGGCTTGTTGGCGCATGGTGGGCAGCATCATACCGCCACTGAAATTCTTTACGTCCATCACTAGAGGCAAGAGGTTGGCCACATTGCCGGTTTTTACGGTTTGAATGCGTCCAGCACGGTCGCAATCGGCCCAAAACCCATCGGTCATCATGAACGGTAAGGTCGTCATGAGCGCTTGGCCTTGCAGCATCGAGACGGTTTGTAAATCAATCCCGCCAGAGCGAAAGGCGTTAATGGCCGTAGTGCGGTGCAGCCGCTCGGATTTTTTGTTGGTAAATAACGTCAGCGTCAGGTGCATGTATGCCATGCTGTTGATGCCATCCGACATTTCATCTCGAATTTGCTCACGTTCGGCCTGCTCTTTCTTCGCTTGAGGGAAGAAAAATGCCATCGGGGACTTGAGCGTTTTTTCCAACTCTCCAATGCGCCCGCCATTTTTGGTCGCAAAACTGCCCGATTCTTGATGGCGAAAATTGAGTGTCATGAGGTGTGGACATTGCACATTTTTAGCCACGCTCTTTAAGGACGCAAAACAATCGGGCAAAGCGTACAGGCGGAAAGTGCGAGGCGTACTGCGTAAGCCCAAGGAAATGATCCGCGAGGTCACCGTTTGATGTTGGCGGTTACTAAAGCGAACGTCGGTGTAATGTCGGCGCGTTAAAAACTCGGTATCAGGAGAGAGGGCTTGTTTGTAGATAAACGCTTCGGGAGCATAGTCAGATTCACGAGGGGCGGTTTGTGTGGGGTCAAAATTGAGAATGCCTTCGACGTAGTTGATTAAGCCTTCGGGGGTAAGCGGCGTGAGCTCCAGTCCAATTTGGGATAAAGACGTGGTGAGCGCCTCTTTGCAATCCAACACTTGGTCAACATCGTCGGTACTGGAGACAAACAACCACGCGCTGTAATCTTTGATGTCAAAGTAATGCTTCTGACGATGAAAAAAGCCGTGGTGAGCCGCAAAGTTGGCGTAATCGGCTTCTTGTTTTGCTAATTCACCGCAAATACCCGCACGAGCGGATTTCAACGCGGCATTTTGCTCAATCAAATGACTCACGCGGTTGTGGCCCATCATGGAAAAATGGTAATCCCATTTATGGCCAGTCGGTAAATCCATGATGAGACGGTTAAACGCCTCCACCATATCGTCATTCGCCCCCGCTAAGACGCTTAATTTGAATCCAAATCCTACGCCTTTTTTGTTATGAAAGAGGCCGTCCTGCGCATCAAAAGTCCGGTAAGGCAGCTCAGAATGCAGGTGGTTATATTCACGTTTGGCTTCTTGATAAAAACCCTTTAAATATTTTGATACGCCCATGACGTTAATCCTTTTTGATAGCCTGAACAGGGCGACCTGTCCAGGTAGACTCGTCTAACACAATGTAAATATCCATTGTGTCGAGGTAAGTGGTGGTGTCATCCGAAGTAAAGGGAAAAACCACCACCTTCCTAACCGTGTCTTGGGTTCGAATCGGGTGGCCTTCACGCGTGCGTCTTGGCAGTAAGGCAAAAGGGTGGGAAGCCAGGACGTTAGCCTCGACGACTTGTTGGGTGGTTGGGTGGGTCGAGATGTTGCGAATGTCATCCATGCTGGCGCAGCCGGGTGTCCCGCCGATTTTTTGGCAGCTGAATTCATCTTGAAAGCCCGCCGAGCAGCCGGCGAGGGCGGCGCTGATAAGCAGCGCGGTGAAAAGTTTGATAGTCATAAAAGCCGACCTTAATTTAGTTGTTGGTTAACTTCTGCCGCGAGAGGGTTGAGGGTGATGGTTTCTAAAAGGGTGTCCGGTTTTGCTTGCTCTTGCTCTTTTGCTTGATAATCAACATAGCGTTTGATTACTTCCTCATCATCGAGAGGGAACCCTTTCGTAAAGACGATATTCACGATGCCCCCTGGATTGATTTCGATGAAGGGGTGATATAACTCGGCTAAGGCAATGTAGTAATCCGAAAGCTTACTCCCCACGTCTGAGGTGGCATTGCCCAATAAACTTAATCCCACATCCTTGCTGTTGAGGCTCGACGTTGAGCCCAGCGCTGAGGTTGAGGTGGTGCTGGCCAATCCCGCCCCCGTCTCACCCAGTCCGGTTAAGATGCCTGAGATGCCCGCCATTTGGACGATTTTACCGTTACGCAAAATTGAAGTACCACGGATGCCATTGCGGCCAAAGTTAAAGACGGTGCCTTGTACAGGAATGTCTAAAATGCGACCGTCCCGAATGCAACTGAGGGTGTGAGTGCGCGCCACGCCGCGATTGGAAGAGAGGTCACCGTACACGCTCCCAATAATGGTGCAGTCTTTGAGGTGGCTCTTTTCTCCATTGGGCAACACGCCTTCATGCACGGTTTGAAACACGATAGGCGCGGTATCGCTTTGACCGAACGCTCCGGCATTGGCATCCGCGCCACCGGTGATTTTGGCGGTCACAAAAGTGCCCGACGGGACGTAATTGTCGACGGTGCGTTGATACGCTGACTCTGAGGAGGCTGTCCAAAAAAAATCAAACGAGTCAAACGCTTGTCCTTGGTCATCAAACGAGGCCTTATCGGCGTTGCTGTATTGAAAGCTCTCTTTTTGCAGATCATTGGTGGCGTAAGAGGGCAAAGGTTTGGGAGGAAGTGGGCGCGATCCAAACGGCGCAGGCTCTCCCATGACGGTGAGGTGACGGGTTTCCTTTGAGGCTGGTGATGGGGTTGATGGCAAGGCGACGGCGCGCTGCACTTCTTGATGGCGGCGTATTTCATCGCGTAAGGTTTCGTTCTCTTTTTTCATTTGTGTGAGCGTATTTTCATTGCTCGTTATCAAACGTTCGACGTCTCGATTGAGGTTTTCCATCTTCTCTTTTACGTCTTCAATGTCTTGACCTTGTAAGGTCAAGGCTGAGCGGTTGTCTTTGTCGGTAAAATCATCAGTAATGATTTCCCCAAAATTGGGGGCTGACTCAACGACCTCTTGCGCAATATCAAGCGAGGAGCGAGGTTGTTTAAAGGCTTTAAATGCAAAAAAAACCGCGACCAAGAGCGCAACGGTCAATAAGCTGAGTATTTGGTTGCGTTGCTTACTTTGCTTATTGGCATTGACTCCATCCTCTAAGTCCGACTCTCTTAAAAGCCACTGTTTAAATCGTCTCATTAGTGTCCTCCTGTGATGATGTACAGATGGGTGGAATCACCTGGGGCCAAGGTATAACGATCAAGCGAGGCGCTCCGGCTGGCGTAACTGTAAAATTGCGCTTCGGTCAGTGTCACGGTGTCACTGGATTGATTTTTAACTTGATAAATAAGCCCTGAGAAAGGGCGACCGACAAACAGGGTTTGCGGAATAATGGCCAGTGGTGACGTGTCTTTAGGGAGTGTCTCTGGGTCAATCGGATGGACACGAAACCCTGGGATAGGCGTCTTGGAGCGCTGCCAATGTATCATTTGTTTGGAGAGTTGCCCCAAGGCCAAAGGGTATTCGAGATCTTTTTCAAAGACACTTTTCTCTTCAGTAGAGCGAAGCGAAATGAACTCGCTGACCACCGCAGGGACGGCTTTAGGATTAATAAAAAGCGAGAAATTTTGGCCTTTTTCTGTGGTGACGTGCGCGGTAAAAGGCAAGGCGATGTTGAGTTTGACGGTAATAGAGCCCGATTGGTCTCGTTGATTGGCTTTAGCGAGACAAAATCCTCTAGGGCAATGAAGGTTTAATATCTTGTCGTCTTTCACCACTAAACGATTGGTGTTGACTGAGGATAAGGGCAACACAATGGTGTCATTTTGCTCAAAATAGTAGGTCTTTGCGTCAATCGTATGGGCGTGGCTTATGATGGGTAACAACAAACCAACAAAAGCATAAATCAAGCGTATTTTCATAACGGTATCTCTTTAGCTATGGTGTGAAGTTCAATCAAGCCACTTGAATAATTGGCTTGGAGTAGATACGTCACGGGCTCAGGGTCGAGTGTGCGCCCCGCGATGGTTTTGTTGAGTGTGCCTCTGACCCGTATTTTCATTTCATTGAGATTGATAGACAGCGTGTCAACTTCAAAAAAACTGGTGACGTCGTTCTCGATGATAAATTCGGCTTCTCGCATTAACTTGTCTTGTAAGCCGCTCCAGTATTTAGGCGGCACGTAGGTAATGAGTAAGTTGAATTGACGTTTAACGTTAGAGGGCGTGACATTAAATTTTAGGTGTATCCACCAATCGGCCATCATAGACAGATACGCTTCATCAACCGCATCGCTTGAGATCGTAAACGCTCGGTCGATATGAGGTGGCACGAAGGTGCGCTTTTCCGCTTGGTTTTGGCTTAATAAAACAAAACTCAACCCAGCGGTTCCTAAGGCGGTGATCAACACCACCGCGGTGAGGACGTAATTGATAAAGCGAGCCGCTTTAAGCGCCTCGCCGTTATGTTCATTGAGCATCAGTAAATCCAATATTTTTTTGTGGCGGGGGGCGTGCGTTTAAAAATGGTTTTATTCGCTGTGTCATCCCCATACCAGTGGATGAAGTGAATGATGAATTTGGGGCCGTGTCGGACTTTTAAGCTGCGAATGGTGAGGAAAAATCCGATACACACGGCGACCGCGACCAACCGATTGATGTTGAACAACATCAAAAACAACAAGATAGAAGGGAGTATTTCATCGATTGGAAATCCGACTATTTTGACGTCGGTTTGTAAGTAGTTTGGAAAAGCGAAGAGGGTTTGTTTGTCTTGATGATCCATGGTGAAATAAGGCGAATAGTTTCGCGCTCTCCTTATGTGGTTTATAAGCCTACAAACCTACAAACCCTTTACCGACTTCCCAGAACACCACGCCAACGAAAAAGCCGATGATGCCACCCACCCAGTTCTTTTGCATGATGCCAACGATGATGCCGCCAATCAGGCCTGCCACCAGAATGTAGAACTCGCCAGAAGACCCCGTTCCGACCGTGTTGGTCACGGTATCTTTACCACTGGCAAAAAGGTCATCAGCGCAAGCGGGTGACGCACAGGCAAAGTAGACGGCCATGAGCGTACAAAAGTGACGCCAATACGTAAGAGGAAGGTTGAAGCGTGAGGTTTTATCTTTCATGTGGTTACCTTTAAATGTAAATAAAAGAGGCACGACATCGCACCGCCTTTATCAAAAGGGGTGTCGTGCATCTGGTGGGTTGAAAAATGGACGTTGTTAGTTCCCCATATTTTGGGGAATGCTTTGGGCCGCATGAGTGAAGGTGTTGCCGTTGAGCCCCATGGTTCTTCTCGATTACATTAAAGGCAACAAGGAAGCGTTTACATACTTCAAACCGCGATTGCGACTGACGTGTTGTTTCCAATTTTGAGGGGTCATGATCGTATTCTTGAGTTTACGATAATGTTTTTTGCGAGCATTCTTTGATGGTGGTGGCGTGAGTTGACGGACTGATTGGGTTTGTTTTTGAACCGAAACGAAATGAACACCTTTCCAATAGAAAGGAAAGGGGAGGCGGTCAGTAAAAGGCAACAAAGCAGCAAATGCCATGTATTCACGCCCGACCGAGCCCAGTTCTTTGAAGCTGACAAAATCCCCTTGTTCAACAAAGCGGTCCAATAAACTCACCGCCTCATCTTCACGACAATATCCGTATACAATTTGCATTATTTAAACTCCTTTTAAGGACATTGTTTTGCTCTTTTAAAAGAACAAAACAATGGGCTCTCTCTCAAGAGCCGTGCTACAAACTGGCTTGTGCATTCTTGTAGTAGAATACGCACACCCAAAGGGTGTGGTGTCTGGTATTCCCAAGTAACTCTGTTGAACCACTCAACCAGCATGCTTAATTGAGTAGAAAAACAGCCTTGGACGTCGCCCCAGATAAGGCTCCTGAACTTTTTAGGCATATTACGCAGGCCTGCGCCCATCGGCGGCGCTTTTTGCAATAGTGAAGGCAGCCACTCTTACGGTGATGCGGGTGTTGGTATGCAGATGGAATAAAAAGCCGACGAATGTGTTTTTCGACTTTGAGTTCAAAGACTGCGATATCAACGTAGTCAGTATTAATCAACATTAATGGGGAAGACAATGTTTGAAAACATCGGAAACGCACAATGGACTTGGGGTTCGATAGCTCGTGAAAGAACGGGGCCAAAAGGGTTTTCTGAAGAACATGCTCTGATGTATAAGGCGGAAACGGTCTGCTATCCTGGTTGGGCTCCAATAGGCTAAACCAGGAGTACTAGCAACAACATCTTTTCGTTGTGGATTAAGGTAAGCTTTATGACGTTTTTGTGAGCGTCTCACTAATCCGCTCGTGAGTATAACCATGAGCTAAAGCCCAGCGATGGAGATCTTCAATCGGCATAGGTTTGGCGTAATAGTAACCTTGATGTTGAAAGACGCCTCT
This sequence comes from Vibrio sp. 10N.247.311.47, assembly GCF_041467535.1. NCBI lineage: Bacteria > Pseudomonadati > Pseudomonadota > Gammaproteobacteria > Vibrionales > Vibrionaceae > Vibrio > Vibrio sp. 10N.247.311.47. The sequence continues at coordinate 42,252 of NZ_JBFSUR010000004.1, forward strand.
GAATAAAAGCCCTTTAGCTTCGAGTTTATTTTCAACTCCTTCCGCTACTAGATTGAGATCTAATTGTTTAGTCATCTTAATATACCCATCGAGAACAGCGGACTTTCCTTCATCAATGGACCGTGTAAACATTTTGTCTATCTGGAACCGCGTGTTTTCTCTGGAATTTTTTGTCTCAATCCTGTCTACGTTCATGGGTAAGGCAAGCCGATTGTAAGAGTCGTACTCTATACAATATGCAACGTTATTAAACGTTTGACACCGATCTCCCACATCGTTAATCTGTAACGGCACTGGCAAAATCCAGTGCCGGGCGTAGGAACCCGTTTTGTTTTTCTCAAGGCGCATGGACGTCAGCTTTTTGCTGGTTTTTTTCATGTGCGGCTTCGGCACATCTAAACATGGTGGCTTTGCTTATCTATTAAGCAAAATGCATCTGAATTATGGTGGGCTGGGCAGGGCAGCTTCGGCTGGCCGTGTCCTTGAGAGCGGTATTCCTACCCCTGTTCAGTTCACCACCCGAAGCGTAGGAACTCCGAGTGGTGATTTAGCAGGCTAAATCTCAAGGAGGCCATCATGCCAAATCTAACAATCCTTTCTAAAGACATCCGCACACTTGATAATTTGTATTCGTTAAATGACCTGCATAAAGCGAGTGGTGGACACAATCGACATCGTCCAAGTATTTTTATCAAGAATCAGCAAACTCAAGAACTGGTTAATGAAATTGAGCAAAGCAGTAATTTCTGCTTTGCTGTAAACACCAAACGTGGCGGTAGTAATGCGGGGACTTGGGTATGCAAAGAACTTGTTTATTCTTATGCAATGTGGGTTAGCCCTAAGTTTCATCTAAATGTCATTCGTGCGTTCGACAGTATGCCCACAGCTGCAGCTCTTCCAGCTCCAACCGTTCCGCAAGACCTCTCCTTAAACGACTTAATTTTTGAGTTGGCGAAGGCGAAAAACGTAACAAGCCAAAATGTTCATGTGTACTACAATGCCGTATTCAACACCAATACTTGGTTCCAAGAGCATGGATTCGAACATGCGTTGGCAAAAAGAATATTAAAACAAGACTTGGCAAATGAGTTGCGCAGTCAAACCCCTGAACTACAATTCCTTAAGCAACAAGCTAGAGAGAATGGTTTAGCATTAGTGGATGAAAGTGAATATCAAAGCTTCCAAGGCCGAATGCAAATGCAGCAAAAGCAAATCGAGAAGTTGGTAGATGATGTAATGGCGTTAAGTCGAAATCATAGTGCGCTAACAAGACATGTTCTGTGATAAGTATTACTAATATTTAGTAACTCAATGGAAGAGTGATGATCTACTTGAAATCTACTATGATTAGATTTGATGAAATTTGTCATGCTTCCTTTCAATCTCCTGAGAAGCTACAAGAACATTTAGAACTGATAGCTAAGGTAAAGGTGTATATCAGTTGGTAGACCAGAAAGGCAACTTTGAACGTAAGGCAGACCAAAGCGACAAGCTTTCGTGTCATAAGGACTATCTCCATATACCTCGATGATGCTTGGAGTGTTTGTATTAACTGCGACATGCAGTTTTGTCTGCACTCTACGTTGGCCATCCGTACTATGCTCTAACCTAAATATAAGTCGATGACCCACCCAGTGGTATTGAGAAGATTCTCTTCACCATAAGGGTTTTCGTGAAGACTAAATCAGTGAATATACCTGCACTATCACACTTACTTTGTTTAAGTCGGATCCATCCACTTCTAGTTTCTTCATTAATTTAAAAGGTCAGAGAGTTCGTTTAATAGCCGCTTGATTGTGTTGCTTCAAGTTGATTTTTATAATGAGGCTAAGGTATATGATTAAGACGTATGACGAGTGTAGTTGATTAGATCGTAGGTTCGAGACTTAGCGTCATTGAACTATGCTACAAAGCTTTACGTAGAGCAAAATAAACTGAAATAATTTCAAAATTATTTTCAAAGATGGCTCTATTGAAGTTTCAATATAAACAAAGGCTTAGTTCTTAATTGTTCGTTATGTGAACATGACAGTTGACGATGCGATGATCAGATCCATCAAATGGGATTACATTAAAAACACTTTTCTAACTAATATTCACTTCGAAGCAGCGAGACGCTGTATTAATTTGAATAATCCAACAAATATCATTATTAAGTTATTCGTTAGATTATTTACTCCTTATATTTAGTAACAAGAGTAAATTTGTCATGGACATTATTTCTAATCTGTTTGACATGGCACCATTTGTCGCATTATTTATTACACTCTCATTGGGTTATATGGTTGGTAAAATTACTATCGGCCGATTTGTTTTAGGCGGGGTAGCCGGAACATTATTAATGGGCGTAATTATTGGACAATTTGGTGTTCAGATTGATCCCGGCGTAAAAAGTATTTTCTTTGCGCTCTTTATTTATGCTGTGGGTTATCAAGGCGGTGCGCAATTCTTTAAAGCCCTTAACTTCAGAACCATTAACATTCTGCTCTCTGCGGTTGTTATGACGGTTTCAGGCTTATTATGTGTGCTTGCTGCTGCGTGGTTATTTGACCTAGATAGAGGTACTGCTGCAGGTCTAGCGGCTGGTGGCTTAACTCAATCTGCAATCATTGGTACTGCAGGCGATGCGATTGCACGTTTAGGCGGCGTATCCGAAGAAGCCAAACACCTAATGCAAACTAACGTCGCTGTTGGTTACGCCGTAACATATATCTTTGGTTCTTTAGGTCCAATCTTGATGGTGACTTGGGTATTCCCAACGCTCATGAAGTGGGATATCCGATCTGAAGCTATCGCTCTAGAAGAGAAAAACTCGAACGGCAAACGCGATTTAGCAGACGGCGAATTTAACGCGGTAACCGCTCTAGTGACACGTGCTTTTAAAGTAACTAACGACGATAAACTGATTGGGAAAACGCTAGCACAATTGAATCAATCATCACTTGCTGCGTGTATCGAACTTATTGAGCGCGACGGAAAAGAGCTAAGTGCAGACAAGTTCACAGCGCTTAAAGCAGGCGACCTTGTTGTGGTTACCGGCCGTAGAAATGCGGTTCATGAGCTACAGAGCGAGGCACAAAGCAATGAAGTAGCATTACCGGAAAGCTATGAAGTTATTGAAGAAAATCGTCAACTTATCGCTGATAACCGCAAGCTAATAGGTCGCTCGCTAAAAGAAATCAAAGACAGCTCAAATCAACGCTCATTCCGCGGCGTGTATGTGACAGACTACATGCGTGCAGGTACTTCAGTGGCCATTACTCAAGACCTTATTGTTGAGAAGAACGATGTTATCCAGCTAACGGGTACGGCTCAAGACATCAACCGAGTTGAAAAATACATCGGTAAGCGAATGGGTTCTGCGACTATGACTGACTTCATCGTACTCGGTTTCGGTATGGTGTTGGGCCTTCTTATTGGCTTAATTAGCTTCAAGATTGCAGGTATTCCCGTAACGATTGGTTCTGGTGCAGGTTGTTTGATCTCTGGTTTACTTGTTGGTTGGTTACGTAGCCGAAACCCACATGTCGCTCAGTTCCCAGTGGGTGCAGCAAACTTCATTCGTGACTTTGGTCTAGCGGCATTTGTAGGTATTGTTGGCCTACAAGCAGGCCCCCAAGCGGTTGATACCATCAAAGAACACGGTATGTCACTTCTGTTCTTGGGTATGGCAGTCACCATCATTCCACAGATTATTTCATTCTTCTTCTCGTACTTTGTATTGAAGATCAAGAACCCAGTAGAAGCGTTAGGTTGTGTGACTGGTGGTCGAAGTGCAAACCCAGCATTCGCAGCATTGATGGAAAAAACAGGCAATGCAACGCCAGTATTCTCTTTCACTGTGACTTACGCAGTAGCCAACGTGTTACTGACTCTATGGGGACCAATTATCGTCGGCATTATTACCGTTAATGCGGGTATGTAATTAAAACCGCGAACTCATTATAGATTTAAAACAATTATCAACTTATTAACAGACCTACCCAATCAAAAAATAGGGTAGGCCTGAATAATCACACTTAAGTAAAACACTTTATTTAATTAGAAGTGTTTAAGATTAAATTATTAGGTAAATATTATGACTACAAAAAATACTACTATCGACTTTTCAAAATTCGCTAATTTAAGCCCGTTTGAATTAAAAGACAAATTAATTGAAGTCGCGCAAACAGTACCAGACCGTGCTTTATTAGATGCAGGCCGTGGTAATCCAAACTTCCTAGCAACGCTGCCACGTAAAGCATTTATTCGTTTAGGTGAATTCGCAGTAATGGAAGCGGAGCGTACATACTCATATTTAGACGGTAGCTTTGGTGGTATTCCAGATGGTGTTGGTATTGTTGAGCGTTTTGATTCTTACGCAAACAACAATCAACAGAACCCAGGTGTTCAATTCATTGAAAAAGCTCTGAGCTACGCAAAAGATCGCTTAGGTATTGAGAAGCAAGTGTTCTTAAATGAGCTTGTGAATGCGTACTTAGCGTGTAACTACCCAGTACCACCACGCATGTTGACGAATATCGAAAGCGTAGTAAAACAATACATTGCAGAAGAGATGTACGGTCCAATGCCAATGACGACGGATTTCGATCTGTTTGCAACGGAAGGTGGCACTGCATCAATGACGTACACGTTCCAAACCATGTTTCACAACGGTCTACTAAAGAAAGGCGATAAGGTTGCGTTGATCACACCAATCTTCACTCCTTACTTAGAAATCCCTGAGCTTTCAGAATACGAACTAGAGATTGTAGAGCTTCGTTTAGATGAGACAACATGGCAGTTACCTATGTCTGAAATCGAGAAGCTTGAAGACAAAGACATCAAACTGCTGTGTGTGGTGAACCCTGCAAACCCTGCATCAGTGAAGTTCTCTGATGAGACTCTGAATAACCTATCAGACTTCGTGAACACACAACGTAGTGATCTGTTCATTATCACCGATGATGTGTACGGCACATTCGCAGACGATTTCGTTTCTCTGTTTGCCAAACTTCCATACAACACGCTTTGTGTTTACTCATTCTCTAAGTACTTTGGTGCGACAGGCTGGCGCCTTGGCTCGATTGCGATTCAACACAATAATGTGTTCGATGATGCAATGCGTAGCCTACCAGAAACGCGTCAACTTGAACTGGATGAGCGTTACAAGACGTTAGACCCAGAACCACGCGGTATTAAGTTCATCGACCGTATCGTTGCCGACAGCCGAAGTGTTGCACTCAACCACACAGCAGGTCTTTCACTACCACAACAAGTTCAGATGGCACTGTTCTCATTGAATTGCCTAATGGACTCAGAGCAAAACTACAAAGAAGCGTGCAAACGTATCATTCGCGAGCGCTACAAAACGTTGTACAAAAACATGGGTGTAGAAATTGAAGAAAACAAAGATCGTGTGGACTACTACACATTGCTTGAGCTCGACACTTTGGGCGGCAAATTGTACGGCCCAGCTTTCGTTGAATGGTTCAAAGCGAATGAAAAGGGCAAAGACTTCCTGTTCCGACTTGCACACGAAACAGGCGTTATTTTGCTTCCTGGCAAAGGCTTCGATGTAGTTCACGCTTCTGTTCGTGTGTCACTGGCTAACCTGACTCACCATGAGTATGAACTAATTGGCCGCGCAACTCGCAAGGTGTTAGACGAACACTTCTCTGAGTTTCAAGGCGCATAAGTTCTAATCAAGCTTAGAAGTGAATACATGATTTTAAGTCATCGATGTTCAAATCACTAAGAATAAGCCTCGGCGATGTCGAGGCTATTCCGACCAAATAAGCACAGTGTTCAAGTAGCTATCTATTGGATGCAATCGTTGTGTTTATTTAGTCGCCAAATCCAAGCGAAATTCATTCCGACAAAATCAGAAGAGCGGCGTATGAAAAGTATTATTTCTATTCAATCTCACGTGGTTTATGGGCATGCAGGCAACAGCTCTGTGGTTTTTCCAATCCAAAGAATGGGACTCGATGTGTGGCCAATCCATACTGTTCAGTTCTCGAATCACACTCAATATGAGCAAGGTTGGACAGGCCAAACATTTAGTTCAGACGATATTCGACACTTAATTCGAGGCTTAGACAACATCAGTGCATTGAAAGACTGTGGCGCAATCCTTTCGGGTTATCAAGGAAGTGCAGACCAATGCAAAGCGGTTGCCGAGGCGGTTAACCTCATTAAAGAAAAGAACCATAGCGCACTCTACATTTGTGACCCTGTAATGGGCGACCCGGACAAAGGTTGCATTGTTGATGATGGCGTGAAAGCGGCTATTGTCAAACATTTGCTGCCCATAGCTGATGTCATCGTGCCAAATCAATTTGAGCTGAGCGAATTGACCGATACCAAAATCGACTCGCTTTATGATGCGGTTACGGCCTGTAAGAAAGCGCTGGAACTTGGGCCAAAAATGGTGCTCGTGAAACATCTGCACTCATTATCCGATGATGCGTTCAGCATGATCCTAGCAACGAAAAAAGCATGCTATTTAGCCCAACGACCGAATATCGAATTTGAGAAACAGCCAGTTGGTGTTGGCGACCTTATCTCTGGCCTATTTACTGCGGGATTAATGAAAAGAATGTCTCCGGTGGCTGCATTTCGTCATGCAAACAACGCTGTCTATGGTGTGTTGGAGCTGACTAAGAGTTATGGCACTTGGGAATTACAAACGATTAATGCTCAATATGAATTTGTTGAGCCGACCCACGATTTCAACGTGGTCAAAATAGGCTAGAGCGATTAACTCCAACAGTGCTTAAGGTCAAGCTAAGGGGGGCGACTATTCGATGGGTAGCGTCCTACAAACGAGATTACGAATTAAGCCGGATACTAGCTATATTACGACCACAAAGAGACGGACTTCACTTTACCCTATTTATTAACCTCTCTGTTTTTTAGGTTCCTTATTTATTAAACAGAGTCTCTGAATCATTTTAGAGAACACTAAATGAGCCTAAATATGAACCGTCTAATCTCTTCGGGTCTTACCGTTGCTTTGTCATTCCTGGTAGTGGCTTGTAGTTCACCTCACACGCTAGACGTACGCGTAAACAAAGACAATTACAAAGAAGTCACTGTAGAAGATGCATCATCAGTCGCTGAGCCATTGCGTATTTGGGCGAGTGAGTCGCCAGACTTCTTATACTCTCCAACTGATCAAACCACACCGATTACTGTATCAGGTGATCAACTGAACATCTTAGCGTTGTCCGGAGGTGGCGCAAACGGAGCTTTTGGTGCGGGTATATTGATAGGGCTTGAAGAGTCAGGTCAGCTGAAGGACTACTCCATAGTGACTGGCATCAGCGCAGGAGCGTTAATTGCACCGTTTGTGTTTATCGGGGGAGATGCGTTTTCGAAGATGAAAGAAGTAATGTTGAACATTAATGATAAATCAGTGCTCGGAAAAAAGAACTTTTTGAACACTGTCTTTAAAGATGCGTTTACCGATGGAGAAAACTTGTACCAGTTTATTGCTGAGGCTTTCCCTGAACCGATGATTGAACAAATTGCAACGCAACATCGCAGTGGCAAACGTCTGTTTATTGGTAGCACTCATTTTGATTCTGGTGAGCTTGTCATTTGGAATGTAGGTGCAATAGCAAATAGCGACATGCCAGATAAGTCTGAACTCATATATAAAGTGTTGGCCGCAAGTGCGTCTATTCCTGGCGTGTTCCCACCGCAGTTCATCGATGTAGAGCATGAAGATGAAATCTTTGAAGAACTACACGTCGATGGCGGTTTAGCGACTCAAGTATTCTTCAATCCCTCTAACTTCGACTATCAACAGATCTCAGATTCACTTGGGTTAGAAACACCACCACAACTCGATGTTATTCGAAATGGTGCGCTGAAAGCCCCGTATCACTCGTTGAGAGATAAGGGACTCGATTTGGTAGCAAAGAGCGTCTCAAGCCTGACGCTTGCACAAACGCGTGGTGATTTATATCGAATGAAATACATCTGTGAAATCAACAATATCGATATGCAATTTACTTATATGGAACACGACTTTGGTTATGCAAAACGCACCAAAGACATGTTTGATGAACATTACCTATTAACCATATACAAATATGGTTATCACAAAGCAACTCAAGGCAAACCTTGGGTAACCGAATTACCTTAATTAGGGATATTATCAAATGAAAAGAACAGCATTAACGCTACTTATCTTAGCAACCTCTAGCGCTGCAATGGCACAAAATGCAACCTCAATGGATCAGCAAAAAGTCGACAATGACATGCTACAACTGGCCGATGTTCAGCAAGAAGCGGCTTTGATCATGGTTGAAGAGAATTCGGACTACGTGGCGATTGATTACATTGGAAAGTGGGTTGAAGTGAACAATTACGTCACTCACAAAGAAGCCAAGCAACGCCAGCTTCAAAAGAGCACCAAGAAATACATTTACTCGCAAACGGGTGAAACTCTAGAGTCCATTGAGCAGCGTATTGCTGAACATATTCAAGCGGATCAACCTAGATATTTCAGTGTCGATGTTTATCGCAATTACCACGGTGATTCAGGCGACTTTAACTACTTAGCACGAGTTATCGAATATATTTAAGTTGTTAATTACACATCAATGATAGAACCTACTGACTTAAGTAGGTTTTTTTTTGCTTAAACCAGACGAATTCATCTCACTATTATTATCTGACAAAGTAGATATTTCGTCAGTCTGTGATAATTTAAATATATAACGATTAAAAATAAGCACACCAAAATGAATTTTAGCATTGAACAACTTCTCGCGTTCGTTACCGTTTATGACCAGCTCTCTTTCAGTAAAGCTGCCGTTAAGCTCAACAAGCACAGAACGACAATCGGACAGGTAATTACAAACCTTGAAGACCAACTCGCAGTAAACCTTTTTGAAAGAGTCGGCCGCTCGGTAGAGCCCACTGAAGATGGGCATCTTCTTTATCACTATGCCAAGCAAACCATTGAGCAAGCACGTACCTTCGACAAATTTGCGTTGAGCCTTTCTTATGGGGGATTAGAAAACATCACAATCGCTTATTCAAGCGTGATTCCTCAACGTGTCCTTGTCGATATTCGAAAGCAACTCAAACGTGATTTCCCAATGATGCGAGTTAACTTTCTGGTTCGTAATAAGAAAGTGATTAAGCAAGGGATACAGGACGGTGAGTATCACTTCGGTTTGGTGAATGTTCACGATAGCCGTGCGATGCACAGTTTAGACGCAACTTTTTTAGGCCATATTGAATTCTATCCGTTCGTACAAAAGGGCGGTGAATTTACCAATTTAGACAAAGAAGATGTACTGGTTGCTTTAAGAAACTCGAAACAGTTTGTACTGAGATCTCTGATTGAAGAAGGGATGTCGGAAAAAATCGTTGTAAGTTCAGACCACGAAGAGATCGATCAACTTGCGTTGGTGATCAAAATGGTGGAAGAAGGCTTGGGTTGGGCACTTTTACCTAAATCATTTTTCTCTGACCCAGAGTTTTCTCAACACGAAATTGAACCAATTCAAACAGCTCAAATGGTTGAAGGTTTCAAATTTGGTTTTGCATTATGGTGTCCTCATTCGAAACAGGTCAGTGATATCAAGGGCTCTTTGACTTCAGTAATTTCAGAATACCGAGAGCGATTAATCAGTAACTACCGACCATAAATTTTTCATTTCAATGGTTTATATGTATTAATTCTTGACCGTAACTTACGCAGTTATTTCCCCAAAAGGCTCACTTAGAGCCTTTTTTTTGTATCCGCGCTCTGAGCTTCACCTCGTTGGAAAGGTCATATTTTGATGGGTTTGACCCTCTATATGAGAGTCGGGCAATACCACCGTTTGGCCTATTCTAGTCCTGTCGATTAAGGACCCCCTTTATCGGCAATAAGTGTTTAATTTCTATGTTTACTGCAAGGACGCAGACTTTTGGCCGGGTTTCATTGCCCGGCCTTTTTTATGAGGCCAATCTTATGACTCGCTACGGCGGCTTTGTTCTTCTTTCCTGCTCTCTGTTTACCACTTCTTCTTTAGCATCGTTTTATGATCCTGTTGATGGTCAATTTGATATGGGGCATCACCTTGCAGAAAATGCCCATGGCTTTTTGCCTATTCCGATTTTGATTACCGAACCTGCAGTAGGTTACGGTGGCGGTGTAGCTGGCTTGTTTTTACACGAGACAGATGAAGAAAAGCGACAACGAAAGCAGGCAGCGCTATCTGCTATTGATGGTGGTGCGCAGCTTGTTCCTTCTGCAATGTCAGTGGTTGGGGCGGTAGGTACAGAAAACGAGACTTGGTTTGTTTTTGGTGGTCACAGACGTTCATGGATGAATGACTCTATCCGTTATACAGGTGGTGGTGGCTTTGGTGTTGCGAATTTGGATTTGTACACATCAATTAACTGGGGACCGATAGACCATGATCTTAGAATAGGTACATCAACTTCAGTGGCCGTTCTTTCACAAAAGGTACAATTTAGGATCGGACAGTCGCCTTGGATGTTGGGGATAAAACAGTTACTAGCTAAGTCTGAGATTGAATTTGATAATACGGTTTTAGACCGAATTTTAGGTAATGAATCGGTTACTTCTGGTCTAGGTTTGGAAGCTGAATATGACACAAGAGATAATCTATTTTATCCAACCAAAGGTTACAAATTGTCTGCAGATTACATGGTGTACGACGATGCGATTGGCAGTGATTACAATTACCGAAATTTGAACATAGATGGCGAAGCCTATATCCCAATCACTCAGAAATGGATGCTAGGGTTAGCCGCGAATTATCAAAACTTCGACCAACAAGATCGGCTTGTCTCCCCAACAGCGAAGCCGTATGTGTCTTTACGCGGAGTGTCTTCTTACCGCTACCAAGGTGATGAAATTGAAACAATACAAGGGCAACTCACGTATAGCATTAATCATCGTTGGAAGGTGTCTGGGTTCTACGGTTCTGGTACTGCAAAGCAAGATAACATCGTAAGTCACGATAGCACCATCAATGCTGGAGGTGTGGGGTTCCGATACCAAATCGCAAGACGTTACGGTTTACACCTTGGAATGGACTACGCGCAAAGCCATGAAGAAAGTGCCGTTTACTTTAATGTAGGCAGTGGATTCTAAACAAACAGAGTAGTTTGGTTTTTTCCATTTAAAAGGCGCTAATTTAGCGCCTTGTTTGTGTTCTCTCATAAGGGGTTAGGTCACTGTATAAGTAATTTTACCATCACTTAGGGTACGGATTGTCAGTTTGTAGGGCGAGATCCTCCATAAGAGATTCTACGATTTCATGTTTTGCTCATAACCTGTCTTGGTTTTAAGCAACTGGGTAACGGCGTGAAGACCTCGATTAAACAAGTAATACTGGCAGTTTCACTCTTCATGGTTACTCACCCCGCTGCGATAGGCGCAGGCTTTAAGGTTAAAGGGCTGGACAAAACTCTCACTGAAAATGTAGAGTTATATTTAGAATCTTTGGTTGATGTCCCAGCTTCCCAGCTATCCCATACTAAGTTATTGAAACGGGTTCAAGACGCGCTCAACCCTTATGGCTATTATCATCCTCAGATAGATATCGAACTTGATGACAGTGATTACCTCACCTTGAATATCGATTCTGGGCCTGTCATGTACATTGCAGAATCGGTTGTAAAAGTCACCGGTGAAGCGAGTAAAGATGAAGAGTTCATCACAATACTCACGCAAAGTAAGTTAGATTCAGGCTCACCATTATCTCACCAAGAATACGACCAAACTAAACGGGCGATTTTCTCTTTGGCAAAGCGTAAAGGTTATTTTGACGGTAGGTTTGTTGAGTCTAAGATCGAAGTGATTCCTAGTGAAAACATCGCCAATATTCATCTGCATTTTTCTAGTGGCCCACGCTACAAGTTTGGCGCTATCAGCATTCCTGATGATGGTGTTGAACCTGCGCGTATAGAGAAAATTCCGACATTTAAGCAAGGGGACGACTTCGACACCATCAAGTTGGGCGAGCTGCAGTCTGACTTGTTTGAAACTCAGTGGTTTCGGAGTGTCGTAGTACACGGTGACTTTAATCATCTTGATGACAATCTTGAAGTACCAGTCGAAATCATTGCTGAGCCAAGCTCTCGCAACATTGTGCAGGTGGGTGGTGGTTACTCTACCGATCTCGGTTTAAGAGCGTCTTTAAATTGGTCAAAGCCTTGGTATAACCGACGAGGGCACAGCTTTGAAACACAGACATATTTGTCTGAACAAGAGCAATCGCTGCAGTTAGGGTACAAAATCCCGACGGAGAAAGTCACGACCGATTACTTTGGTATTCAGTTTGAATCGAAACGAATTGATCATCGAGACACCAATAGCTTTTCAAACGATCTTAAGTTTGAACGTTATTGGCAATTAGACAGCGATTGGCAAAGTACCATTTACGTCAAATACTTGCATGAACAGTACCGTCAGGCCTCTGAGGAAGACCAATCGCAATTACTGTTACCTGGCATCAGTTTTTCTCAGGTTGATCGTAAAAATGATCAATTGGAGCTCAATCATCGACACATCTATTCTGTTGAGTATTCTGACCCTAGTTTGTTCTCTGATTCAAGGTTGTTGCGGTTGGAAGGAAACAGCGTGCTTTCGTGGGATATTAGCGAAAGTCAGAAGCTCCATTTCCGTTCAAATGTCGGCATTAACATAGCTAAATCGTTGTCGGATGTACCGTCGTCACTGCGTTTTTTTGCTGGTGGCGATGGGAACTTGCGAGGCTATGGTTATGAATCGATTTCTCCAAAAGATGACAACGGTGAATTAACAGGTGCACGTTACATGCTAACAGCAGGGCTTGAGTACCAACATCAGGTTTACCGCTCAATCTGGATGGGCGCATTTTTTGATGTTGGTGATGCGTTCGATGATGAAGCGGATTGGAAGCGCGGCACAGGTCTTAGTTTGATTTGGAACTCACAATTGGTGCCTGTAAAACTCGATTTTGCTTACGGGTTAGATGCGCCTGCAGGAGATGAGTTTCGTATTCACTTTTCCTTGGGGACTCAGTTCTAATGTTCGTATGCTGTTTAAGCTCTAGCGAGGATACGATCTATCCAATGGGATTCAAGCAAATCGACAGAGCGTAATGACCTTTGTGCTCTAGCAAACACAAAGGTAAAAACAATGAAAAAGGTACGATTCGGTGTATTTGGCAATATGGGGGCCTGAAGCTGATGCTCTGTTCCAAGATATCGTCGCCAAAAAAAGAGATAGAACACGGCGCGCTTAAAGACCAAGACCACATGGCCATGATTGCGGTCAAAAATTCAGATATGCCAGACCGCTCTGAAGCCATTAACGAAGGCGGTATCGACCCTGTTCCAGAGCTAATTGAATCCGCGTGCATTTTAGAACACGCGAACGTTCAATTTGGCGTTATGACCTGCAACACTGCTCATTATTTCAGACCTGAAGTTCAAAAACATACCAATGTTTATATCGTCGATATGCTTCAAACTACGGTTGATCAAAACAAAGAGCAGAATCCTGAATCTATTGTCGGTATTTTATGTACCAACGGCACATACAACTCGGGAATCTACGACCGTTACCTAACTGACGCCAATCTCGTATTCGTTAAGCCAGATGCTTTTGAGCAAGAACATAACGTTCATAGCGCTATCTATGGCGAAGTGACGGGCGAGATGACCGCGTGTGGACAAGCAATCCGAGAAACCAACGGTATTAAAGCGGGCGAGTTTGACCGCAATGCGGCACTTCTTGCGGTTCAAAGCATCGTATAGAAGGGTGTTGATACGGTTATTTTGGGGTGTACGGAACTTCCTTTGGTTAGAAAGCAACTTGAAACGGCATTTCCAACAGTCACTTTTATTGATCCTATGGAAGCGGTAGCTGAGCGTGTCGTCGATATTTATCGTCTCGCTGAGCAGTATGTTGAGCGTGGACATGTGGATTACGACATTAACGATGTTAATTCGATCTTCACAACACTTGATATGGTGAACTATGTAGCCCAAAGAGCGATGACCTACCGTCTTTAAGCTCAGATACGTCTATTTGAAACATGAGAAAGCCGCGAATTACGCGGCTTTTTTGCATTTGGACTGGTGGAAGATTAAAAATTAAAATTCGAAGCTCGACACTTAAAGCTCGAACTCGCCATTCATTTTTCGAAATAACCAATTCGGTACTTTGTTCCACGAACTGTAGTTCGGGTTCTTAGTATGGATTTGTTCCCCTGAAGCCCAGCTCGTCTCGCCAGACTGTTCTCGCGACACAGCCCAAAACAAATCTTCTTTCTGACGCGTTAAGTAGTGTGTCACTTGCTTCGCAAACTCTTCACTGTCAATCAACACACCAAACTCAACGTTGAGAAAGTCTGATCTTGGGTCGAAGTTAGAAGAACCAATATAGGTGACACGCTCATCTAAAATTACGGTCTTGTTGTGGTAGTAGGTATCAACATGAAAGTAGTGGTCATCATTGATAGCTTGGCTTTTGTACTCATAGATACTTATACCCTTGTTGAGTAAAGTCTCACGGTGTTTTTCGTAATACGCAGGCACAAAGCCCGAATCATTAGAGGCCGATGAATTCGTCAGTAAGGTGACTTCGGCTTGGTGCTCTTTGAGGGCATCGATGAATACAAACTGGTTATCGCTTGGCACCATGTAAGGCGTAGAAATAACAGCCTTAGAAGGTGTCGGTGCTTTTTGCTTCATTAAGTGCTCGGTACGTTGACGAAAGTAGGGCTTGTTGTCATTGAGCTTCTCTAATGAATCAAATAAAGGGGTTACCGATGCTTTAATAAACCTTGGTTCGCTTAGGCGATCTATCTGTTGCTCAATATCGAAAGTGATCGGCTTTTTATTCTTCTCGCCTTTATTTATTGCCTTGGTAAACGCTTTGTATTGGCCTTGTTCTTTGACTTTGATTAGCTCTTGAATTGGCACCACATATTGGCTGTCCCAAAGTGCTTGGTAATTGTTGTCGAAAGATGCGATTACGTCACCTCGAAACAAAACGTCCATATCAAAGAAATTGGCATTCTCGCTATAGCCAAAGTAATCATTACCGATGTTTCTTCCACCTAAAATCATCGAGTGATGATCAACATTGAAGTACTTTTCGTGAAGCCGATTATCCAGTTGTTTTTGATGAGTGGAGAAGTTGAACGCACGACCAATCCAGCCAGCTTTACGTGATTCAAAAGGGTTGAACAGTCGAATCTCAATATTGGGGTGTGAGTCCAATTCCGCTAGCCATTTATCATTAAATACCAGTAGGTCATCTAAGGTCAGTCGGACATGAACCTCACGATCCGCCGCTTGCTTGAGCTCATTTAGAAGCATCAACCCAAGCGTGTCACGCTCCCAAGAGAAGTAGGTCATATCAATAGAGTGTTGTGCTTGGCGAACGAGCTCGATACGACGAGCAAAGGCTTCTGGTGCAGTCGGGATCAGGTACACTTCGGCTTGGTGTTCTGTGCTTTGCCAGTTTGCCTCAAAGTCAGGTTCAACATCGGGGTATGGTTGGGCGCAGCCTGTGACCACAGTAATCAACATCATTGTGCATACGGTTTTTAGTTTGCTAAGTGTCATAACTACCTGCGTTTGAACGTAAAATTTGGATATAAAAACGGCCAGCGAGCTGGCCGTAAAGTAGGAAGGGTGTTGAGCATGTTTAGTTTAGGTACCACTGCCAAGGCATAAGACCTTCCTCTGCTAGACCGGTTAAGCGACCTTTACGAAGCTTAGGATCAACACCTGGGTTTGTGACATAGTCCCAGTCTAAGGTAGTACTGTTTTCGCTGAATCCTGTACCATCAATTACAAGTACATTGTCGGTAGCATCGCTGTACTGTTGGCCTTCGAACAATTCATCGCTAAACCAAAGACGCGACATTTCGTTCATTAGTGCTTTATCCTTGCTTGATGGTCTTACTTCACTTCCATCAAAACGCACGGCTTTGTTAAATACAAACGGCAACTCTGAACCGTTACACGCACCGCTGACACAACCAATCGTTTTAAATAAATCGATGATGGATAGCTCACCATTTGGCAAGGTATTGTAGTTCCACATGTTAAAGCTTGGCTTGTGCTCAAAGTGGTATAGCGTTGCTTCTACTCCGCTGTTTGCTGCCATATGACGAGCTGGACCATTGAACAAGGTGTCATTTAGCAAGGTTTTAAATTGCTTCATGTTGTCAAGAGCGCCACCTAAGCTAGATTCTGAGTTAGGGTAGAAGTCAGTTAGGTTTAAAACTTTATTCGTTTGTTCATGGCCGTTTAATTCAATATCTACATTTTTTGCGATACATTCGATTACTTCTATTGGGTCGTCTTTAGCTAGACAAATTGGCGTAAGAACTCCTATATCAACAGTTGAATCCATCCCCCAAAATAGTTCAGTAACAGCTGTATATGCAGTGAGTGAAAGACCTGCATTTGCAGCAACGTCCTTAGAGCTCATGTTATTTATTCTTGCTAATAAACGATCTTGATTGTGCTCATCATCTAGCCATTTCAACGCATCTAAGGCAATGGCCTCTGAACGCTTACCTTTTATTGCTTCAGTTGAAAGAAATTCGTCAATGATAGTTGGAATCAAAAAGGTCACACTGAACAACATCCCAAAACTATTTGCTTCATGAGCATTGTTTCCCAAAATCGTTTGTACAGAAAAATCAGAATTTAGTGGTGATTTAGATGGTTCTATACATATTGTCTCTGACTCATCACTGGTAGCAAGTGACTCACAACCTAGATAAGGAGCAAATGGCATCAGTGTTGGCATAGGGGTCTTTCCTGATTTAGGGCCTACTTCCAACTCTTGACCCAAATAAGAAACAGAAACCGATAGCGAACTCAATAACCAATTTTTTAGCTGTTCAATACCATTCAAAGCTGTTTCTTGCGACGCCATGATCTCGTCGATCGAAGTGTTTGCATCAAAGTCATTGTTGCGGTCCTTAGCTACGTCATAACTAGGGTACTCAAAACCATACGGGTTGCTCTGCATGATGGCACGTTGGAAATATTGACCTGCGATATCTTCATCTTGCTGTAAGAAACCAATGGACATAGCACCAGAACCTTGACCCATAACAGTCACGTTTTGAGCATTACCACCGAAATCAGCAATATTATTGTGTACCCATTCCAAGGCACGCTTTTGGTCACCTAGGCCATAGTTGCCATCTTCATCTTCGCCTTCTACCCATTGAGTACCTAACTGACCAAGACGGTAGTTCAAGTTTACATAGATGAAAGGCTTACCATCGTCACTTCCTTGAGCAACAACAGTATCGCCATGCACAAGTGCTTCAGAACTTGAGCCATATTCAAAGTCTCCACCATGAATGAATACATAAACCGGTAGATCTGCATCAGAATCTACGCCTGCTGGACGCCAGATATTGAGGTTAAGGCAGTTCTCATCTTGCGTTTGTGATGTCGTTTTTAGTTGAGGACATGCATACCCAAATTGAGTTGCGTCAATAACTTCAAACTCATCCGTATTATCTGATAAAGGCAGCATATTGCTGTGCTCAAAGCGCTGAGCCTCGGCATATTTAATCCCTTTGAAAGATTCAATAGATGCGAGTTTGTCATTTTCGGTATTCGAAGTAATAACCAATTCTTCTTTGGTCGCTTTAATCGTTACGTTACCGATTTGAGCATCAAATGGTTCAGCAGGTGCAGGAACTAACGGTTCTGGTCTGTCTGGCACAGGAACGGTAGGCTTAGTATCACTGCCACAAGCCGCTAGTAGCAGTGAAATGGCCACAGCAAGAATTGATCGTTTGTTGAGTTTCATAATTATGTCCACAGTTTTTGTTGTTACCAAACTAGCAATTCCGTACGCTATCATCGACCGTTGTCGAGCTTGGATACATGTCATTTTGTTATGGAATGTATATTAAAGATATTATTGCGATTAATGGAATCATATAAGTAGGACGCCATCCTTCAAGAGTGGCCGTGACCACCCTATGCGTGATTTAGATCTAGAAGCGATAGCCAAAATTCAATGTCAAAGCCGAACGAGTTTCACCTTTGTTGTACAACACGGTCATGTTGTAATGTTTGCCGATCTGTTTGTTAACCCCTGTTAGGAATGCCCACTGATCGATGTCGACACCAACGTCATAATCAAATTCGATGTCATCAGTTTTTACGGTGCCTTGCATACGAGAATTTAAACCTTGGTATTCAGCACCAACAAAAAATTGAGCTCGATAATCGACTAATTGGTAACCCAACATAGGTTGAACCGTGATGATGCCATCGCCCCAATCATCCAGCCCTTTCAGGCGTGTTTGGGAGTAGGTTCCAGTAACGGAGGCAAAGAACTCTTTATAACCAACGGATAACGTAGTCCCGGCTCCGCGCAAGTCATATTCAAGATGCAGTGGTACATTTAGACGGCCACTGTTACACAAGGCCGATACGCCTTCGCATAGTTTGTTGCCCAATCCAGGTAGTTTGTCGTTTAGTTTGTCTTGTAGGTATTCTCCTGCGGCGCCGGTATAAGAGGCGTCAATATTCGCATCAACGTTTACCTTTCCGACATAACCGAATACATTCCAGAATGGCAGGATATTAATGTCACCGCGTATCGAAAGGCTTTCGGCATTAACCGTCGCAACGCTATCTTCTGGGTCAAATAAGTCATTCAAGCGAACACCACCAATCACGTAATCGGTCATTGGAATGTCCATATCTTGGTTGCGATAAGCAACTGATACGCCGAATGGAAGCGGTAAGTCAATGCCTTGGCGTCGCACCATGTCACCCATTAACGGAAAAACTCGGTCTAGTTTCACGCTAGCTTCTTGCATTCTTGGGTCGGATACTTCCTCAAGTCTTTCTTCATTAAGAACTTGTACAGCGTTGTCATCTTCATATATTGCAACGGGTTCAACTAAACTCGTCATCTTCATGGGTTTGTTCTTTGATGTACCGGTGACTTCAGTCATTTTACTAGCAATGACAACCTTTCCAGAATCTAATGTGTAGAACTCAATCTCTTGATGATAAGTTTCTACGTTGTAGGTATGGTGCTTGAACGGCTTTTCATTGCTGATAAGCATGCGTTTTGGTTGACCGTCGACTAACTCAATGTCGACATTCAAAAAACGGAAATATGCGATGTCTTGAGGCAAGCCATACTTCGAATATTTAAAGCTGACGATGACTTTGCTATCGCTGACTTCTTGCACGCGAACTGAAGAAGGATCGAAGCTTTCTGCATAGTTACGCAAGCGATATTCGGTACGTGTGAAAGTTTCTATTTCATTTAGCAGTTTGTCGTTATCGTCCAACTCTGTTGGATTATATTTTACACGCAGATCGATGTTGCCTTTAGTGTCGGTGTTCTTAACAAGGTAGACGCTTGAGTCACGAACTTGATCACCAACTTGCAGAGTACGATGTGCGTGTTCAACTAGATGCTCACCCTGTACCAGTGAACTGATTGCTAGCTTTGGTAAATCACGACTTATACCATATTTATCAAACACTACTCGACCTTGCTTCATGACTTCGCTGTAAGTTTTGGTTTCTTCTGCTGACGCAAAAATAGGAGTAGTAAGTAATAGGGCGCTCGCTAACACAGAAAGAGTATGGGTCTTACAGGCGCTGTTGCGGATTTCAAAAAAACTCATGACGGTTTCCACGCTGAGTAGCCTCAAACCTTCGAAGCTCACACAGTCAATGTAAAACTGAACGTCGTGTTCAGTTGTTATGTATTTATCCGTTAGGATTTCTAGTGTGAATGTCGCGACTAAAAATGCATTGCTTCAATCAATGAGAGGATTTTAAGATGAGGTGGCAGATCGCGTTAATCGCGTTTGATGGACGCTATCCTCACTTAGTAAGAATTAACGTTAATCGACTGACTTATAATGATTTACAACAGATGACAAAACGGCCTGCTAAGTAAAAATACTTGGCAGGCCGTTTGTTATGAGCGATTTAGTGTATCCAGTTCTAAGCGGTTACTTTTACTCTGAATAGATCAGTAAACAGTTTAGCGATCATTAAAATGACCAAGATATTCACCAGCATCAACAGTGGTGTTTCTATTCTATAAACCGGAGTGAGGTTAAGTGCACCAGATGTAAGAACAACCAACAAGTTGATACCCAAAATTCGATGTATCATGAGCTTAGGTGTCGCGAACACTTTCCATATGACCATAATGTTAAGGAAATAGAATAGGCCTAGCTCCCATAGTTCTGTCATTAGTGGCATCACAAAGATGTACTGCAACAAAATCACCGATCCTATACCCAAAACGCCATAGAAGGCATCCTTAATAATGCTTGGTGGCATGGTCGGCACCATAGAAGAGAATATACCGGCTAACATAGGAAATATAAAACCACCGGGTATTGGAAGATAAATCCAAATCAACAACGATGTGATAAACATCGACACGCCTTGCAGCACTTTTCTCCCATCTTCATTCAAATGTTCAACAAACGTGCGATGAGCATGATGCCAAGACACTGCTTTATGATCGCCCATTACATTGAGTTCACCATCAACCAGAGATTGATCTGGTGTTAATACATCGAACGTCTTCAAGTTGTGAGTAAGAACTGTCCATTGGATACCTACGTCTGATTCGCTGTTACTTTGTTTGAGTAGTGTATCTTGGATATGTGCCATTTCATCGATACGCAAACGCCATGTTTGGGTGTTCTCTTTAAGGTGGTAACTTCCGGTCAGTGGCAGATCTAAAAGTTGATACAGCTTATCAATATTTGCGGTATTGCTTTCGAGTGCGGCAATGTCGATGTCGTCTGTTTTTTCCATCGCATCTAACAAGGCTTGTTTACTTGTTTCGAAACGTTGTACAAAGTTGAGTTCAGTATTCACAGGCCACACGATGCGATACACAATAGAGAAGACGACAACACCTAATAGTGTTTCTTGAAGCCGAAGTACTGCAAAGTGAAAAGTGGTTTGGCTATCAAACCCGCCCATACAAGCAACAATCGAACACACGGCAAATCCTATTGAAAAGATATAGCCGTATTTCTCGTCGCTCGACATGAAGATGCACACCCCAAGAAACAGGGTGAAAAATGTTAGAAACAAGAAACGGTCTTGAGAAAACAGCGCGATAAGGAAAAAGGCATAACCGGTCCCTAACAAGGTTCCCATTAACCGGTTATGGCCTTTGTTTATTGAATGAGCGAAGCTCTCGTTCAATGTCATCACTGCAACGGCTATCGCAGCCCAATACGGTTTTTCCCAGCCAAACCACAACGCTAGGCAGATTGCGATAACGATAGAGAGTGCGGCTTTAATCGCTTCTTTAGTCGATGCAGTGAACATAAGAATCACCTAGCTATTTTTGATTATTTTAATCGAGGCAGTCATACCAACACGCAGTTGTACGTCTTTTGGTATGTTGTCTAACTTAACTTTGATAGGGATGCGTTGAGCTAGACGTATCCATTGGAAGTTTGGATTCACGTTTGGCAATAAATCATTACCTGTGCTGCCATCTTGTTTGGCAATACCAAAGCCAATACTTTTGATATGTCCTTCTAGTTGAACATTGTTATGCATCATTAAAGTAACATAGGCTGTATCCTGAGCGTCGACGCCGACTAAATCAGTCTCTTTGAAATAACCTTCAATCCAAAAGCTATCTTCATCAATTAGCGCAACCACAGGTGAATTCGCGACAACTTGAGAACCTACACGTAGGTTCAGATTGGTGATATAGCCGTTAGTAGGCGCATATACCTTGGTGTATTCAAGGTTGAGGTGTGCTTCTTCTACGTTCGCTTTTGCGAGTTCGACATTCGCGGTGCTAGTTTCTACCGCGTTGTTCAAGTTGTTTAGAGTAAGTGCGGGCACCGCACCGGGTGTTCTTTTCTCTAAATTCAACGCGCGTTGCTCTTCGTTTTTGGCTTTGGCGAGTAGGGCAAACGCTTGTTTTTGAGTGGCAAGTGCTTTTTTGTAGGTCGCCTTGTAAATACTCGGATCGATTTCAAAAAGAAGATCGCCTTTTTTCACTTTAGAGTTGTCTTCGACATGTACTTCAATCACTTGACCCGTGACTCGAGGTGTAATCGAGACAATATAAGCACTCACTTGTCCGTCTCTGGTCCACGGGTTACTTGAATACGACTGGTAATAGCTATAAACCACAGTTCCCGCAGCAGCCAATAATAAAAGTGTGATGAGATAACGTTTGATCACAGTAAGTGCCTCAAAAAATGGTAATAAAATGGCCGATAGCGCCAGTAAAAATCACGATCAAGCTCAGTTCTGCTATTGCAGGAAAGGCGACGTACTTATGAAGGCCAAACCTGGTAGCGATTGACCCTGTTAGCATTGTCAATATGTAAGCCAGTGCGATAACCAATAACAGCGGTGGGAAGTAGACTTCACCCCACACAAGTTCATGTGGCATTGTGTTCATGGTTCTGTTCTCTATTTGTTTGATGAATGCAACGATAACGGAGTTCGATTTATTGTGATAATCGCTTATAGAGGACTATATCCATCGAATTCGTTGGATATTGAGTTACATGATGATTTTGTTTTCCATTTCGATGAAACAGTGATAAGTGGGTACGAACGAAACTAGTCGTATAGAATAAAATCTAATATTAAAACTATTATTAGAGATACTTATTTTTCTTTAAATTATTGATGTGGAGAGAGGCATTTTTTATCGGTCTTAATTGGAGATTAAGTGAGGGGGGAGCGAGATAAAAATTATAAACGTTAGGAAATTGTTTAATATTGTGGATTTTAGCTGAGAGTATGTAAGGCAAGAGTTACGCGCGCTCTTGCTTACATAAAACCATTGAACTCTGCGGTAACGTAAAAGAAGTTACCTTTCTAACGATGCAAGTTTTATCGTGATATCACTGTCACCGTAACCTTTATTGTCACTGTCACCGTAACCTTTATTGTTACTTGCTTGGGTAACCATTAAACTCTAATTGCTTGGATATATTTATGCAGTAGCTCCACATAGTGAGCTTTTTTCTCTTCATCAAATCGAATGGTAGGAAATGAAATTGAGACACTGGCAATTACGGTACCAAAACGGTCGTAAACTGGAGCTGCTATACAACGTAAGCCTGGCTCTTGTGCTTCATTATCTTCGCCAAAATGCTGTAGCTTAATCGCTTTAAGTTCATCGATAAGTTGCTCGACGTTTTCGAGGGTATTTTTTGTGCTTTTCACAAACTCGGTGTCTGCTAGCTGAGTGTGAACGAATTTTTAGTCACTTTATGCCAATAGAGACATATGGGTGACCTGTTTTTATATATGTCGCCACTTTGTCGCCATTGTTCTCCTGAAATTTTTTAAATACTTGCTTTCAAAAAACTTATTTCGCTAATGTATATAATGGCTTCACTAATCCAATCAGGCCTAGATCTAACACCAATCATTACTCACCACTACAAAGTGGACGACTTCCAGAAAGGCTTCGACATGATGCGCTCTGGTATGTCAGGTAAAGTAATTCTTGATTGGGAATAAGCTTTAGCTGAGTAACAAGATATTAGAAAGGCGACAGTTTTTACTGTCGCCTTTTTTACATCTCGGAACTCAAGAAAATGGGCGATATGATCAAGGTTCAGTTGCCCATTTTTTACAGCAATGAGTTGTTAACCCAATGCAGCAGCCTGCATGATTAGGCCACAGATGTAAGCGCCGTATGTACCGAGTGCGTAACCAAGTACAGCCATTAGAATACCTACTGGAGCTAATGCTGGGTGGAACGCTGCCGCTACGATAGGAGCCGATGCAGCACCGCCGACGTTAGCTTGGCTACCTACTGCCATGAAGAACAGTGGTGCACGGATTAGCTTTGCCATCACAATCATGATAATCGCGTGGATGGTTAACCAAGTGATACCGATGAAGAAGTAGCCTGGGTTGTCTAAGATAGCTGTGATATCCATCTGCATACCAATAGTGGCAACTAGGATGTAGATGAATGCAGAGCCCACTTTAGATGCGCCACTGTGCTCAAGGCTGCGTGTTGATTTGAAGCATGAAGCAATGAGTGCAAACGTAGTCACCATTACGATTAACCAGAAGAATCCAGAAGTCAGGCTGTATTGCGCCAGTTCAGGAGCATTAGTTGAGATCCATGGTGCGATAATGTCGCTAAAGAAGTGTGCTAAGCCCGTAAGGCCAAACGCAATCGCAGTGATCTTCATTAGATCCGTTGTCGTCGTCGGACGCGCGTTTTCTTCTTGGTACTTAGATACGGTTTCTTTTAGGTCTTCGATAGATGAAGTATCGGCTTTTAACCATGCATCAATCTTCTTCTGACGACCTGCCATGATAAGCAATATTGCCATCCAAATATTGGCACAGATTACGTCCACAGTAATCATCGCAGAGAACAACTGATCGTCAACTTCAAATACTTCTTTCATTGCAGCTTGGTTTGCACCACCGCCAATCCAAGAACCTGCCACCGTTGTTAGGCCACGCCATACGTCACCAGATACAAGGTCAGGGTTGATTTGGTCAATAATCAGAATTGCCAAAGGGCCACCAATGATGATGCCAACCGTACCCGTTAGGAACATGATGACGGCTTTTGAGCCAAGGCCGAAGATTTTGCGTAGATCAGCTGAGATGATCAGTAGAACGAGTGCGCTTGGTAATAGGTAACGACTTGCAACAAAGTACAGCTTTGAGTTTGATGCGTCGATGATGCCTAGGCTGTTCAATAGAGAAGGAACAAAGTAACAGAGCAATAGACCCGGAACGAACGAGTAGAATTTTTTCAGTGCGCTATTTTGGCTACTTTCCGTGATAAAAACACCGCCAAGAATAACAGCTAACATGCCCATTATTACAGCATCATTAGTAATCATTATTATATCTCCTTTAAGGTGAGCGCAAAGGTCTCACTTTTTTGAATTGCAGGACTATACCGACAACCGCCATTCGTTACAAATTGTAACGATAGACATATTTTGAAATGTTTATGTTAATTTTGATGGTTTGAATTTGTGAATGTCGTGCGTTATTTATTTGATTGATGAATGAATCTGTTAGGGGTTTTGCGGCGTATTTCGATATATGCAATGTAATTCAAGCCTTAGAGAGTGGTCGCTAAGAATTGGGTGGGTGCTTGAATGGTAGGAATGAGTGCATATATAGCCATGTTTTTGGTGTGGTTTATGCGGGGTGGGAATGTTTCAATAATGTAAAAATCGAATCCACTTTTGCCATGTGGTCAGAAATTAAAAATTTTAGCTAGATCACACAAATCTTTCGGATTAAGAGTTTCAGCACCTGATACTTGTGCTCATTTGAGGTTTTGTCGGGGTTAAATGAAAGAAAAAGCGGCTCAAATAGCCGCTTTTGATGGTTGAATAGCATGGTTATCTAGAGCTGTAGTCTAGATTCTGCTTAAGACTCTTCTTCCTCAAAGCCATCTGCATAGCCTTTCGGTGGAGGTGTCCAACCACGTTCAGAACGAGAGTGTTTGTCTGAACGGTCTTTTTTCATATCTTCTTTCATTGCTTCTTCAAGGTGAATGAAGATTTGTCGGTAGTTGTTGTCGTAGCGTGGGTTCTCTTCCGCTTCAGACCAAGCTTGGTAAAGCTTTTCAGACTTACGGCTCTCAACGCGTTGATAAGTCGA
This sequence comes from Vibrio sp. 10N.247.311.47, assembly GCF_041467535.1. NCBI lineage: Bacteria > Pseudomonadati > Pseudomonadota > Gammaproteobacteria > Vibrionales > Vibrionaceae > Vibrio > Vibrio sp. 10N.247.311.47. The sequence goes on from NZ_JBFSUR010000004.1 coordinate 67,887, forward strand.
TTTTTGCTGCTCGACGAAGAATGGGTGATGACCCAAAGAACGCAAGGCTTCAGCGCCCATTTCAAGAGCAGAATGGTAGGTCTCTGATTCAACAAAGTCTGCCCCCGCTTCTCTTAGGCGATAACTATGACCTCGGTCGAATGCACGCGCTAAGACTTTCACTTTAGGGTAGGTGTGTTTAACGTATTTCACTAATTCAACGCTTGAGTCTTGGTTGTCGATTGCCACTACTAGCATCGCGGCTTCTTCGATACCCGCGGTATGCAACAAGTCGTGACGAGTAGCATCACCAAAGTAAGATTTAATATTGATGGAGCGTAATAAGTCCACTTGGTTTGCTTGATGATCCAATACTACGGTATTGACGTCATTTGATACCAACAAGCGGTTTACGATCTGACCAAATCGGCCGATGCCTGCAATGATAACGGTACCTTTCTCTTCTATTTTGTCTTCTTCTCGATCGTTCGATTTTTGCTCGTAACGGGGCAGAATGACTTTATCAAACAGAATGAACAGACCAGGAGTTAAGAACATAGAGAGGGCAACAACCAGTGATAGTGTTTGAACAATATCCGCAGGTAATACATGGTTCTGTGCTGAGAAGCTGAGTAGTACAAAACCAAATTCCCCCGCTTGAGCCAAGCTCAATGTAAATAGCCAGCGGTCGCTGTTTTTGATTCTGAAGATTAAAGCCAGTGTAAACAACACCAAGGCTTTCAGCGCCATCACGCCAAGAGTTAAGCCAATGATGAGTGCGAAATCGTTAAATAGAACGCCAAAGTTGATACCTGCGCCTACCGTGATAAAGAACAATCCAAGCAATAACCCTTTAAACGGGTCGATGTTAGATTCCAGTTCGTGCCTGAACTCACTGTTGGCAAGTACCACACCTGCTAAGAAAGTACCTAGGGCAGGCGACAAACCAACAAGGCTCATTAGCGCGGCAATACCAATCACCAACATCAGTGCAGTTGCAGTGAAGATCTCGCGTAAGCCAGAGCTCGCAACAAAACGAAACAGTGGCCGACTTAGATAATGTCCACCGACGACCACAATCGCAATTGAAGCCGTAATAACAAGTCCGTATGCCCAACTTGGCAAACCTGCAACTAAACTGAGTTCATCATGGTGTGCAGCGGTTTGGGCGGCACTTTCTGCCAAAGCAACCAATTCAGGAAGAGCCAACAAAGGGATGAACGCCAGCATTGGGATAACGGCAATATCTTGGAACAAAAGTACCGAGAAAGCGTTTTTACCGCCTTCCGTTTTAGACAGGCCTTTCTCATTGAACGTTTGTAGAACAATGGCTGTCGATGAAAGCGCAAAGATCAAACCGATAGTTAAAGCAATCGTCCAAGGTTGACCAAAGAACTGTGCAATTCCCATCACGATAGCGGTCGTACCACCAACTTGAAGGCCACCAAGCCCCATCAATCGGTTTCTCATCGCCCATAGCATCTTAGGTTCAAGTTCAAGCCCGACTAAGAACAGCATCATCACTACACCGAACTCGGCAAAGTGCTGGATGGTTGTTGTCTCTTCGCCAACCAATCCAATGATGGGACCAATCACAACGCCAGCGATTAAGTAGCCGAGAACTGATCCAAGTCCAAGTCTTTTGGCAATAGGGACCGCAATCACGGCTGCAATTAAATAGATAAATGCTTGTAGAAAGTATCCCGTCATTATTTAACCTCTGCCATCAATTCTTCCACAATATGGTTCAACTTTTCTGCCTTGTTGGCTCTTTTGATGTTGATATCACCTGCAACCAAGGCCTGTAAAAGCGTTCTGTAGCTATCGACATGTTGTTGAATACGGTTTTCTTCTAAAGCGGTACGAGATCCAAAAAGCGCAAAAGGCGCAAGATAGTTCATCCCACATAAAGACGCGGTTTGTTCAATTGGGTGAAGCAGTTCTCGAATAGTGAAGTGGTTGTAGCCATCACTTTGGTAAGCATCCTTTTTACCGCCAGCAGTGATGCAACACAGTAAGCTCTTACCTTGTAACTCGTTGCCATCGGTTCCATAGGCGAAGCCATACTCTAGAACGAGATCTTGCCACTCTTTGAGAATTGCCGGTGTGGAGTACCAATATAAGGGGAACTGAAAAATGATGATGTCATGGTCCAATAGGCGTTTTTGCTCACGATCGATGCTGATCTTGAACGTTGGATATTCGGCATAGAGGTCGACGCACGTGACACCGTCAACGCGTTTTGCTTGCTCAAATAACGGTTTGTTTGCTTCAGAACGATGTTGAGAAGGGTGTGCGAATAGCACTAAAACTCGATTTTTCGACATATAGCCCTCTTTGTATATAAACGAATAATACCTATTGGGATTATAGATATACAATAATAGAAGAATGCTTGAAGAACAACGAATTAGCTAATAGTGATTGTTTTTTCATTATCTCATTTCGTATAGTTTACCTTGTTTTAAGGCACTGTATTGTTTATACAATTCAATACTTCGAAAGGATATGAGCTTGTAAAACTAAATATTCGTTAATAATAAAAGCTAACATTTTTACTTTATGTCACCTTAACGTTAGAACGAAACCATTCGACAACTTTTCATACAATGATAACGAATAAAGGAAAGAGTATGAGTACAGATCTGCGTCAACAATGTGATTTTTTGCTTTCTGGTCACTTAGAACCAACTCCGGCACAAACATTCGCTCAGATGGCTCACTGGTGTGAAACAAATAATGTTACTCACGATAGCTACGGTGATGGCGAGTTTATTGAGAGTTTTGAAAAGAAAGTGGCAGATCTGCTCGGTTATGAAGCGGCTGTGTTTGTTATTACGGGCACCATGAATCAACCGACTGCACTAGAAATTGCGTGCCAAGAGAGAAGAAACCCAGTAGTGGCGATGCATGAATCGAGTCATATTATGCGCCATGAACGCCAAGGGTATCAGCTTCAAAATCGTTTTAGTGTTCTTCCTGTCGGTAACGTATTCCGCACTTGGAATGTCGATGACTTAAAGGCATGGCCTGATGAAATCGGAGCCGCATTATATGAACTGCCGATGCGAGAAATTGGTGGGCAGTTACCCGAATGGGAAGAGCTTGAGGCGATTAAACAGTACTGCAAAGAGCAATCGATTCACCTTCATATGGATGGTGCCCGCTTGTGGGAGTGTGGCGCGTATTACCAAAAGCCATACCGCGAGATTGCTAAGGGGTTCGATAGCGCCTATGTCTCGCTGTATAAAGGTCTCAATGGCCTTGGTGGTTCGCTACTGTTAGGCGATAAAGCTTTTGTAGCGAAGGCATCGGCGTGGATGAAGCGCCAAGGTGGTAACGTGTATCACCGAACGCCTTATGTGGTATCTGCTGCGATGCAGTTTGATGAGCGATTAGAACTGATGCCAGCTCTGTATGAACGCACCAAACAGGTTTATCAAATATTACAAGATTACCCTCAGTTCACCGTTAATCCGCAGCAACCGCAGGTCAACATGCTTCACCTATATTTACCTGTGAGCTATGAAGACGGCATTATTGTGAGAGATAACATAGCGAAGAAACACAAGATTTGGATAGGAAACCCAGCGATCAGTGAGTTGCCAAACCAATGTAAGATTGAATGGTATGTAGGGGATAACCTACTAAATTTGCCTGATCATGAGCTGATAGACATTCTAGATTTTATTAGCGAAGAGCTGATTTGATTAACGAAGAGCTGGCTGAAGAAGAACTGATCTAATTGGAACTGAAATGGATACAGGAAAGGGTTCTTATATCCATTTATATAGCTAGGATGTCCGGCTCTGTTACATATACTGGTTGATGTACACATCAACTAAGAACATGAACACTGGAACAGTGCTGAGAAGTCCGAAGAAGACGATTGGCACCCAGTTTTTCATTTTCTTTTTAGGTTGCTCAGTGTTATTCATAAATTCGGCCTTAAATTCGTTGTTGAGTCTGTTTAGCTTTTTGGTACTAAAAATCTAAGTGTATGGTATCAAATAAATGGGTTTAGCCCTATGTAGATTTAGAGAACCGTGGTGTATATCAATCACATAAAATGTAAGTGATTCATAAACGGTTCATAAAGGTTCAACAATAATGAACCTATTACAACAATCATTGCCTTACTCGGCATATTAAATAAATAGCATTCAAAGATTTGGAGAATACAGAATGAAAACAATAGGAAACATCATTTGGTTTCTGTTCGGTGGCGTATTTATGGGACTAGCTTGGTGGTTCTTCGGACTGCTCGCATTCCTAACCATCGTTGGTATTCCATGGGGTAGAGCATGTTTTGTTATGGGTAACTTCTCATTCTTCCCATTTGGTCAGGAAGCGATTTCGCGTGATGAGCTAACCAATGAAATGGACATCGGCACGAGCCCGCTAGGTGTGATTGGTAACGTTATTTGGTTCTTATTTGCGGGGATCTGGTTGGCGATTGGTCACATCATGTCAGCAGTAGCGTGTTTCATTACTATTATAGGTATTCCGTTTGCGATTCAGCACCTTAAGCTCGCGGTTATCTCATTGGCGCCAATCGGTAAAACCGTTGTCGACAAGCGTGAAGCAGAAGCGGCACGAGTAAGAAACTACAAGGGTTAAGACTACAGTTTAAGCCTTATATAGAACTGAAAAAGCACATCACATGATGTGCTTTTTTGTGCCTCGTTTTCTATCTAACGATGCCCCAATCTCACAAACACTCACTAGACATTGTTGAACAAGACTTCAAGCCTAAGGGTGATGTTGGCTTCTTCGGTGTGTTTCTCATGAGGTTCTCGTTCCCATTGATAACGAGGGATGAGTTCGTAGAACAGCCACTCTTTCCATACGTTTTGTCGGTAGGTAACCGAAACCTGAGCGTATTCGTAATGATTATGAGGCTCATCCGTTGCATTAATCGTGGCGCTATATTGAAGTGCTTGGTCTTGGGCAAGGTAGTGATACAAGGTTAGCCCTGTACCATAGTTCCAACCTTTAAGGTCGTCGTTATATCCTGCAAAGCTTGACCATCGAGCCAAGAAATCATCACTTAAAGAAAGATCAAAGTCGATGTCGGTGATCTCACCAGTCTCTTGTTTTTCTTGATATACACGTTGGGTCAGCCTGAATACTGCATCTGTGGTGAGCGGGTAGGTAAAACGATAGCGAGCCTCTATTCTTGGGCGTAATGTCGCTTTGATATTGAAACTACTGTAACCCTTGGCATAGGCGTCATAACGAAGGCCAAGTGCATTCTCTAACTCTTCAGAATCTTGTGGGAAGAAGTCTAAGAATTCTTCATCGCCAACAGACTCGTAGATTAGCTTAAGCCTTTTGCTGACAAAGGGTAAATGCAGGCGTGCGTTTAGCTTGGTGGAATAATCCACGTCACCGCCCTCAGAATAGATGAAATCATTATACCAACGTACAGAGGTTCCGGCTCTGGCGTCCTCGGTAATACGGTCATCCACAAAGAAGTTATCGAACCATATTGCGGGCTGACAAAACTTGCTGTTTAGGTAGTGGTAAGCTTTTTCGACGCGCGTGTCTTCTAACGGTTGGCTGTGACACTCATCCTGTTCCTCCGCGAAGGCAGAGTGGGAAACGAGCGATGCTAATAATGAGGAGTTAACTATCCAACGACTCAATGGAACCTGTTTGTCATTCTATGTATCAATAGTTTGACTATAACTAAGCAGTTATGACAATGCGACTTTTAAAGAGATTTATCTTAATCAGTGGCTATTCAAAACAGAGACTTGAATAACATATGGCAGGTAAAGAAAACGGGCTCAGTAGGTGAGCCCGTTTGTCGATAAGTTTATAAGTGACTTAATGGCAGATTACATTGCCGCTTCGAAAATCGCAGAGATTTCTTCGTGGGTCGCTTGTTTAGGATTAGTAAAACCACATGCGTCTTTCAGTGCGTTGTCAGACAGAGTAGGGATATCTTCTAGCTTCGCACCAAGTTGCGCGATACCTGTTGGGATGTTCACGTCATTTGCTAGTTGAACAATTGCGTTGATCGCAGCTTCTGCGCCTTGCTCTGGTGACATACCTTCAACGTTAACGCCCATTGCTTTTGCAACATCACGTAGACGCTCAGGACAAACTTGCGCGTTGTAGCGTTGAACGTGTGGTAGCAAGATAGCATTACACACACCGTGTGGAAGATCGTAGAAGCCGCCTAGCTGATGCGCCATCGCATGAACATAACCTAGTGACGCGTTGTTGAACGCCATACCCGCCATGAACTGTGCGTAAGCCATTTGCTCACGAGCTTCAATGTCTTCGCCGTGCGTAACCGCTGTTCTTAGGTGTGCTTGCACAAGCTCGATTGCTTTGATTGCTACAGCGTCGGTAATTGGCGTTGCTGCGATTGAAACGTAAGCTTCGATTGCGTGCGTTAACGCATCCATACCAGTTGCAGCAGTTAATGATGCAGGTTTAGCAAGCATCAACTCAGGATCGTTTACTGAGATAAGCGGTGTTGTGTGCTTATCAACGATAGCCATCTTAATGTGGCGCTCTTCATCAGTGATGATGCAGAAACGTGTCATTTCTGAAGCGGTGCCCGCAGTCGTGTTGATAGCGATAAGAGGCATCATCGGTTTTTCAGATTGATCGACACCTTCGTAATCTGCAATCTTGCCGCCGTTAGAAGCAACCAGAGCGATACCTTTTGCACAGTCGTGTGGAGAACCGCCACCTAGAGAAACAACAAAATCACAATCGTTGTCAGTCAGCAATTCTAGACCATCGTTCACGTTAGTGATGGTTGGGTTTGGTTGAGTGCCGTCGAATACAACTGCGTCTACGCCACGCTGGCTAAGAAGGTCTTGTACCTGCTTAACTACGCCAATTTGATTCAGGATCTTATCAGTAACGATCAGACCTTTTTTAAAGCCTTGAGACTGAATGCTATCAGCAGCATCCTTCAGACAGCCAGTACCCATGAAGTTGATTGTAGGGATGTAAAATGCAGTAGACATTGGAAAACTCCGTTAATTATGATTTTTAATTTCCTACATGTTGTCGGCATTCAAGTGGTCGACCATTGATCTGGAACAACTTTGAATTCGAACTACCACTTTGTGGCTAGTCGTTGTGATAGGGCTCATATAGCAATCGTTTTCATGGTTTTTGGCTGTGTTGATTGTCAGTAATAGATCGCGATAAATCGACTAAATTAGAGACAGTATGGAGCTCTATAACAATGAAAAATAAGGTTTTTCATTGAGAACTCTTCTAGTTAGGCTGGTGTCGACGTTTATCTGAGTCATCGCTGCATTCAATTTCAGGTTCTTGTGACTCTTCAGAATCAAGCGTGTCTTCTGACTCCTCGTCATAGTATTTGACAAGAAAAGGGGTAAGCATGACAGACGATGGTAAAAAGTGCTTCATAGTACCTCCCGGTACCTAAGTGTATTTATTGTATGGTATTGGTTTAATATGTGGCAAAATTTGCGATACATCATGACTTGTGGCTTGTTTTCTATAAATTATTAGAACTATATTCAGGCTCACAAAATTGGTAGTAGAATGAACATCTGGTCTTTGAGCCAATGAACAACTAAAGATAAACGCAGCTCAACAGCGTGATTAATAGGAAATAAAATGAAGTACGACTGGATATTCTTTGATGCAGATGAAACCTTGTTCCATTTTGATGCTTATCAGGGAATGAAGCTGATGTTTTCTCGTTTTGGTGTGGACTTCAACGAACAGGATTATTCGGTTTACCAAGAGGTTAATTTACCACTTTGGGTAGATTATCAAGATGGCCGCATTACGGCAGCTCAACTGAAGCACGCGCGTTTTGAAAGCTGGGCAACAAAGTTAGAGACAACAACAGCAGAACTAAACAGTGCATTTTTGACCGCAATGGCGGATATCTGTTCTCTGCTCCCAGGTGCAAAAGAGTTGATGGAGTCTTTAAAAGGCAAAGTGAACATGGGTATCATCACGAATGGGTTTACCGAGCTGCAATCTATACGTTTAGAACGCACAGGTATGACAGATTACTTTGACCATGTGATCATCTCTGAAGAAGTCGGTGTCGCGAAACCAGACGCTGAAATCTTTGAATATGCGCATAAGCTGGTTGGATTGCCATCGAAACAAAGAATATTGATGGTCGGGGATAACCCACATTCAGATATTCTAGGCGGACTCGATTTTGGCATTGAAACTTGCTGGTTAAACAGTCAAGAAAAGACAACACCAGCTGGCATCAACCCTCACTATCAAGTGAAGTCTTTGGCTGACTTACAAGCTCTACTGTTGGCTTAGTTAATAGTTAATAGTTAATAGTTAATAGTTAACAACTGACTGCTACTAGCGAATACGCGATCATAATCACAATCGGTTGATTTCGCTAATTGACCAATGCTTTGCAAATTGATTGATGGTTCGTAAGTTGATTGATGCTTCGTTAATTGGTTGGTACTTCGTAAATTGATAGATGCTTTGTAAACAAAGTGTTGATGGCCGAGTACGAAAATGTACTCGGCCAATTATTTTGAACTTGGTTTAACCATAGAGTGACCATCAAAAATAGATAAGGAAAAGGCGTGCTGAAATCTCATCGTTATAGCTGCTACGGTATTATCGCCATTTTATTATGGAGCTGTTTGATTGCTCTGTCTCGTAGCGTCTCAGAACAGCTAGGTCCAATTGGTGGTGCTGCCAGCCTTTACACGGTGAGTGCGCTGTTGTTGGTCTGTGTTATGGGTTTACCAAAGTTGTCACGCTTTTCTAAGTCTTACTTGCTGATTGGCGGCGCCTTGTTCGTTTGTTATGAGATTTTCCTGGCTCTGGCTTTGGGAATGGCGAACAGCCGACATCAAGCGATAGAGATGGCCGTAATTAACTATCTGTGGCCGGCACTGACGGTGTTGTTTGCGGTGTTGCTGAGCGACAAGAAGATTAACTGGTTAGTTTATCCAAGTATCTTTTTGGCATTCTTTGGTGTGGCTTGGAGCATCAGTGGTGACCAAGGTCTATCTGTTGATCAAATTGCTGCCAACATTGCGACTAACCCTAAAACCTATTCAATGGCGTTTTTCGGCGCGATTATTTGGGCGGTCTACTGTAATTACACTCAGAAAGTGGCGAAAGGACAGAATGCGATCGTGCTGTTCTTTATCGCGACTGCAATCACCTTGTGGATCAAATACGCATTGAGTAACGAAACCGGCATGGTGATGACAACGAGTGCGGCGATTGATTTAGCGCTAGCTGGCGCTTGCATGGGGGCAGGCTACGCACTTTGGAACACGGCGATTCTTGGTGGCAACATGGTGTTTTTGGCAACCATGTCGTACTTTACGCCAATCTTCGCGACACTACTTTCCTCGGTGATTTTGGGCTTGTCATTGACCATGACGTTTTGGCAGGGCGTATGTATGGTAACCGTTGGTTCACTGGCTTGCTGGTGGGTAACAAGAGAAAAGCCGACGGCAAAGGCGTCGGCTTCTATAAAGGTTCAATCTCAGTCTTAATTTGCGCTTATGTTCCAGCGTTATTTGCTAGGTGAAAACTTAGCTCGCGACATTGAGGTTCAATTGAAGCTCATATGGCATCTTCGATAGGCGTCGCTTAAGTTGGCGGCGCGTACGTTCAATATCATCGACCGCAATCGCTTGTTGGTCGTTGGTATGAATATCAACATTGATTCGTAATTCTGGACCAACCTTAGTCACACCCATCAGCTCCAAATCTTGCTCCGCTTCTTTGTCTACCGCGACAACGTTCTTATCTACCGCATCACAAATATCTTTGTTTGCCGACATCATAAGCAGTTCGCGCATGGCTTCACGTAACATGTCGAAAGGAACTTTGATGAAGTAGAAAGACATTAGCAACATCATCATTGGGTCGGCATACACTGCGTATTCTGCAAGCGGAGAAAAGGTAATTAACCAAGCCGCTACGAAACCCGCTGTTACCGCTACACTCAGTAGCGTATCCATCTGCCACTGCTTAGATTCAGCCTGAATCAGACCTGAAGAAATACGTTTGCTCTTATTCGCGATGTACCACCAAGCGTAACCACAACCCAACACGTTGAAAATACCAAACAGAGTTGCAATAGAAGCATCAACTTCACGACCACCCGTCATTAGGGCACCAATCGCAGAGTAAAGTGAATAACCAACCACAAGAAGAATCACAACGGCTTTAATCGCAATCACAATCGGCTCGATGATAGCTCGACCAAACGGGAACTCAGTGTCCGAAGGGCGATTGATGTATTTCGACGCAGCTAGTGACAATAAAGTTAACAGTAAGCTGATAAGAGAATAGACACCGTCAAACACTATGACCAGAGAGCCAACGAGAAGACCCAACACCAATCCGCCAATTGCGAAGCCTGATGCTAAAAGGGCTGAGAACAATAGTACTCGATTTTCGTTTTGGCTTTTCCTGTCACACATAATATTTTCCAGATGTTTTTGATAACTTCATTGTTCTAATAATGAGCTAACTTTACAAACTTTATCTGATGATGTTTATATGTCTTATTTAATTCGAACATATAAATCAATAAAATTCAGTTACTTAAGATCAGGGTGTGGTGTCAATAAAGTTGACGTTGAGTGTTTTTTGGTGATGGTGTGCAACTGAAATAGGATCGTTTATGATTAATAAAACACATTAGTCGCTAAGGTCTTATTGGTCTTCTAGATTTGACTGCGACTGCGATGGACAAGGAGTGAATCAATATGAAGTTTGACGATATCAGTGATAATGAGTTGTGGGCGATTGCTAACCCGATCATGGATAATCTGATGGATGGTTCAACTAAGGTTGATCATGAACAGCACTGTCGAGATTTTACTCAAAGGATGAAAGACATTGTTACGCCAGAATATTTAGAAAAGGTGTGTCACCATTATCAGCACAGTAATGGCTTTTTTGCTGAGCGTGAGCAAGTTGCTTTATTTAGACGTTCAGACTCCATCGCCTTTGTGTGGAAACAAGCTTACACCATCGCCAAAGGTGAGTTTGTCGCTGAAATGGTATTGGTTGAAGAAGACGGACGCTATTTAGTGGATCACGTGATGGTCTTTTAGGAGTAGTGCTGTTTGTGGTTTTTCCCTTTGTTATCGACGATAAGCAATAAGCGCGAGCTAGAAATCAAACAAATAATCACTAAGCTGGTCGGCCAACCAATTCATTCCTGGGTGCTCTGCCATGCCAGCCGCGGTAAACATACAGTAGTCTTCTTGTGTTAAACCGTAGGTGTGTTTGATCACGGCAAGCTCTTGTTCACGCAGTAAATGGCGAATCAATGGCTCAGGCATTACGCCCCATGCTTCTTCACGTAGAATCGTATCCAACATAAAGTCGAAGCTAGAGAAGCCAATGTAACGACGCGAGAAGGGCTCAAGCTCAGGATTATCCTTTTCATTAAGATAAACCATGGTTGCTTGCATCGAATTTCTCAGTACTTCATCAGACACTCGTCGCATCGCACTCAAATCATGTCCTTTCTTACATACAGACATCATTCGAATCTTACCAAGCGGGTTGTAGATAATTCTTGGGTCATCGACGCGTTCGTAATCGACACCAAATGCGAAGTCGACTTGCTGAGTTTCAACTAGGTTAGCTAAGTCACCGCTCGATGCGAGAACGAAGTTGAATGAGGTAGAAGGGTACTTGTTATTTAAGGCGTGAGATAAGTCCTGCCACATTTCATCGGGTAGGGAGTCATCTCGTGCTATCCAAATTTCTGCGTTGAATTCGCCCGAAACATGCAAGCAGGTTTGTTTAATACGCGCGGCTGTCACCAACATGCCTTCGCAATCTTTGTAAATCGCTTTACCCGCTTCTGAAAGCTCAACGTGGTTTCCGCTGCGGACGAACAGCTCGACATCTAACTCTTTTTCCAAGGCTTTAATCGACATGCTGAGTTTGGTTCGGTTGCATTCTAACTGGCGTGCAGCTTCAGAAACTGATCCTAAATCAGCAACGGAACAAAAGGCTTGGACTTGAGAAAGGTTCATTTCATTTCCAGATTGAGCGGGGGTTGGTGCATATTATCTGAATATTGTGCTGACTATCTTAGAAATAGTCCATCTTTGCATGATAACTCTATGACGAATTGACTAATTTGGTTTACTCTGGGGAAGTTCCGAACCTACAAGAAGTAAAGATGGAGGCCATGATGGCGAAACAATGGGACGAATACGCCGTTGATTGGGATAAAGATCCCGCAACTGCAGTATTCGCACAATCCGTATTTGACCAGTTAACACAGCTCGTTGATTTAAACGGAACCCGTGTCCTTGATTTTGGTTGTGGTACAGGACTACTCAGCCAGAAAATATCTCCTTTAGCAAAAGAGATCATCGCACTTGATATCTCTGAAGGGATGATTGAAGAGTTAGATAAGAAAGAGTTACCTAACGTTGAACCGGTAGTTGATATTTTATCGCGCGGACTTGCAGCGCAGCATCCAGCATTCAGAAACCAGTTTGACCTAGTGGTAGCCTCTTCGGTGTGTGGTTTTATCCCGAACCTACAAGACACAGTCAGTCTGATTTACACGCTGCTTGAAAACGACGGTACGTTTGTACACTGGGATTGGTACTTGGAAAGCGACAGTGAAGACTACGGTGTAAGCCAACAGCGCTCAGAAAATGTATTGAGTGCAGCGGGCTTTGCAGTAGTTGAAGTCTCTACACCGTTCTCGATTGACACTCCACAAGGAGAGTTAAAGGTATTAATGGGTGTTGGACGTAAACAAGCGCTTCCAGATCTGTAATCGTGTGTATGCCTTGAGCTAGCATTCAGAATGCTCATTTAAACTACTAAACCCACATTAACGACTCTAACGTTAGTTATGTGGGTTTTCTCTTTTTGGCGCTATCGTTTTAAACAGAACGAATTAGCGCTTTCTCATTTCTTCACTACTAACTCTGGTTTCTCTATTTCTCTATTTCTCTGTTTCTCATCTCGCTCATAGAACACTCAACACCGCTAATTTACAAATTATTTATTTCCATTTTGGAAATGTAGTCTTGCATACATTTCATTAGTGGAAATATAACGGTGAGATATAAAATAAGCCCATAACAACACTAAGGGTTTAATCATGAGCCACCAATCTGCGTCATCTACTTCTTCACCACTTTCAGAGCAACAACAACGCTTTAGCAATATCATTTCAGATGCCAACCTGTCACCAAAACAGAAGTCGAGCTATCTTGCCTTAGAAGCTGAAGCCAGCTTACCGTATATGCCGGTAAGCAAAGAAGTAGAGCAAGCCTTACAACAAGGTGTGCTGTGTGACATGTTTGAAGGGCACGCCCCATTTAAGCCGCGCTATGTACTTCCAGATTATTCTAAATACTTACATCAAGGCTCAGAGTATTTAGAGCTTAGCGCGGCAACCAACTTCGATGAAGCATTGAACATGCTTACCATCCTTTACCACCATGTTCCGTCTGTCACTTCAATTCCGGTTTACCTAGGTCAGTTGGATGATGTGTTGATGCCTTTCGTGGGCGACTTAACAGAAGAGCAGGTATACCAAAAGATTAAGCTGTTCTGGATCATGTTGGATCGCACACTGCCAGACGCCTTTATGCATGTGAATATCGGCCCGACAGACAACATTATCTGCCGTACGATTTTACGTGTAGACGCTGAATTGAAGCAGATCGCGCCAAACTTAACCTTTATGTACGACCCAGCCGTGACACCTGATGATCTACTTCGTCATGCGGCGAGCAACATCTGTGAATGCAGTAAACCACATATTGCAAACTATCCAGCGCATGCCGAGGCTTACGGCGATAAGCGTTTTGGTATTGTGAGCTGCTACAACTCTCTGCCGTTAGCGGGTGGTTCAAACACCTTGGTGCGTATGAACCTTAAGCAAGTGGCGTTGAAGTCTGAGGACAGTGCTGATTTCTTACAACAAGTATTGCCGAACTACAGTGGCATCATGGTTGAGTTGATGAACGTTCGAAGCCGCTTCTTGCATGAAGAGTCTAACTTCTTCGAAGGCTTCTTAACCAAAGAAGGTTTGATCGAAGAGGATCGCTTTGCGCCAATGTTTGGTATTTACGGCATGGCGGAAGCAGTCAACATCTTGTTGGAGAAAGAAGGTCAAGCAGAGCGTTATGGTCACGATGAACTGGCGAATCAGCTTGGTCATCGTATCTCTGAAAAGCTGGCTGAGATCGTTGAACGCTCTGAAGTGAAATATGGATTAGAAGGTAAAGCTCTGCTGCATGCTCAAGGCGGTATTAGCTTAGATGAAGATGTGACGCCGGGTGTCCGTATTCCTTATGGTACCGAACCGGATCCTGTCTCTTACGTTCGTGCAACCGCGGGTCACCATAAGTTCTACACCTCGGGCATCAGTGACATTCTGACCATCGACGAAACAGTGAAATCTAACCCTGAAGCGATGTTTAACCTGTGTAAAGGCGCGATTCAAGCGGGTTACCGAGAGTTCACGGCTAACGTTGCATCAAATGATTTGGTTCGTGTCACGGGTTACATGATTAAGCTATCTGACATTGCCAAATATGACGAGCAAGGCTCACGCACCAATACCACCTTTTTAGGTGCCGAAGCTGCGAAGAACACGGGCATATTAGAGCGTAAACCACGCGTGGTGAGTTTAGAGATGTCGCCGACATACGAATAGCTTTAACGTGCGTGCGTTATGTGTATGGTGCGTTTCGAATACGAACAATGTGAATTATGAAAATTTCTGATCTAACAACTCAAATGGCTAGGGTTAAAAATAATAAGACAGAAAAACAAGCGAAGGTCAGCCGTGTGCTGACCTTTTCTTGTGTTGACGGCCCGGGAAACCGCTTGGTGCTGTTTCTTCAGGGCTGCAACTTTGACTGTATTACTTGCCACAACCCACACACAATTAATCACTGTAACCATTGTGGTGACTGCATTAGCGGCTGTCCGAGCAGTGCTCTGAGTCTTATTGATGGCAAAGTGAAGTGGGACCCAGCAGCCTGTACGAATTGCGATCAGTGCATTGATGTCTGCGATCATAAGTCGAGCCCGAAAATTACCACAATGACGGTCTCAGAGGTTCTGGAGCTTGTCAGGCATAATCAGTTTTTCTTGAGTGGCATTACCGTTTCTGGCGGTGAAGCGACCATGCAGTTGCCGTTTATCATAGAGCTGTTTCAAGCGATTAAACGTGATTCACAGTTAGCGCATCTCACGTGTTTTATTGATAGTAATGGTTCGCTGTCACTTCAAGGGTGGGACAAGGTGTTGCCTTATCTTGATGGCGCGATGATTGACCTAAAATCATGGCAATCGGAAACACATCAATGGTTAGTGGGTAGAGGTAATCATAGGGTGTTTGAAACCATTAACTACTTAGCAGATAAAGGAAAACTGCACGAAGTTAGGTTGCTACATATCCCAAATAAAAGCGATCTTGAGGACGAAATTGAACAAGTGGGGCGTTACTTGAAGACTCTACCAAGTGATATTCGAATTCGGCTGAATGCGTTTCAGCATCATGGTGTCATTGGCGACGCGTTAGATTGGCCGAAATGCACCGAAAAACAGATGCAGAGCTTTCACGATAAGCTCTACACCATAGTTCAAAGACCGATGCAAACTCCTGAGGTTTATACCTAGTCTTTAGATTTCTTAGGCGGTCAATCAGGCTTCTAAGAACGTTAACTTTCTAAAGATATTAAGTCTCTAAAAATATTAAGCTTCTAAAAACAGGTCACACAACCATTTGATCGCTTGATCATTCATGTTGGGTTTATTCCACACCAAGCTGTACGCCACCTTACCGTAATCAAAAGGCAAGGGCTTGCTCACTAAGCCCTGAGCTTGTTTAGCATGCTCAGCCCACTGTTTAGAGCAAGTGAACAGGAAAGGTGTGTGGTGACACAACACAGCCGCAGCGCCGAAGTCCGCGACCGATATTGCCATCTCTCTTGGTTGGTGGCATTGAACCAAGTTTTGTTCAAAGTAAGGCTGAGACAGTTCGTTATCTAAAATCCCAATGTGCTTGTAATCTAAGTAGCCTTCCACTGTCAGTTCTTGCTGAGCGAGAGGGTTGTGTGCGCCCATCAAACAAACCATTTCATCTGGAAGAATTGTTTCCCAAACCAGCTCTTTGTTATCGGTCGGCGGCTGAGATATATCATGAGGCAACAAGATCAAATTGACCTTGCCACTGAGTAAAGCATCGAAGCCGAGCTGTTGTTTCGAATAGATGTTGAGCTTCGCGCTTGGCGCGAGCTCAGTGGTAATTTTACTGATCTTTGAGGCAAATACTTCGAAAGTACTTTCACGCATCGAAAGTGAAAAACTGCCTTGGTACTCTTGAGGGGTAAAACTCTTTTGATGAAGCAGTCCATTCATGCTTGAAAGAATTGCGTGAACAGTGGGCGCTATCTTCAGAGCAAAGGGAGTCGGGATAAGCTTGGTACCATCTCGATAGAAAAGCTCATCATTCAGGATGTCACGCAACTGAGACAGGGTTTTGCTTACACTCGAAGGGCTGACACAGAGTTGCTCTGAGGTCTGAGTGACGCTGTGAGTGTTCAGCATAATATGCAGCGCAGTGAGGTGCTTAAGGCTCACCCTAGATAAGTGTAAGTAATCCATTTATGACTCACGCATTCAGGTTGGCTTGTGATTTTGCATGAACGACAAAACCGAACAAGCCAAATTGGATAAAGGTTATTTACGAGCTAGCTTATGGTGCGCTCTTGAAAAGTGGCCTGCGCAAAATGCGCCCACAATCGATAGTTCACCCGCTAAACACAGTACAGCACAAACTTCAGCGAGTGCTTGTGATTTACCGTTACCATGCAGCCCAAGTAAATCTAAACAGGCTTTTTGACTTGGCAAGCCGGTACCACCGCCGACAGTCCCAACCATTAAGTTAGGCAGTGTGACGCTCGCGTATAAACCGCCTTCTTTGTTGAGTTCCATACGCGTCATACCAATCGCTGACTCTGCGACACAGGCCGCGTCTTGGCCACAAGCGATATAGAGTGCCGCCAACGCATTCGCATAATGGGCATTGATACCGATAGTACCACTCAAAGCGCCACCGACTGTGGTCATTTGGCCAAACTGGACCATCTTCTCTGGTGTCGTGTGTAGGTACTTCGCGACAAGCTCTGCAGGGATATTAACCTCAGCAGTTACCTTTTTGCCACGAACGCTGCGCAAGGTTTGGGTATTGGCTTTCTTATCGCCTGACAAGTTGCCATCAAGGAAAGCGTGGTCAGGCTTAACTGGCGTATTTTCGATGATGTACTCAAACACGGCATTGGTTGCGATGGTCACCATATTCTGACCAGAAGCGTCTCCGGTTAGAAATTCGAACACCAAGTAAACATGGTTACCTTCGATGTTGATATTAATGTCGGTCAGCTTGCCGTGTGATGTTGTTGATTCTGCCAAGATCTTGAACTGGTCATACTGAGTCACAGCCCAAGCCACAAACTGTCCGGCTTCAACTAATCCTTGAAATGCAAAGCCAGGAGTACGTGTTACGCCTTCATTGAGCAACATAGCACTTGCGCCACCACAAGCCGTAATCAGCTTAGAACCACGGTTATAAGACGCGACAAGCGCAGCTTCTGTGGTCGCGAGTGGTACGAGGTAATCGCCCGTAGCAAATAGGCCATTGACTCTTAAAGGGCCAGATATTCCCACAGGGACTTTAACGGTGCCAATAAAGTGCTCAATGTTTTTCTCATAAGCTTGGAACTGACTTTGTGTATGAGGGTCGAGCAGTTCTTGCTGTGAATCTGCATTATCGAGCGCTGTCCAGCGACGTGTGAGATTCTTTTCTGTCAGGTAGGGGCTAGGTGTCAGCTTATTTACTGGCTTTTCAAAATGAGGCTGAAGCTTTTTTTCTAATTCGTCTGCGGAGATGTCGCCTCCTAAAATAGAAACATAGTCACGGCGATGCAGATTTAGTTTTGGCATAAATAGTATGAAGTAAAGTTTGTGCAGCAAATTGGTTTGCGCTGATTCTACCGAGTAATAAACCAGAAACAAGCGCCTGATATAATGAGTTACAGTTTGTGTGGTTGTTGAAGCAAAAAGCAGCGAAGTTTCGCGAAATATAGGCTGTATTTGAGCGAAATTTAGATATGAATGTCGAGAAGGCTACCGATGACTTCGTTTTGACGATCAACCACACTTGCACCAACGCGGTTATAACTTGCGCTTTGTGTCAGTTTAATCAAGGAATCGGTTGAAGATGAAGCAGGTTCAGGTTCTTTGTCTTTAAAGGAAATGGCTTGTTCAGGCTCTATTTGATTAAAGCTGAGATCGCTAGCTTCGAAAGTGTCGTCGGATTCTAGAGCGTGTTTGGAGGCTTGGTTGAGCTCGATTGCGGCTTCTTCAGCCATGTTGGTGGATTGCTGAATAATGGCGTAACCAGATTGAATACCAGATATCGACATATCAGAACCTTTTATTGACGTATGGAATGAGTCTAGGCGGACGATATTTTGAGCGCAATGATGAACAGATGAAATTTACGGTAAAAATGTGAACTTAAGCTAAAATAGTGATGTCTGTCTATTAACTGAACAGGTCATTTAGCGCGTTTAACTCTTCATCAGTAAGCAAAGAAAGCTTCTCTGTTTCGAGGTTGCCGTCGATCTCACCCTGAAGTGCTTTTAATTGTTGTGGGCTAAGAAGCTGTATTTGCTGCTTAAATGCTTCAAATTGCTGTGTATTCATAGTGTGACCTTTGTTCAAATTCATATGCTCTTTAGAGCATAGCCTACTGATTCAGGAAATCAAACAAGATTAAGTGAATTTTAAATGATGTTTGAAGTTTCTTGAAACTAAGACAACTATAAATTCCTGTGGTCGTTTTTTGTCCGAGAAATGTTAGGAAAAGTTAAGGCTTGGTCAATCAAAGTCAGAAAATTCCTACAATGTAAAAACGCCTTCAACCCTTGTGGCACAAGGGTAGGTAAGTAATTTCTCTACCCAATTAGGGGTATGGGTAAAGCAATGTATAAATATTTGTGATGATCAAAAGATAAGCAATTGGCGTTATCTTTTTGTTTTTACGGTATTTTGTTTGTTGCTCAAGAAGCTTCTGTTTCAAACGACTTGTCGATCTTAACCTTAACTGCAAACTTGGTCGCTAAGGTATGCAGTTCTGGAAGCATGCGATAGATCAAATGGAGCTGTTGTAGAACCATTTTGACAGAATTCTCATCTTCTTCTCGCCATTCACTCAAACGTTTATCCAGCTCCGGGTCATAAGCGTTTTTCACTTCACAATGCTCTTTATGAGAATAGAGCTGATCATTTAGAGCGTCGAGATGCTGGTGGATTACTCTGTGCGCATCTAGCACCAGTTTGTGTGTCGCTTCATCATCAATACGCGTTCTGTGAGCACCCAGAGCCGAGATATAGCTAAGCAGAGCATGATTGAGTGTTAAGAATCGGAAGCTCTCATCTTCAGAGGTACGGTACTTACCCGGTTCAACCAACATGCTACTGATGGCGGCAGTCAGGTTTGCGTCATTATTATGAGCGCTACGACGAGCGATACGATAGTTTAGGCTATCTTTCTTACCGACACGGTATTGGCCGATGATCTGAGCGAGATAGTTCTTGTTGGAATCGAGCGCATCCGCCATCACTTTGTGCAGTCGCTTCGATTGCCAATCAGGCAACACATAAATGACAGCAAGCACGGCGAGAGCACAACCAATAAAGGTATCCGCTAACCTTGGCAATACTACCGCGTAGCCTTCACCTAATTGGTTAAAGCAGAAGAGCACAAGCAGTGTGATAAAGCCGGTCGCAAACCCGTAGTTATTGATTCGAAACGCAAAGAACATCACGCCACTGATCACAATGAACACTAATTGGCTCTCTTGCGACGGGAAGAAAGTCAGTAACGGTACTCCGATCAATAAGCCTGCGACCGTGCCAATGACACGCGCCGTCAGTTTTTGACGGGTTGCACTGTAGTTTGGCTGACACACAAACAGTGTCGTCAGTAGAATCCAATAACCTCGTTCGATATCAAAACCCTGGATAATCCCGTAGCCCAGCGTCAAAGTGATCGCCATGCGAATCGCGTGGCGGAATAGCATAGAATCGGTGTGCAAGTTAGCTTTGATCTTGTGCCACATTGCCGTCAAAGTATGAGGGTTGGTATCGTCCAATACACCTTCTTCAATCTTCTCTGCATCTGGGTTGCTGATATTCGAGAGCTGTTTTTCAACGGTTGCTAGGTTATTGAATAAGTAATCCAACTGGTTCAGCAGTGATTTCCATTTAGGATTATTCTGTTGGTGCAGATGATTGAGCGAAGACATCAGCTCATCGAGTGCCAATACAGACTTGTCACCATGCTGGTATTCAGCGCCAACTTTCAACGAGCTCGCCACTTCTTTACACGCAGTGGCCTGCGCTTCCAGTAGATACTTAAATCTAAACAACACGTCAGAGCGCTCAAAGTGTTTTGCTAGCTCTTGATAGCGATAGTGGCTAGAGCTGACGCGTTCATGAATATCTTGTGCGATGAAGTAGGTGTTAAGAAATCGGTCACTAGGGCCGTCAATGTGTCCGCGCTTAGAGCGATTAAGCAGCGTCGCTTTACACATGTTGAGTGCGTTAACGGTACTCGCGTTGAGTTTGGCTTCAATGATTCGGTGTGGCTGGGGAATCAAGTCAGAAACGGGGTAGAAGAGTTCCGCTTTTGAATCGATGTAGTTACCGATTTGATCGAATACCGTGGCTAAGTTTTGCTGCACGGGTTGCATTGGCCACACTATCTGCCAAATCATCGACATGAAGTAGTACCAAGCGGCGCCAGTTAACAGTAGAAGCGGTTGAAACCAAAGGTTGGTGCTCTCGTGTGCACCAAGCATGGTATAGATGGCAACCAAGAGAGAACCAAACGCGATACTCGCGTATTTAGGGCCAATTGCCCCGAGAATGATAAAAGAGAAGGTTGAAACAAAAAGCCCTATCGCGAACAGCCAAGGCGTATCGAAGAGAAGCTCAATAGAGAAAGCCGCAACGGCGAAACAGATAAAGGTCAGCGTGAGTGCTTTCAAGC
Organism: Vibrio sp. 10N.247.311.47; assembly: GCF_041467535.1. Classification (NCBI taxonomy): domain Bacteria; kingdom Pseudomonadati; phylum Pseudomonadota; class Gammaproteobacteria; order Vibrionales; family Vibrionaceae; genus Vibrio; species Vibrio sp. 10N.247.311.47. The sequence continues at coordinate 88,948 of NZ_JBFSUR010000004.1, forward strand.
GCCCGGTAAAGCTGTCATCACTTTCCGCAAGAGCCGCAGCAATAACGCCTAAGATCAAAGGCGTGATCAGTGTGTTTTGTCCATAATACCAAGCAGGCACCACCACGCCGAGTAGAGTGATGAGAATTAATACGCTGTAATTTATGGTTTTATTCGCCCAATAGAGGCGTAATTTGGCTGAAAAGTCCACAGTCGCTCACTTGACACACTAAAAACCATAATCCTAACAGAAATCAAGCACAAGAATTTGATACTTATCCATAATTGCCCGTAGGTGGTCATGAAAGCGTCGATAAGATATGAGATATTATTAATTCTCATTGCATCATGATATAAATTCAATATTCCCAATTAAGAGCACACTCCAATGCAGCTAAGCGCTAACAAGACTGCACAGTTTTTTATTCAAAATGAATATCATCAGGTTGAACTTGATGGTCCACGCTTGCTGTTATCTTCAGTAGGCAGTGAAGAGCGTATCCCATTTACTATTTGGAGTGGCAAGATCGCGATAAAGCGCGGATTGTTCTGGGGATCGCTACAATTTTTTGCTAATCAACAAGATGGAACACAGCGCAGTTGGTTAGTACAAGGCTTACCTTGGGATCAATGCCGTCAATTTGCACGCGCGTCAGTTAGTGCTTATCAGAAGTGGCACGACACTCAATGTGAACAATTGGCTGAACACGTACCTCAGTGGGAAGCTGAATTAACACGTCTTGAGCAATTACCAGCCTTTCTACCGCATTCTAAGGTCAACACTTGGGTTGATATGGTCAACTCAGGCTTAGAGAGTATGACAATGACGCTAGAAGAGGCCGCACAACGCATGCCAAACCGCATCGCAAGAATGCAGCCATGGTTATCTGAAACGGAAATCAAGCAAGCTGAAAGAAACCAGCAATGGCTAGAGACCGAGCGAAAAAACTGGGAAGTGTTGTTTGCGCAATGTGAGTCGTCACCACTGAACTTATCGCAGCAATATGCGGTGTTGATGAATGATGATCACAACCTTATTTTAGCGGGTGCAGGCTCGGGTAAAACCAGTGTTCTAACGGCTCGCGTCGCGTATTTACTGCAAAGCCATCAAGCTCAAGCTGAAGAGTTGCTATTGCTCGCTTTTGGTCGTGAAGCGGCAGAAGAGATGAAGCAACGTCTCGACAGCAAAATTGGTTTATCAGCAGAGAAGGTGCAAGTCAGCACTTTCCACCAGTTGGGTTTAAAGATACTGAATCAAGTTGAACCCGAACGTGTGGTTATTTCTCCTTTAGCGCTCGATGACAACCAACGCCAAGCATGGTGCATTGATTGGTTGAAGAAGCACTGGATGACACCGACCAACTTTAAACGTTGGCAAAAGCATTTGTCTAAATGGCCAATCGCTTATTTAACCGGTGACGATGAGCTTGGTAGCCACGTTTCAAACCTCAAATTGATCGGTTGGCTTGAAAAGCAGCTAGAACAGTTGAATGCGTCGGGTTTAACCAAAAAAGAAGTACAGCAACAGCTGATTGATCACCGAGACTATGCGCGCCTCAACAGCGAGCTTTCACTGTGTTGGCCATGTGTAACCGCGTGGCAAAAGGAGCTGAAAGAACAGAATCATATCGACTTCTCAATCATGATCAGCCGAGCGACTCAGTATGTCGAGAAGGGCAAGTTTATCTCACCTTGGAAGTTCATCATGATCGATGAATACCAAGATATCTCACCTGATCGTCTTGCCTTGGTTGAAGCACTGTGTAATCAGTCTAAAGCCGAGCATCAAGCCTCTATTTTTGCAGTAGGCGATGACTGGCAGTCGATTTACCAGTTTGCAGGTGCGGATGTGGATTTGACCACGGGCTTTAAGGATCGTTTTGAAAGTTCGACCATTCATCACCTAGATACGACTTACCGCTTTAACAATCAGTTAGGTGCGGTGGCTAATCGCTTTGTACAAGAAAACCCAATTCAGATTCCGAAAGAACTGAACAGCTTCAAGCAACAGAAGCAGAAGGCGGTGTACAGTGCGCCAAGTAAAGAAGTTGAGAAGATTCTTGATCAACTGAACCGTCAATCCAAAGGCAAAACCAATAAATTGGTGCTGCTACTTGGACGTAATCATTACCACAAGCCAGAGTTGTTGGAAGACTGGAAGAAGATCTTCACTTCCATTGATATCAAGTTCATGACTTGCCACGGCAGTAAAGGTAAAGAGGCGGACTTTGTCATTATTCTTTGTGTTGACGAAGGACAGTTCCCGACCAAGAAGAAACAGCTGCATATTGATGGCGCATTGACTGAATCATCAGACGCGTTCCCTTATGCTGAAGAGCGTCGTTTATTCTATGTAGCAATGACGCGGGCAAAAGAGAAAGTATGGATCACGCACAGTGGCGACGGCTCTGGCTTTGTGCAGGAGCTGCATGGTTCTGATTACCCAGTTGTTCGTAAAAAGTGATGTTACTTGACTTGATTGTCTAAGATTAGATCTTCAATCCCTGCCCTAATATCACAAGGCAGACGCATAAAGCATAAGGAATTTGCTATGGAACACGGCTCTATTAACTACATTGAATTTGCTGCGAAAGACATCGCCGCAACTAAGGCATTTTTCAGTCAAGTGTTTGGTTGGAGCTTTGAAGACTATGGCCCTGAGTATTCTGCGTTTGAAGGCAAAGGCTTAATGGGCGGCTTCTATTTGGCGGATCTGGCGTCGAATACGGATAATGGCGCGGCGCTGATGGTTTTTTATAGCCAAGATCTTGAGCAAACCGAGCGCGATGTAATTGATGCTGGTGGTCAGATAAACCGTGAGATCTTTAGCTTTCCCGGCGGCAGACGTTTCCATTTCAGAGAGCCAAGTGGCAACGAGATGGCAGTGTGGAGCGATAAATAGAGAGACTCTCGCACTGTTTTATGATTGAACTGTTTAATGTCTGAAAACGAGACATAAAAAAGCCTGCGATAAAATGCAGGCTTTTTAGTCTGTTCAGTAGAGAGCACATTTAACGTGCGATTACGTGCGCTCAGCTAGGTACGCTTCGTAGTCTGGGATCTCGATGATTACTTCTTCTTCAAGCAGTGAAGAGTTAAACAAGAAATTAGCGGTAGCGCGGTTAGTGGCCACAGGAATGTTCCAAACACTTGCGATACGAAGCAGTGCTTTTACGTCTGGGTCATGTGGCACAGCATTAAGCGGATCCCAGAAGAAAATCAGCATATCGATCTTGCCTTCAGAGATAAGCGCGCCAAGTTGTTGGTCACCGCCCATAGGGCCGCTGATCATGCTCTTGATTGCTAAGCCTGTCTCTTTACTGAGTAGAGAACCAGTCGTGCCCGTTGCGTAAAGGAAGTGCTTTTGTAGTTTTTCTTTGTTCTCTTTGACCCATCTTAGTAGCTCAGGTTTGAAGTGGTCATGAGCGACCAAAGCGATATGCTTGTGTGTTGGCATAGTGCGCGTTGTTTTTTGCATGAATGTTCCCTAAATTGTTGTTTCGTTTTTATTGTTTTGAGTTCTTCAGCCAATATAGCACTATGGATTCACACTGAATACCGGACGAAACTCAGAAGGTGACAATGAGTCGGCGATAATTTGATCTTTGAGAGTTGCAGGTGTCAGCGCTTCGATAATCGGTGCGCTGTGTTGCTCGTAAGGTTGACCGCGTAAGTAACTCGTGGCTTGTTTTACCGACAAGCGACCTTGCTCAACCATTTTATCTGTTGGCGCAAAAAGTACCTTGTTACGGAGTAAACCACGGTAGGTTCCGTGACTTAGGTAACTTGAGATTAACCCAATATCTTCGGTTTTATCGGCCGCTCGTAGCTCACTGATCGCTGCTTCAATCGCGACGGCACTTCCGACTATATATTGGATATCAGGTTCTTCTATCACCTGCTGTACTAGATTTCTTTGAAGTTCTTTATCGTTATCTGCCCAATAGCTGATCGCAATTTTGATATCACTCGACTTGAGCGCATCATAAAACCCCAGTGCTACAGGCTTAGTGCCGCCACTCGCTTGTGGGCCAAGTAACAGGGCGATAGGTGTTTCGCCTGATCCTTTCGGGTGTCGTTTCGACAAAAAATCTCCGACTTGGTATCCCATTTGGTACCAATCGACACCGACCGTACCTTTTAATACCCTCTGTTGTTCTTCATTGACGGTTAACTCATTTACCGTAGCAAACACAGGCGTCGAGCCAACCCAATCGCTGAGATTGTCATGATACGCATCGGGTGAAACCGTACCTAAAATAATGGCATCGGCTCCCCATTGCGTGCAAAGCACCAGTTGCGAGGCTTGTTTGGCCACGTTGGGGTAACCGCCAGCTTCCAATACTCTTAGCTCAACTTGCTGCTTTTCTGCTTCAGAGATCATTCCATAGTTTACCGACAACCAATAAGAGTCTTTGAGGTGCGGATAAATGGCACAGATTTTCTCTTTTTGTGATGTGGCATTGGCGGGTTTTATTGGGCTCAAAGGCTCACTAGCACCTGCGACAGTAGTCACTGAGGCCAGTAGTGAGAGAAGAATTATTGAAGCGAAAGGTCTAGATAGCATGAATTGCCGTTTTGTTGGTTTTAGATAAGAAACACTGCAAAATATAGCGTATTCTGCATGGGTAAAGAAGAACGTTTTAAGGTTTAGAGTTTATGTTGTTAGCTTCAGCGAGTATTGGACGCAAGCTGCTGGCCTCATTCTTAGTGATGGCACTGTTGGTTCTATTGTCTGCATTGATCGGTGTTTCTGGTTTTAGCTTTGTAGCCAAAACGGAAAGAAACGTCGTTGATTCGGCGCTTCCTGCCATGATCGAAGCTCGTCAGGTTTCTGAGTTGAGTAACCGTATTATTTCGTCAGTACAAACACTTTCTAATGCGAGAAACGAAGCTGAAAGAAAAGAGGCTGGCACCGTACTGTTTGACCAACTTGAGTCGCTTCTTCAACATATCAAAGAGCTTGGTGTCGACAGTTTCGATTCTCAGCTCCTCAATAAACTCGAAAACAATGTTCAAAGCGTTATTAACACACTGGCTGAGTTGGGTGTGTCGGTTGAGCGTAAGCTTTGGTTAAGCAAAGAGTTGTCGTCTCGTGTCGAAGAGATGCGCCTATTGGCCGAAGAGCTAGAGCAGTTGACGCGAACCCAAGTTTTGAACACGGCTACCATTGCGGTTGCTAACGTCACGCATATCTATGACCTGCTAGAAACCAAAGAAACGGATAAAGCCTACCAAGCCTTAGATGCGCTTGTAGAGGTTGACCTTGATTTGTCTGAGCGCCTACACGAATTGCATTTGCTGGCGTTCAAAATGCTTAACCAAATTGAAGAAACGCAAACCGTTACCAACGTAGAGCGTATTCATCAAATCCAATCAGAATTTGAATCCAACCTAAGAATCATGGCGCGCCGCGTTAAAGCGGTCGAAGATCCGACTCGTTCAGCGCAGATGTCTCAGCTTCTAGAAGAGCTCAGAAAACGCCAAGTCGTGTTCGATATTTCATTAGAACAATATGAGAACACCAAAAAGTCAGAGTTTCTGATGCAAAATACGTTGGAGCTGTTCTCTCAGCTGAATACAACGGTTAACCAACTGGTTGATGATTCAAACCGCAGTACCAAAAAAGCGGTTGATGAGCTGACCAGCACGTTGAATTTGGCTCAATGGTCACTGTCTGTGATTTCGGTTATTGGTTTGGTTATCGTTGCATTTATCGTGTGGCGAGTGGTGTATATCTCGGTTGTTAAACGTCTTACTGAATACTCATCGGCCTTGATGTCTATCGCACAAGGTCGCCTGAATATTGATATCTCGGTAAAGGGTAATGATGAGCTGGCTCATATGGGCGAGGCGATCATCACTGCCAGAAACACCGCGCAGGCGCTACAAGTGGTTGCGGTGGGTGAAGCAAAGGCGAAACGCGAACTTGAAGAGCACAAAGAACACTTAGAAGAGTTGGTCACAGACCGAACCTACCAGCTGCAAAAGACCAATGAGAAGCTGAACATCGAGGTAGGGAACCACGCTAAGGCTCGCAACGCCGCAGAACAAGCAAGCCGAGCAAAATCCGCTTTCCTTGCGACGATGAGTCATGAAATACGAACGCCGATGAACGGTGTATTAGGTACTGCAAGATTGCTCAAAGATACCGGGTTAGACCCGCTGCAATCCGGCTATGCAGACATCATTAACCGCAGCGGTAAGAACCTACTCGCGATTTTGAATGACGTGTTGGATTACTCAAAGATTGAAGCAGGGCATTTAGAAATCCGCACTGCTTCGTTTGATCTTCATCAGATGGTTCAAGATACCTACCAATTGATGGAAGGGCGTGCCGCTGAGAAGAAGCTGAACTTTGATTTCCATATTGAAAGTGATGTGCAACGCTATTGGCGTGGTGACGTAACGCGAATCAGCCAAATCTTGAATAATTTGGTCGGTAACGCGATTAAGTTTACGGAAAGTGGCTCGGTCGATATCTTTATCAGCTTAGATATCGAAGATGAAAATCGAGTGATGTTTGAAGTGTCAGATACAGGTGTCGGTATTGATGCTAGCGAACAAGCTTGTCTGTTTGATGCCTTTACCCAAACCGATAGCGGTCGCAACAAAACCGGCGGCACAGGGCTTGGATTAGCGATCAGTAAAAGCATCATGTTGGCAATGAACGGGGATATTGGCGTTCATTCTGAAGAAGGCGAGGGTAGCCAGTTTTGGTTCTCACTGCCACTTGAAGCCGGTGAGAAGATAGAAACGAAAGTACCGGTCATTGAAGCGTGTATTCGAGCTAAAGTACTTCTGATTGAAGATAACCCCGTAAACTGCATCGTTGCTGAAGGCTTCTTGCATAACTTGGGGCACGAGGTTGTGATTGCGACAACCGGACAAGAAGCGAGAGCCATATTCAGTGAGCAAGAGTTCGATATTGCGCTGGTGGACATTAACTTACCCGACTGCGATGGCGTCGAGTTAATTCAACAACTCAAAGACGATGCGCTTCAGCATAAAAGTGAAGAAGACGTAATTCGAAAAGTACCCCCAATGATCGCAGTATCGGCTCATGTGTTTAACGAAGAAGTGGAAAGCTATTTGTCGTCTGGCTTTGATGGATTCTTACCTAAGCCGTTAGAGAAGGAAGCATTATCGGAATTGATTGTTGAGCAGTTGGACGGTCACACGCTGTTGCTGCCTCAGCCGGATCCGTCAGATGCTGTTTGCTGTCAGCTAAACTCTAAACCTCAGGAAACCGAGCTAGACTTATCAGCATTGGCATTTGCAAGCTCGACACAACGAGCAAACCAAGACGCGGAACATAATCAAGGAGAACCGATTGTGCAGATGATTAACCCTAAGATTATCAAAGACGACTTGGCCATTCTCGGTCGAGAAAAAATAGTGCAGATTGTTGGGTTGTTTGACCAAAGCAGCCAAGTCACTCTCGATGAACTGATTGTGGCAAGTGCCGCTGACAACGCTCGTGAAATTAAGTCTTTAGCTCATAAACTGAAAGGGTCTGCCGGCAGCCTAGGATTATCTGCACTGTTTGCTTTATGCCAGAGCATTGAAGCGAGCGAGGATCCATTACTTCAATATCGCGATAATGCAGACTCATTACCTGAATTGGTGAAAGACTCGTTAGCAGCGCTCCGAGAGCAACTATAGAGTGGCTATTGGGCGGAAAGCCCCAAAATAAGAACAGAAAACAAAAAGCAGGCTATTTCTCCGTTTTAATATGAAGAAGTGACCTGCTTTTTTATTGTCGAATAAGAATCTAAGTAAGGCTTTCAAGGAACGGCTCTAAGCCATCTTGATATGTCCAGCAGCTTTGATCTTAACGTGAACCATATTGCCTTGTAGGTAGCTTAATGGAATCTCGCTGCGTTCAATGATCGCGACATTATCGCTGCATGCGCCAGCTTCAATCGCCAGTTGCTTTGATTGCGCTTCCAAGCCCTTTAAGGTCTCTTCACGTGATGCTGGGTCAATCGGTACGATCTTATCGAATTGACCTGATATTTCACCCAACGCAACACCAATCGCATTAGCCACTTCAAAGTGCTCAGGACGAACCACTTGGCTCACACCTTCAAAATGATCTGGGAATAGGGCACTACCACCACCAACCATGATTACGGGTACACTCGCCGCAGAGGTCTTCATCTTATCGATGCCTTCTTCAACATCCGTGACCATTTGTTGATAAATCTTGCTTGCTTGTTCGGCCGAAACACCAATCTCATCACTCAGTTGATGTTCTGCCTGCCACTGCATTTGTCCTGTTTTGAGTGCAATATCGGTGAGCGTAAGTTCATCACCACCAAAGCTACGCGCCGTTTGCGTCAAGGTATGGCCAACACTTTCTGGGCCTAGCTCTATACGCTGCTGTTCAAAGCGAACCTTGGTACCACCACCAATGGCTAACGCCAAAATATCAGGCATACGGAAGTTGGTTCTCACTTCACCGATTTCTACTGCTAAGCTCGATTCTCTTGGGTAGCCGTGAGTCAGTACGCCGATATCAGACGTAGTGCCGCCCACATCGACCACAATCGCGTCTTTTAACTTAGTTAAGTGACTCGCTCCACGAATCGAGTTTGTTGGCCCACAAGCCACGGTAAGAATCGGGTACATCAATGCGAACTGCTGTGACATCAGTGTTCCGTCGTTCTGACCGAAATAAGGCGTGGTGTGGATTTCATGATTGATGAGTGCACTGCAAAAGCCGTCAACGAATCGTTTTGCTGTCCCTTGCAGAGCCGCATTGAGGATAGTGGCGTTCTCACGCTCTAAAAGCCCTAAACTGCCCACTTTATGGGATAACGATAGGTTCACGCCCGGAAGTTCTTGTTGAATCCACTCTGCTGCTTGAAGCTCCTGGTCGCCGTTGACGGGAGAGAACACTCCGCAGATAGCAATGGAATCCACATGGCCTTTCATTTTCTGGCAAAGCTTGCGGATCTCAGACTCTTGAATGTCGGCAATCAATTGGCCGTCGTATTCGTAGCCGCCGTGTGCTTGGTAGAAGTGTTCACCAAGCAGGTTTTGCCAAGCTTCGCTCCAACCACAGAGTGGCGGAACACTATCGCCACTTGGAAGCGCTAAACGGATCATCCCGACTCTATCTAAGCCTTTTCGTTCAACGATTGCGTTGGTGCATTGAGTCGTACCAAGCATCGCATGTTTCACTTGCTGACCATCAATGTCTGCTTGGCTTAATAGTGCAGCAATCGCGTTATCAATGCCGGTTGAAATGTCATGTGTGGTTGCGGTCTTTACTTTGGCAATCACATTCAAGTCTGCGTCGAGTAGCACACCGTCGGTATTGGTGCCACCTACGTCAATGCCCAAACGGCAGTAATCAAGCGTAATGTTTGTCATGCTACTACCTCTTCAATGCAGACTTCAGTTGTTCAATGGTTTGATACTCGACTGTGTAGCCAAAGTAACCCGGGCCCGCGACTTCAATACCTTTGTCAGTGCGCCATTTAGGGTCGCAAGGGTAGGCGATAAGGTCAATGCGCTGCCCGTAACGAAGTTGTTCGGTTGTGATTGGTTTACCGGTTTCATGATCCAAGATCGAAATAAGATCCGGTGTTGATGCCAGCAGATTATCTTGGTTCATGTCTGCGCGGCTTGCGCCTTTGTGCGCCAGAAGTAATTCGTTTTGGAACTGCACAAACACGTTATCGACGCCGGTATCTTCAAACTGAGCTAGCTTTTCAATTACGACACCGCCTGTTGCAAAACCACCATCGGTTTCTCTTTGAATATCAACAATCTTGCCACTGATGATGGTATGGCCGCCGACAATGTCTAATACAGCCTGTGTGCCACTTTGATTGTTGTCGTTCGCCAGCCTTATCGCTTCACCAATCTTCATTGCTTGGGTCAGTGTTGCAGGCAATGCGCTGCGCTTTAGGTTCTTACCGTTCATTGGGTAATCGCACATTGCTGCAGATCCGCCCATCTGTTCGGTAATTGGCCTCGCAAATTTTTCCGACCAAATTCCGTCTATCGGATAAAGCGTGACGACATTGCCACGCTCATCGGCCAATGTGTTTGGTGCAGAAGGGAGACCATCAAGAAAGAAGGTCACCATCTGAGCTTCTGGGAACGCACGTCCCATCGCATCACAATCGATCACAGGAATGTTCTTTTGTGCTGCAACGAGAATTGGAATCAATGAATTGAAGCCGCCTACTTCGATAGGAAACGTTGCCGCCACTTCAGTGCCGAGCGCTTTTTCCATCGCTTCGAAAGCAATCAACATTTGATCTTTCGAATTGAGTTTCTCTACTGCGACGGTTGGTGCGCCAATCATTGAAGAGGGTACTGTCATCCAATCGTCTTGCACGTCTTCTAAAGGAATCATGCGTACAGGGTGCTTTGCCGTTGCAATGGCTACTTTCGCCATCAAGGCACCGCTGTATGGGTCACCGCCGCCGCCAGTACCTAATACCGTCGCACCAAGCGCGATATCATCAATCATTTGTTCAGTAATAATCACAACTACTATTCCTTATCACTTGAAGGAGAAAGCTTCATTAGGGCGAGGTAAATCACACCAGCGGCAAGAATGCCGTCTAACGCCGAGATACTGGTTAACGAAAACAGGTTGAAAAACTCTGGCGCGGTACAAGCGCTGAATGCAGTACCAAATGCCCAAGAAGCCAAGCCTCTAAACATCCAAGCTGGAACTTGCTGGATGTTCTCAAAGCTCATTTTTGTCGAATCTAAAACATAATATTGAACGATGTAGACACCCGCAGCAGGCGCAATGGTTACGCTGAGTAGCATTAAGAAGTCGGTAAACTTGTTCACCATGCCGAGTTGAGCGATACCAATGCCGACGATGGTCATGATCACAACCAGAACAGGGCGCGGAATCTTAGGTAGAACCATCGACATGCATAAGCCGCCAGAGGTTAGGTTGCTACTGTTGGTGGTCCATTGTGCGAATACCAGTACTATAATGGCCGCCATGCCTAAACCTAGGGTGAAGAAGACTTCGACTAGGTCGTCGGTGCCGGTCATTTTGGTCAAGATCAATGCGATAAGAATGATGGCGCTGTTGCCGACGAGGAAACCGATACCCGCTCCTAAAATCGCATCACGGCGTGTTTTGGCGTAGCGAGCAATATCAGGTGCAGCAACCGCAGCTAGAATCCAGATAGACATAACAAAAGAGATGGCTTGGCCAAGCGTCAAAGGATCTTCAATCGATGGCGCTGCGCCACCTTGATAATCAGCAGCCATAAACAAACCGATGGTAATCAACGTCACCATCAATGGAACAGAATAGGTACTGAGTTTGCCTAAAGCACGAACGCCATAGATAGCCGTCATCATCATTAACACACTGCCGCCAATAAGAGCGGTGAGGTGTGAAATTATGATGTCGTATTTCGCCAGTGCATCGACCATGATGAAAGCGAAGAAATCAGCCTGGAATGCGAACCAGCCGACTAATGAGATGCCGTTGATGAAGCCAAGAATTTTACCGCCGTTACGGCCAAATACCGCACTGCTCACCAGCGGGGTAGACACGCCAGCTTGAAAGCCAATGTTGGCACACAGCATCGCGATGATCGCCAATAAGCCTGAACCAATAAACGTGGCAAGCAGTGCGTCTTCAAAACCAATACCGCTGCTTAGAATCGAGCCGAGAAACAGTCCCGAAATGTCGATGCCGATTGCCAACCAAATAAGGCTGATGACCCACCAAGATCGTTTGGCCTTCTCGGGAACGGGTTCCAACTCGAAGTCATCTATCTTTTTGTGGCTGTGTGTTGCTTCGGGTTTATTCACGTAAGCTTCTGCCGCCATAGTGCCATCCATGCATTGTTATTCCATAAGTGTGAATAAAGCATACTGATGTATTTATTGTTAATAAATGAATATAATCAGATGTAAACATAACAAAAAACAAATGTGAGTGGCAAAGTGAATAAAAACAATAAGTTAGACAAAAGAGACCTACGTAGATTAGAGCTTTTTTGTGAAATTGTTGAACAAGGAGGCATCAATCAGGCGGTCGCAAGCACTGGGATTAGTCAACCAGTGCTGAGTAATCAGCTTATTGCCTTGGAAAAAAGCTTAGAATTAACATTATGCCAACGTGGTCGACGTGGTTTTAAGCTGACTCATGAAGGTGAGCAAGTGTATAAATATGCGAACCAACTAAAATCGACCTTAACCGACTTCGCTTATAAGTTACGAGGTGTACAGACGGAACTCTCTGGGCATGTGCGAATTGGATGTTTGGATAACACCGTCACTTTGCCTTATAACCCACTTCCCAAAGCGATCGAGACGTTTTACCAACGCAGTAACAGTGTTGAGGTGAGTGTTGATGTCGGGGATTTCACCCAGTTGAATGAGAAGTTAGCAAAGAACCAGATTGATATGATGATAGTGGTTCTAGGGTCACATCAAAAATCAGCGTTTCAACATAAATACCCACTGTTTGAAGAGCACAGTTATCTGTATGCGCGTAAGGATCTGGCTGAGAAGATCATGGACAAGGATTTCTCATTGGATGGCTGTCGTATCAACATGGGCGGCTATGCCAAAGATGAGATGTTCCGATTACTGAATATTGAGCAGTACGATTCCGTAAAGCCTTTTGATGGCTGGCATGTCGAGTCGGGTGTAATTTTAACCTTGGCGGGCACACACCTGAGTTTTTTACCGTCTCATTTAATCGACCGTGGCCATTATGACCAAGCCTTGATTCCGCTTCAGCCCGAGAAGTGGAGCCTTAAGAGTCAGTTTTATGTGGTGTTGAAGCAACCTGTAGATTCCCTTTCCCCCGCCGCGCGTGCGTTTTTTGATGAGCTACACCAACCGGAAACATCGGGTTCAATCTAGAGCACTTTTCGCTTCTTAAGAGCACTTCTCGCTTCTCAATAGCATTTACGATACTTTTCCCCATAAACAAAAAACCTCTGCCAAGACAGAGGATTTTTGTTTTTAAAAGTTATGCGTGAAAACTAGCGGTTCTCAAAGCGGTTGTAATCCAACAGGCCGAACTCGATAGGTTGCGCTTGTTGATACCAGCGATGGACACGGTCACTGAACGGCCAAAACTCCGGAGAGCTGCGTCGTACAGCAAACTTATCAAGTAACGCCACGTAGTCTTCTTCCGTGTTCAAGTTCTGTAGCGTTTTAACCAGAGTCGGAATGTCGCTTTCGGTTAATGATAGGTAAGCCGCAGGGTAGCTACCGACAACGCCTCTTACGAGGGTTAGGTCATCATTGGCGTAATCACGGTTACCTTCTTCATTAAACAGGCTCGAAATGTTGCTGTGAGCGTTGTTGTGAATCATGGTGAACAGTTGCTCTTCGCCGTTTTCGCCTTCAATCATGATCATCACTAATTGAGGCACATGACGCAGGCCTTCGCCCTTTATCAAATTCACTTGGTTAAGCAGTGCTTCATTCTTCCTACCAAAACCTGTTTCAACAATCTCAAAGCGATTATCGAGAACAGGTGCGAGCTTATCTTTGATCATATCAAGCAGTTCGTGTTTCGGATCCGCCGTTTTGTAAACCACGCTGGTCGGCTGATCAAAAGGTGCAATGTTTCGCTGCAAATAGTCACTCAGTTGTGCGCTTTGGTTCTGGTACCAACTAGAGTGTTCAATGTGACGAACGTCTTTAGGAAGAAGGCTTAAGAAGTTACTCTCACCTTCAAGACGCAAGAAGTCCATGAACATGCGTGTAATCAGCTGGTGGCCAAAGTTGCCGTAAACATCGAAGCCTGCAACGAGAAGATAATGAATACGCTCTAGAAGAGCATAATCAAGAATCCACGCAGTCTTAGGTTGCGTGCCAACTAACCCTTGTACAACAGAGGCGCTATCGAAGTGCCTAAAGACGGTGAGAGCAGCATTCGGGTTGATGCCATCGCCATCCCAAATGATGCCAGTGTCTAGGTGGACGCCACTCTCGAACCATTGGTTAGTGAAGTCTGATTTCGCGTTTAGGTATTGCGCTTGTTGCTTTGCGTATCTTACCCAGTTGGTCACAGGTACGGTGTTACTTTTTAGTTCGCTAGGCAGCTTTAAGTTTTTCTTTTGACTTGCGTAGAAGGCGTTGATTTCCGGAACATCGGCTTTCTCTGGGTCGATGAAGAAAACCCAAAAACGGTCGTTAATTACGTTCAAGGCAAGTTGACCACGACACACAGGTCCTTTGATGTAGGCCATGATGGTGTTTTGCGCGTTATCTAACATGAAGTTGAAGCGCGAGTTTACTGGCAGTGCTTCAAACGAAGTCATTGGGTTAGCTGAAACATCGATGTCGTAACTAGGTAGTTGTTTTACTTCGTAATTTACGTCGACAAACCAGGTATTCCACTTTTGTAGACGCTCTTTATTAAGTGCGAAAGGCATGTGCGTTTTGTCGACGATAGTGCCTTGTTTTGGAATCAGACGGTAGTAAACACGGTCTACTTTTGGATCGTCATAAGGGCGACGAGTCGTGATGCGCTGTACCGCTTCACCTGGTGGTGTTGCAGAGCGAACAACAGTGAAGAAGCGTGTTGGCTGAGCTAAATCAGAAAAATAGACATGAGATAAAAACAGGTGCTCGTAGATGTAACGTGCTGAAAGTTGACTCTTATTGTCACTCTTGTTTAAAAAGCTTTCGTAGACATTAACGAGCTCTTGTTCTGCATCAGTCAATGGAATGTGGTCGTTCATTAACGCGCCATTTTCCAACCAACTCATTAAAGTCGCGTATTCGGTTTTGTCTAAGTTTGGCATCCCATAAGGCATTCCCCAAGTTGGGTAATCTCTCTCGTATTGAGCGTATTCTTCAATGGTTGGGCACTGTTGGTCGCGATCGATTGAAAAGTCGAAACCTTCAAGCTGGGTTTGATCGGGCAGAGGGTGATTCTCTTTCTGGATCAACATACGAGAAACAAGACCAGCATCGAGGTTAGCCGTTGAGTTTTGCATGCGCTCATTGAGGACAGGATGAAAATCCGCATCGCGCCACTCTTGCGTGGTTAAAGCATCTTCAAACAAGCGAGTAGGGGCTGATGCCGTTAAGCGGGTGCCTTGATAAACGAGTGCCTTGCTCGCGCCTCGGTCTATACCTTCCACTGAAGACATTTTGAGTTGGCAAGGGGCGTCATAACAAGCGTGACAAACCACGCATCGGTTATCAATGATGGGCTTTACTTCGTCAATGAAGTGCTGCGCTTGAGCTGAAAGAATAGGTGCTTGGCGATCGCGTACTTGTTGTTCACCAAACAGTTCGTCGAAGTTTAAACCCGCGTAGACGGCACAACCTGAGAAGACGCTAACAAAAGCTAAAATGAAGAGTTTTTTCAAATTCATACGTATTTAAATATTAGGCATTTTCTATAATTATATCGAAAATGATTGAAAATGCTCATGTTCTAACAATTTTGTAGACAAGATCTTGATGGGACGAGTGACTTGTCGATGCGCGTCACTCGCTAGTGCTCAGAAATTGGTGTTTAGACTTAGCTAGATTTAAGTCCCAAGAGCTGAAAGCTAGCAGTTAAGAGTTAAGAGTTAAGAGTTAAGAGTTAAGAGTTAAGAGTTAAGAGCTAAGACTCATTGATTGACGTAACAAACAGAGAAGGGGACAGACAATCGCTCAAACTCTTTGATCCAGCGCCACTGGTTGTCTTGCAGTTTATCGCCAGGGCCTTTGACTTCAATCCAATGAAACTCATCGCCCTTGAACGCAATCAAATCCGGCATCCCAGTTCTAAATAGCTTTAAGTCACTCAATATCACTTTGAAGAGGTCTACAACCAAGGCATTTGGAATTGAAGCCATGCCGTGTTCGATGAGTGCTTTAGGAAAATAATCCCAATGAACAAAGGGGTTCGCGATACCTTGCTTTTCATCGTAAGTATCAAGAAAATGGTTCAGCCCATGTTTGGATATCGTTTGAAACACGGCTTCAATCTGTTCGGCTCGCTTGTCTACGAAATCTGAATGGTACAGATCCAATGGTCGATGTTGGTAACGATTGATAAAGGCGCCTTCAACGTCTGCGAAAATGACATCCCAGAAAGCCAAACCAAACAAGCCACACAGAAAACTGTTTTCTGAAAAGTAGACGTCCCAACCTTGGTTCTCAAAATGCTGCTTTACCGCAAGCTCGACTCGAGTTTGGCTG
The DNA here is from genome assembly GCF_041467535.1 of Vibrio sp. 10N.247.311.47. Taxonomy (NCBI): domain Bacteria; kingdom Pseudomonadati; phylum Pseudomonadota; class Gammaproteobacteria; order Vibrionales; family Vibrionaceae; genus Vibrio; species Vibrio sp. 10N.247.311.47. Next base: position 105,094 of record NZ_JBFSUR010000004.1, read on the forward strand.
AGGTCTAATTCCAGTTTTAACTCTTTGCAGCTCGGCTTTATGGTTCGTGAAACTTTGTGCCCCTGTTTCCGTAGCAGCCGGTCTTCAAGCTTAATAGCGATTTCCAACTCTGACACATCCGATGGAGTAGCTTTCATTTGCGTGACAATGTCACACATTAAGTCTAGCGTACCTTGCTTATCATAGATGCGTGCAAGTCGTTCTCTGCTCGGAGGAAGTGTAGATTGTCTGAACCAAAAGATAGCTTGGTCGTTTAGATTAAGCCTTTCAAGATCGCGAGCAATATCATTGATCAAACGCGATCGTTTTCTGGCAATACTTCTGTGTTCTGATTCTTCAGGAATCGCATTTAAAAGCAGTTCCAGAAACTCGCCATCTTTGCGGTCACCTTCTGAATAAAAGCGTTGAATATCGCGCATCTGGATTAATTGATTGAGCTGATCCCTAGAGGTGAAGAAGCGGTGTTGCTTGCTTAATGGGTAGTTCTCAAAGGTGTTTAGCCCAAGGTCGCTTAACACGAACTGACTTAAGTCTTGATAGGTGTTGGCAAAGAACAGCAACAGTAATACATCAATCACTTGAGATTCGATGACGTAAATACAGTCGAAAGAGAGGTTTTGAAATTGATCAAAAGGTTGCTGATCAAGCCGTAACAACAGCTCGTCTTTCTTGGCATTTCTATGGCTCTTAAGGGCGGGGAATACACTCAACAGCTCTGGTTTGGTGAGCAAGTGAAACCCGAGCTCGACCTCACTAATGGCGAGGTCATGCTGTTCTTCGGGATGACTCAACCCAATGAAGCCTGAGCTGTTTAGCTCTTGCAGTACGGTCTTTAGATCTGGGATCTCAACATAGTTGAGTTTATCGCTGCGAAACCAACGGCCTTTACGAGAAAGCAAACGAACCATTAGGCATTGGCTTGAAACAGAAAGACGTTTGTATGCGGACAACCAACGACATTCATCATCACTCAGAAGATCGGGGTAGAGCGTTTGAGCGTGTTCAACCAGTCGATTGAAGTTGTCGAGATAATAAGTGGGGGAGAGCTGAAGAGTGGTTTCGGTCGTCAATGGAGAAGTCGCTTGATACAAAAAGAGCCTAACCCTAAGGTTAAGCTCTTCAGTAACAAATTCAATCTTTTCTGTTGATTAAGCTTGTGATGCTTTTAGTTCAGCAACTTTAGCTTCAGAGATTGGTTTAGTGATGATTGCTAGAACAATACACACTGCCATCATAACTGCAGAGATTGTGTAAGCTAGGCCGTAACCTTCGCCGTTTGACATTGAGAAGCCAACAACTGCTGCACCGATAGCGCCGCCGATACCCCATGCCGTGTAAAGCACGCCGTAGTTAGTACCGTAGTTTTTCAGGCCGTAGAACTCAGCAGTTAGTGTTGGGAATACTGCTAGAAGCGTACCGTAACCAACCGCTGCGATAGCCGTACCAATGATTAGCGTGAATTCAGAGTTGAACGTAGCGAATAGAGCCATGTTCGCGCCTTGAAGGATGAACGCTAGAAGTAGAGTACGTACGCCACCGATTTTATCTGCAAGCATACCCGCAGCAACACGGCCGCCTGAGTTGAATACTGCAAGGATAGACGCTAGGTAAACTGCGTTTGGCAGGTTAGCTTGAACGCTAGCAATTGTAGTGATGTTACCGATGATCATTAGACCAACAGATGCAGCGAATGCGTACATGATCCATAGAGAGTAGAACTGAGGAGTCTTCAGCATTACTTTCCAAGTTAGGTCTTCAGTCTTCTTAACCGCTTTAGGAGCTTGGCCTGCTTTTACTTTAGGCTCAGCTGGCGTGTAATCCGCTGGTGGGTTGTTGATTGTTGCTGCTAGAGGTACTGCGATTGCAAGTACACCAACACCAAGAATCATAAAGCTAGTTTGGATACCCATGCTGTCGATTAGCGCAGAAGTTACTGGTGCTAGGTAAATAGCCGCAAGACCGAAGCCTGCTGCGATAAGGCCGTTAACCATACCTTTCTTAGAAGAGTGGAACCACTTCATTGCTGATGGAGACAGACATGCGTAACCGAAGCCGATACCTGCACCTGTTATAATACCGAACGTGATGTTCAGCATCATAGGCGTTGTAGCGAAACCAGAAGCAATCATACCTAGGCCTGTAAGCGCTGTACCTAGGATAAGGATCTTACGTGGACCCATACGGTCTTGTAGGATGCCCGCAACAAGAAGACAAACAGAGAATGTGATAGTTGCAATAGCGTAAGGTGAAGATGCTTCAGCAGCACTCCAACCAGCTTCAGTTACTAGCGCTTTGTTAAATACACTCCAAGCATACAGGATGCCAAGACAAAGGTTGATACAGAAGCCTGCTAGCAGGATACGTGTTGCTTTATCAATCTTGCTCATTTTTATTCTCAGTTTTGTCATCGGTTAGTGGAGAGCCACTTAACTAAAGACGGGTTATTGTGATTGTTTCTTCAAAATTAGTTTGCGTTTATCAACAGATAGCGCAAAAGAGCGCGGATTATAACCAATTAAAATGTGATTGGAATCTCTTTTTCCATTTTTGGTAAATTAAATTCAATTTGTTAATAAGTTGTTTTTCATTGGTTTTTGAAATGTTTTTAACACCTCTCTATTTTGTTCTTTTTCGCTCTGTCTTCTTATTATTTCAGGGATTTTGAGGTGATGGTTTTTGAATAGACGCGTATTGCGTGCGGATATCACAGAGTTACAAATAATTTTAATTAATTTCCAAGGTTAAATTTGTGTAACAAAATAAATCGTAACAGCGCTTTGCTCATATGAGACAAGGAGTAACGGAGTTTTATTAAAAACAGAATGTTAAGCAATTGTTAAGGGTGATTTTTGTTAGTACTTTTGCTTACATTTTGTTCGATTGGAGGGGTTGTGTTGTCCGTAAAAAGTGGGAAAATAGTATGCAAACTGAGATTCCAAATTTGAAAGGATGCGTTTCCAACTTATGGTGAGGCGAGTATTATGAAACTGTTTTTAATTTTATTGATGTCAATTTCTGGTGGTGTAGCGGCAGCTGACCATATTCACTCTTTCCTATTCGGCTTCTATGTTGCGGCTCTAGCAGTTGGTAGTTGCTACTGGCTTGCATTCCGCAGTACGCGTTTCCCACAGTTGGCATTAGTGCTATTGATGTGTGGCTTTTTTGCGAAAATTGCAGTGACTGTTATCGGTGTTTCTTGGGGTATCTCGAACGATATCATTCAATCGCCGTTCATTTTCTCATTGTCATACCTGTTCTTCTTAGTGGTTGTGTCTTACGTTTGGTTTGCATACCGCGATAAATTGACGCTAAAACAGCGCGCTAAGAAGGTAGAAGAGTCTCGCAAGCAAGCGGCAGCATAATTCGATTTGATTCTTAAAAAGCCTTCTTCGGAAGGCTTTTTTGATCCTGCCTACCTGAACTCTATTATTTGGTTATGACGGCAGATAAAAGAAACCCCAGTATGGTGACATACTGGGGTTACTTGTTATGTATCTATTATCTAGCAGTTACCATCTACCAAAGACTACTCTGAAGGTGTGTTATTTCTTCATCATCTTAGCGAGATCGGCGAACGGGTTGTGTGTCGCTGACTGATGATCATCTAAACTCGCTTTTGCATCCACACCATAACGCTCATGGTCAGTGTATTTTGAATGCTCATGATCGTGACAGTACAGGCACAGTAGCTCCCAGTTGCTGCCATCTTCAGGGTTGTTTGTATGGTCGTGATCCACGTGGTGAACGGTAAGCTCTCGGAGGTTTGAGTAAACAAATTCGCGCGCACATTTACCACAAACCCAAGGGTACAGTTTTAGTGCTTTTTCGCGGTAGCCTTTCTCTTGGCGAGCATACGCTGCACTCGAACCTGTGAAATCAGAAGACATTGCCAAATCCTTATCAATTGTAATATCCCGATTTTATCACAGCTTTCTTGAAGCTGTCGGTATGTCGTTCGTAAAATCATTGCTAAATGATGCAGTGGACTTATCGATATTAGATTGAAGTTTGAATACAGACTTACCTTCTACACACTAACGCTTAAGCGGGTTATGTCTTTCTGGAATAAGCCATGCTTAACAGTTTGAAAATAAATCGTATTCAGGGGTTTTAACCGCAGGCATGTGACCTAATATCAGTTTGTGAGACCCTATATTAATAAGGAAATATCATGTCAGAACAATACACTCCGCCAAAAGTTTGGGTTAACGATACTGCTGGTGGTAACAAGTGGGCAAACATCAATAGTCCTGAATCTGGAGCTCGCTTTGATAAAGAGCTTCCTGTTGGTGACCATGCTTTTCAATTGTATTCTCTTGGCACACCTAACGGTCAAAAAGTCACTATCTTGCTGGAAGAGTTGTTAGCGGCGGGTGTTAAAGAAGCTGAATATGATGCGTACTTGATCAACATCGGTGAGGCTGATCAGTTCTCTTCTGGCTTTGTTGGTGTAAACCCGAATTCGAAAATACCAGCACTTGTTGATAAGTCTGGTGACGAAGATGTGAATGTCTTTGAATCGGCATCCATCTTGATGCACTTGGCTGAAAAGTTTGGTCACTTTTTACCGAAAGAGGGCGCTGCTCGCACTCAAACATTAAATTGGTTGTTTTGGGCGCAAGGCTCTGCACCATTCCTAGGTGGTGGCTTTGGTCATTTCTACGCTTACGCCGATGAAAAGCAAGAATACCCAATTAACCGTTTTGCGATGGAAGTGAAACGTCAACTAGATGTATTAGACAAACAGTTAGCGAATAACACGTATGTGGCAGGCGAAGAGCTTAGTGTTGCAGATATCGCGATTTGGCCTTGGTATGGCAACCTTGTACTAGGTAAAACATATGATGCCGCTGAATTCCTTCAAGTTGAGTCGTACGCCAACGTAGTTCGCTGGGCGAAGCAACTAGAAGCGCGCGAAGGTTTCCAACGCGGTCGAGTGGTTAACCGTTCATTTGGCGAAGAGTGGGAGCAAGTACCAGAGCGCCATTCTGCAGAAGACATTGACCGTGTTTTAAAGCTTAAGCCTTAGTTCTTTTTTGAACGTGTTTTTGGCAGATATACCCTATCGGTCTTAATGTTAATGGCTAATTGAAACGCCATATCTCAATCGAGATATGGCGTTTTTCCGTTTTAAGGTAGGGAGAGGTTTTGTAATTGGAATGAGAGTCTCAATTATCATTTTGTTTTTCTTATTCAATCGCTTATGAGTAATGGTCTTTGTGGTTAAGACAAAAAACGATAGTCATCGAGGTGGAGTAAATCTATAAGATAACGGTCCACTTTAAATTACGACTAACTTCGCTCAATGAAAAAAAACTTAATTGCGTTGGCTATCATATCCACGGCTCTTTTAGGGTGTAATCACGACTCACTAAGCTATAGTGGTGGCCCTGATACGGCTCCTCCAACAGATATTGTACCACCAACGGACATTCTTCCTCCGACAGATATTGTTCCACCAACGGATATTCTTCCGCCGACTGACATTATTCCACCAACAGATATTATTCCCCCAACAACTTACATCGGTTCACTGTTGTCGAGCGGGGCGTTTGTTTCTGGAGATGTGTACTGTGACGGCATTCATCTTGAAAACGGAACGTTCAGTGTAAAACAAGGCGTGAGTTTTAGTTGTACCTTGGGTCACCTTACTTTAGGTGATTTCACGGCTCCTTTCCCCGAAGTCACAGAAAGCACGATTTCAAATGATGCGCTTCATGCGGCATTTGAGTTGACAGAATTACATGGAGACAACGTTACCAAGGTACTCGAATCAATTGATGTTTGTGAGACTGAAAGTGCTATCTGTCTAAAAGAGCTGGATGCTTTTGATATTGAGGATGTGTTCTCGCAGCTTGATGATCAAGATGCTGTCGATGCGTACTTTTCATCGAAAGAAGAGGAGTCTACAGATGAAGTAGGTAAGGCTCCTAGTTCACACGTAGACACAACTGTTGTTCCTGCGGTTGACCCTAATGCGGACAATAACCTTAACGCTGGTTTTGTTTCTGCAGACGCGGAGTCTACCTATGCTTATAAGCCAAGTGTTGAAGGTAAGGTGTTAACTCGCAGTAAGCTTACAGACGCTAATGGTACGCCGATTTCTGGGATCAGTTTCTTTTCGGCTAACGCGACGGGCGTGACGGATGAAGAGGGGGTCTTTGAGTACCTGTGGGGCGACAGAATCGTTTTTGGTATTGATACGTTTGAGTTTGGCTCCATTACGGGTAATCAGGTTGCTTATAAATTGTCTGATGTGACCAATAATATGGTTGAGAAAGCGAATATCCAGTCATTACTAGAGCGCTATGCGGTTGATCATGTAAGTTATTATGAGATATCTGAAGAAGTCCAAGATACCTTTTCATTACCCTAACGTTATAAATGAGTTGATCAACCTAACTCTGCCAAATGGGGGGCTGATAGAGGGTACAGACTTCGAACTTCCTAATGAGTTTGTTGGTCAGTTTAGCCAAGGGTTAACGGCAGTCATTGATGAGCAGCTGCGCCAAACGCCTCAGTTTATGGATTATGTTCGTCAACCTGCCGTTTTATCTATGGATTCTGGTCAGTATGTAACAGAGTCTCTGCAGCAAATCTTCCACAACGTCACCAAATTCCATGTCTTCAATGACAATGGTAGCTTTTACGGTGCGACGGGGTATACCCGTGGTATGCGAGCTCTGAACATATCGAACAGAGCATTCCCTGTGGTGATGCCAAGAACTGATAAAAACCGTGAGCTTTACTTTGGTGAGCAACAGGCTTGGACTCGTGAAGGTAAGCCTTACATCGCACAACACCCAAGCATCTCGATGCCTCCGATTCCTTTAGTCTCTGAAGACAACGCGACTTATGGTTTCCCATTCGTTACTGCAGGCGAGATAGGCAAAGGTAAGGTCGTGTTCATGGGCAATGGCTTATATCCAAGTATTCTGTCATGCCCAGAGAATTATTGGGCTAATCGCACATTACATATCGACAGCAACAAACAACAGTGCACTGTTTCGACGTTTGAAAACCTACTACATGATGACCAAGGCAGCATGAGGTTGTTTTTCTCGAACTTGTTTGAGTGGTTCAATAATGGTTTGCCTATTGCTGGGATGAATGCAGTGACCAATATTGACCAAGCCTATTCGGCTTATCACCACTCCACAATGGGTAAGCAGTACACGTTTTTTGTTAGTCCTCAGTATGGTTTTGCATCAGTAGAAAAGCGTGGTTCAGGTGACTTTGATGGTTTGGATATGAGCACTACGCCGATTTTGATCCTTCAGGCATATCCCCCTAAGTTGGTTCAAGATGGTATGACTAACCAGTTTGTTGCTGACTTGGATAACCCGAACTTAAGCCAAGACGATATTACCGCTCTTATCAACTATGTTAATAACGGTGGCAATATCTTGTTTATGGATGCGATTCAAACGACAAACCCTGAACCTATTGGACGCTTGGCGGATGCCGCTGGTGTTTCACTAGGTGGTGAAAACGTTACGCCGACAAACCAAGCTTTCTGCGGTAGCTCTTATTATTGCCAAGCGCCGTATCCAAATCTTCACGTGAAGAGCGAAAAGGAAATGGTGGTTCTTGAGCGTTTTCAAGATAACCAAGGAGAACCTCCATTCACGGTAAATCAAGATGGTACGGTTGAGTGGATCAAAGATGAGTCCAAGATTAAGTTTGAGATCCCGACTTATGAGGTTACTAAGTTAGACGCTGAAGGGAAACCAGTGCTTGATGAGTCTGGCGTACCAGTCATGGAGACAAAATCCGCACGTATCTTTGTTGAATCGGCAGAAGAGCGTGAAGCGGCAATCAAAGAACTGCAGTCGGCATTCGTTAGCACTGAGCTTTGTAAGAACGAGTATGAATACGAATTTAACTGTATAGAGACTCGTTCTGGAGACGGCATCACTGTTCGTGGTGCTTATCATAGAGCCGATTTCGACCGCTATGAAGTGAGTAAAACCGTTGTCGACAGTATGGTGAAAGCAGCAAACTTGGGTTCTAACTTTACAGCGCTTTACGAGCACGAGATTTACTATCGCACGAAGGGCACTAAAGGTAAGCGTCTGTCTAACAGCGAATTGAATCAAGCGTTTGATAACCTGTCTGTTTGGATGTGGAATGACAACGCATACCATTTTGAAACAGAAATACAAGATGAGTTGGGGTTCAAGCAGGCTGTTCAGTTCCTTAACTGTTATACCGAAGACTTACATCAAACAGACACAATGGATGCACAGTGTCCTGTTGACCTAAAAGCGTCGTTAGTCGCTAATGGAATGATTCATGGCGAAGGTGAGTTATCTGGGCAGTTGAATCCTAGCTATCCATTAAATTACATGGAGAAACCTCTGACTCGTATTATGTTGGGGCGCTCATTCTGGGATCATGAAATCGTTGTTGATACCACAATGTATCCGGGTCGAACTTCGGGGGCATCTTCGTCAAGTACGGTAATGGTTCAGACCAACGGTAAAGCGGTGACGTATTCGGCAGGAAACAATCAATCGACAGGTCTGTGGGCACCTCAATTACAAGAAGTAACCATTCAAGATGGCGTGGCAGCTACGATTACTGTGATGATCGCGGATGATCTTACAGGTAAGCCGAATCACGAAACGAGTTTGAAACGCCCTCCACGTATGCAAACCAGCTTTGACTACAATGGTTCGAGCTTAACTTTCAAGGTTCCATATGGTGGCCTTATTTACATTCAACCGAAAGTAAAAGAGCTTGGTGAAGTCTCGTTTAGCATTGATGGCGCGTTAAAAGCGGCTTGGTGGAAAGAGGGACAGTGGATTAACACTATTCAATCGGCAGACGCACCAATTGCAGAAATCGATACGGGTTCATTTATTTACACTACACCAATCAGGAATCTAGAATCCGCTGATTTGAACCAATTCGCAACAGATATGAATCGATTCGCTGAAGCGGCAAGTGACTTCTACGGGCGTGATGAGAAACAAAGCACTGGTTTACACCGTAGGTTCACTTATCCAGAACTGAATGCGTTCCGCCATCGTTTTGTGAATGACGTGCAGATTTCGATTGGCGCTGCTCACTCTGGCTACCCAGTGATGAATTCAAGCTTTAACGCAAATCGGACATACATTCCAACCAACCCTGTGAACGATTGGTTGTTGTGGCATGAAGTTGGTCACAACTTAGCATCAGCTCCTTTCCTTGCGGCTGGTAGTACAGAAGTGACCAATAACCTTCTTGCGTTGTATATGCAGGAGTTAGAGGGGCGCAATGCAAACCCTGAAATGGATCGTATTAAATCGGATATTAAGAAAGCACCTAAATGGCTAGAGCTTAATAATGAACATGCGTGGTCACATGGTGATGCAGGTTTACGATTAGTTGTGTTTGGTCAGCTAAAAATCTGGGCAAAATCGAACTTTGCAATTGATGATTGGTATACACGCGGCGCAAGCCAATCTGATGTGTATGGTGAAGATGAAGGCTGGAACATGTTCCAAACTTATGCACCGTAAAGCTCGAGGTGATAGAGAAGGCGACTCGAATACGAACTATTGTAGTGCTAGCGAGACTGGGCTTTCTGGTGGAGACCTAATGATGGTGTGCGCTTCTTATGTTTCAAACTATGACTTAAGTGACTTCTTTGAAGTTTGGAACGTGGGCGAAACGTCCATGACTAATGCTGATGGCACGAAGTCTTATAGTGGCGGAATTAGCTCTAAAGGTCTTAGTGCGGTTGAACAATTAAAACTAGAGAAACCAAACAACAGTCCTTTGAATGTTGATTCAATTTACTAACGCTAATTATTGCTAAAGCATTTTATAGCTTAAAAACAAACGCCACACTGAAACTACGTGTGGCGTTTTTGTTGGAATGCTCTAGAAATTTCAGCTAGATCAGTCTTCTACATGATGTTTAATACTTCGGCTGCCATTGGTTGACTGTCCTTGCTAGAGAAAGCAGGTTAAACTGTTCGCATCATAATTCTAAAGGATGGTGCCATGTACCACGGTCATATCTATTTCCCTCTGCGATTTGCAGAGCAAGCAGAAACACTGCGTCAGAAAATTTTAGCGGAACGTAAAGATGTATTAGAGGTTTTCCCATTAATACAGCGTTTGGTTGGTCCACATAAGATGCCAATGTTTGAGATTCACTTTGCGAACAAAGAGTCGGGCATTGTTGAATGGCTTGAGCAAGAACGCGGTGATATGTCGGTGCTTATTCACCCTGTAACTGGCGGTGAAGAAACTTTGGATCACACAGTACGAGCGATCTGGCTTGGTCGTGAATTGGGTGTCTTTGAAGAAACGCTTACTAGCTAATCAAATATACCAATATTGCACTTAACTCATTCCGACCGGAAAATACATGAACAATAAAAAGGCTCCTCAAATGAGGAGCCTTTGTTTTAAGGAGCCGTTTTACCAAGAAACCGGTTATCAAGAGCCTCTGGTTATCGGGCTGAACCGTTAACCAGAGTAGGGGGATTAAGCCTCTGCAGTTACCTTAGAGTCACTCATCTTTTTAAGAGCCGCGTAACCAAAGCCTGTTACTGCCGTACCTGCTGCAATCGCCACTAGGTACATAAGCACTGGAGAGATAGCACCAGGAATTAGTAGTACGAACAAGCCGCCGTGTGGAGCCATTAGCTGTGCGCCAAACATCATTGATAGAGCGCCAGTTAGTGCGCCACCTGCCATACAAGCTGGGATAACACGCATTGGATCTTTCGCTGCGAATGGGATTGCACCTTCAGAGATGAAACATAGGCCAAGAACGAATGATGCTTTACCCGCTTCACGCTCGCCTGCTTCAAACTTGTCTTTCACTAGGAAAGTCGCAAGGCCCATACCTAGAGCTGGAACCATACCTGCTGCCATGATTGCTGCCATTGGTGCGTAAGTTTGCGAAGCCAATAGACCAACACCGAATGTGTAAGCTGCTTTGTTTACCGGACCACCAAGGTCGAAACACATCATTGCGCCTAGAATCACACCCAGAAGAATCGCATTAGACGTTCCCATGTTGTTTAGGAAAGTTGTCATTGCGCTCATCACGCCAGAAACAGGGCCACCCACGATGTAAACCATCACAAGACCAGTGAACAAACTCGCGATAAACGGAATGATCAGGATTGGCTTGAGGGCTTCCATGGATTGTGGAAGTTGAACCTTGTCGGCAATGAATTTCGCTGCGTAACCTGCAATGAAACCTGCTGCGATACCACCTAGGAAACCTGCGCCCGTTGAGCTAGCCAGCATACCGCCGATTAGACCTGGAGCCAGACCCGGACGGTCAGCAATTGAGAATGCAATGAAACCAGCAAGAACAGGAATCATCAGAGCGAATGCAGAGCCACCACCGATAGTCATCAGTGCAGCGGCCAGCGTGCCTTCTTCTTTAAACGCTTCGATACCGAATACGAAAGAAAGAGCAATGATCAAACCACCTGCAACTACCACTGGAAGCATGTGAGAAACACCCGTCATTAGGTGCTTGTACACGCCTTTCTTCTCGTCAGCAGGTGCTGAATTTGAAGAAGCAGTGTGTTGGTATGGTTTAGCTTCTGCGAATGCTTTTTCCATCTCTTGCTTTGTTTTCTTCAAAGCAGGGCTTGTTGTAGTTTTGTACAGCGCTTTGCCGTTAAAACGATCCAGAGGAACGTCGATGTCTGCTGCGATGATAACTAGATCAGCGTCTGCGATTTCTTGGTCTGTCAGTTGGTTTTTCGCACCTACAGAGCCGCGAGTTTCCACTTTGATTTGGTGACCTAGGCGTTTGCCTTCTGCTTCAAGCGCTTCAGCTGCCATAAAGGTATGTGCAACACCCGTTGGGCAAGCCGTAATCGCTACGATCTTCTTGCTGCCTGTGCTTGCTGTTGTAGAAGAGTTTGGAGAGGTACCGGTCACTTCAACAGTGCTTTCAACTTGAGAAGCGTCTAGTACTGTTGCTTCTACTACCGCTTTCTCTAGAAACGCTTTTGCATCTGCAGTGCATTCAGAGATAGCCGCTTGGTACACTTTCTTGCCGACAAAGCGCGCTTTATCAACGTTGGTGTTGGCTGCGATAACCACAACGTCGCTGCTGTCGATAGTGTCTTGCGATACGGTTGAGTCAGGTAGCACGCTTGATTGACATTCAATAGCGGCGTTCCAACCCAGTGCTTTTGTCGCTTGCTCTAACAAGCCCGCGGCGATGATGCTGTTTGCTACGCCACTTGGGCAAGCTGTGATAATGGTAATATTCATAATAAACCTTTTGTCCTATTTGCTTGTGTCTAACTGGCTAGTTGGAGCACTAAGCGACTGTAATTGGATATTTTGTAGTACTGAATCCAGCTCTTGTTGGCTGGTGATGCCCACGCCTACCTGTGAAACTGCTAGAGCAGATAGGGCGGTTGCGAATTTAATAAGTTCTGGTTTTGGCATCTGTTGCATGTGACCCCAACATAGGCCAGCAACTAAGGTGTCGCCTGCACCTACTGTGCTCACTACTTGCATACGCGGCGGTTGAGCATGTAACCATTCACCTTGGTTAAGCCACATCACGCCTTCTGCGCCAAGTGACACCACGATGTTCTCAATACCTTTTTCATTTAGGGCTTGGCCCGCGTGTTGGCATTGGTCACGTGTAGTGAGTTCAGCGTTGAACAGCTGAGACAGCTCTTCATCGTTTGGTTTGATCAACCAAGGCTGTGCATTGATACCGGCTTTAAGTGCGTCACGGCTGCTATCAAATAGCACCTTCTTGCCTAAATCGTGTAAGCGTTGAACCCAAGAAGCGCAAAGCTCAGGAGAGATACCTTGTGGCAAGCTGCCTGCAATCACGAAGTAATCGTGCGTTTCAGCAAGTTCTAATAGGGTTTCTTCGAACGCTTTAATCGCGTCAGCATCAACAGGAACACCTGGGAAGTTGATGTCGCTTACTTGGCCTGAGTTTTCAACCAGTTTTACGTTGATGCGAGTTGCGCCATCAACACGGATGAAGCGGTCAGTTGCGCCCATCTGTTCAAACAGTTGGCAGAACGCTTCTTCGTTATTGCGACCAAGGAAACCTGTTACGGTCACTTTCGCGCCAAGCTCTGAAAGCACTTTTGCGACGTTTACGCCTTTGCCCGCTGCATGCAGAGAGCCTTTGTTTACTAGGCTAACTGAACCTACATTTAGTGCGTCGATAGCGCCTGTCAGGTCTAGAGCAGGGTTAAGCGTTACAGTAACGGCTTTGACTTGTTTATCAGACATATCGATTCCTTAACCTTCGCCAAGGCCTGAAGCGATAGCTTTACCAATCGATTCAAGTGCTTGTGCTGCATCTTCACCTTCAGCAACAAACTGAAGCTGGTGGCCGTGTTTAACGCCAAGCGCGATGACTTTCATCAAGCTCTTCGCGTTCACTTCTTTTCCGTCGCCATCTAGGTTTGAAACGCGGATCGTTGATTCAAACTTCTTCGCTTCAGCAACTAGCATTGCACCCGGACGAGCGTGTAGGCCGTGTGCGTTTTTGATTTTGAATACTGCGCAGTTGTCATCGTCTTGAGAGGCTGTAGAAACCGCTTCACCTTTCAGAAGACCAATCACTTGCGCTGCGTCAGCGGTTAACAGTTGTTGCTGTTTACCTTCGAAAACCATCTTGCTTAGGTTTGCCAGAATAGATTGGTGCGCGCTGTTGCAAGCTGCGAATGCCACCAATGCTTTAACTGGTGTGCCTTCGTATTCACAATGGTTCGCTGTTGAAACGAAAGATACGCCAGTGCGTGTTACGCCTTTGTCGCTGCCCAACAACCACAGGCCTTGGCCTAGGTGAGTTGGTGTTTTTGTTACTAGGTCAGCAACGAATGCGTTGTCTGTGCAACCTGTGTTCTTAAGTAGGCCACCCGCAACTGCAGACATTTGAATCATGTCGCTCGCAGGGAACAGTAGCTGAACTAAAGAAGCGTCTAGGTCGGCTTCTAGTTGAACTTCGCCGTTAAGTAGGGCGATGATTTCGTCTTCTGATTTCGCTTGCTTTAATTTCTCTTCAACACCGTCAGCCGCTAGCACTTTCGTTAGTTGCTTAAGAATGCCCAAGTGCTCGTCTGATTTAGCTGCAATACCAATCGCAACGTAAACACGGTTGCCGTCTGCCCAATCAATACCTTCAGGGAAGTGGTGTACTGCAACGCCTGTCTCTTTTACTAGGCCACGAGTATCCGTCGTTCCGTGAGGAATCGCGATGCCGTTACCTAGGAACGTAGAGTTCTGGTTTTCACGGTTCAGCATTCCTTCAACGTAACCAGAGTCAACTAAACCTTTAGCTGTCAGGTCGCCAGCAATGTTTTGGATTGCTTTGAATTTGTCTTCGGCAGTTTGGCCTAGAGTGATGTCAGATTTTGATAATTTAAGCATGGTGCCTCTTTAGCGTATCGCTTGAGAATTTGTGTATCGCTACGATTCAGTCTAGAGCAAGATTCATGGAGCTTAACTTGTTGCTTAACTCTTTGTTTTATATTAGCTGAATCGGTTCAGCATTCAGTGTAAAAAAATTCAGCAAAGCCGATTTTGGTTTTCAAAATAGTTTTGCTGCGTGTCGTAATTTCAGTTTCGTTAACAACAAGAAGCTGAATCACGACAAATGACGCTCAATCCATTCAAAAGGATGATTGAAGTCACTTTTCAGATTTTGCTGAATCCTTTCAGCTTTTATACTGAATCGATTCAGCATATAATTCAACTAATCCAAGGATCAGAAGATTGGTTATATGATCCTACGCACAAAATACAGGTCACCCATATGACACTAGATGAGATTGCCAAACTAGCCGGTGTGTCGAAAACGACAGCCAGCTATGTTATTAATGGCAAGGCGCAGAAATACAGAATCAGTGAAAAGACTCAGCAGAAAGTAATGGCAGTCGTGGAAGAGTATAACTACCGACCAGACCATGCTGCTTCGTCGTTGCGCGCTGGTAATAGCCGTTCATTTGGTTTGATTATTCCTGATCTGGAAAACAGCAGTTACGCGCGTTTAGCAAAATTGATAGAGCAGAACTCACGTAAAGTGGGTTATCAAATTTTGATTGGTTGCTCAGATGATGACGCTGAAACCGAACGTAAAGTTGCGGAAGCGCTTGTTAGCCGTCGTATCGATGCCTTGCTGGTGGCGAGCTCTATGCCAGACGCCAATGAGTTCTACTTGAAACTGCAAAACTCAGGCACACCAGTCATCGCGATTGACCGTCCGTTAGACGATGAACATTTTGCCTGCGTGATCAGTGAAGACTTCGAAGCGGCATTTGAACTGACGCACTCGATTCTTGATGACAGCATTCATAGTGTTGGTTTGATTGGTGCACTGCCTGATCTGAACATTTCACGTGAACGTCAGTTGGGTTTTGAAGCGGCGAATAAAGCACATACTCAACAAACAGGGCTAACCGAAAACAAGCCGACGGTTTTGGGTTATGGTGAGCACTTTGATAGAGAATCAGGGCGTGAGATTTTTGAGGGTTGGATTGCCAAAGGCACAGTGCCCGATGCCATTGTCACTATGTCTTATACCTTACTAGAAGGTGTGTTGGATGTGATGGTTGAAAAGCCAGAACTGATTAATCAAGTAAAACTGGCAACCTTTGGTGATAACCGTTTATTGGATTTCTTACCTTTTAAAGTCCATTCATTGCCACAGCAATTCGAAGTGATTGCAGACAGCGCCTTTGCACTTGCTTTGAACGCGTCTGCTAAACGTTACCAAGCGGGTATTGAGTTAGTACCAAGAAGCTTAGTAAAGCGTGGCTAGCTCGAATTTTACGCTTAGCTAGAAGCCTCGCGTTTAGCTCGAGCTTGGAATTAACTCGAACCTGTAATTAACTCGAACTTGGTTTTAACTAGCACTGAGTAATAAGCCCATTTCTACAATGGCAACAATGCCGAGCAACAAAGCCAACACTTTCCAAAACTGGATTGGGTTTCGGTTTATCAAAGGTTGCTTGGCTTTGCTTTTCACCAAGCTTTGGTTTGGTGTGTAAAGGTCAGCGACAAAATCCCCCAACACTTGATGACGTTCGCTTGGTGATTCCGCGCAGGCTTTTTGTAATACCAAATCCACCCAGCTTGGTAAGTCAGCTCGTTTCTGTGTGATGGGTTGGTATTCCCATTGATGGTGACGAGATTGCTTAAGCGATTGTGCGGTCATTTCAGAGTAGGGTAATTCACCGGTTAGCATCTCATAGCCGATCACAGCGATAGAGAACAGATCTGAGCTGGTGGTCGCGCTGTTGTGCTTGATGGTCTCTGGCGCTATGTAATTGACCGCGCCTAATGGTGTGTCGTCTTTGTCGGTGAGCTCTCCCTCTTCAAGGCCTCTCACTAACACCGCACCAAGGTCGATGATTTTTACCTCACCATCACGTTGAATCATGATGTTTTCCGGTTTTAAGTCTCGGTGCACCATGTCTGCACGTTGTAATACTCGAATGCCTTGTGTGATTTTTTCTAGTATGTCGCGCACTTCATTGAGTGACGGCTTTGGATTGTCGTACATCCATTGTCTTAGGGTGATGCCTTCTACCCATTCGCAGATTTGATATAAGAATTGCGAGTTCTCTGGCGTCGGGTAAACCTTCATTACTCTCTTATTTTTCAGCAAGATCCCCGCCCATTGTTCATTAAAGAAAGCTCGAAGTTGCGAAGGGCTATCGTGATATTGAACGGAAGGGACTTTCAGCACGAACTCGGTTTGTGTATCTTTCTGTATTACACGATACACATGGCTTCTTGACCCTGCATACAACACCTCAAGTACCATGAAGTTGTCGATACTTTGCCCGAGCTTTAAAGGGGGTGGGATAGCACGTTTAGCCAGCTTCTCATGGAACTCAATCAGCGAAGGTTTAGGCAGATGGCTGACTTGCACAATCAAGCAGCTCACGTTGTCCGAGCTATTGTGGCTTAAAGCCGTGTTACAGATGGTTTGTGCCGCGTATTCGAAATCCGCTCCGGGTTTGTCGATGTGTTCCTTGAAGGTGTTGGGAGAGACAAACTCGTGCACGCCATCAGATGTCAGGATAAAGCAGTCGTTTTTCTTTATAGGTAGGGTTTGATAGTCAACGTTGAGTTGGTTGTCCATGCCTAAGGCGCGTGTTAGATAATGCTTTTGCCCCATATTCTTACGGGTGTGGTCGCGGGTCAGTTGGCGTAATTCTCCATCTCTGAGTAAGTAAATGCGACTGTCGCCAACGTGGAAGATATGTGCGGTGTTCGATTTTAATATCACGCTGCTGAACGTCGAAACGAGGGCATTGTGGTTCACTTGTTGTGCGGGATGGATATTAGAAACAGACGTATTGAAGAGCCAAGAATTGAGGGACGTTAAGACCTTTTGCGCCGAACGTTGAATGCTCCAGCTTTGGGGGGTTGCGTAATAGTCGTCGATAAACTGCATCACGCTGGTGTGACTGGCTTTCTGGCCGTGTTCACTACAACTTGCTCCGTCTGCAATGCAGGCAACACTGCCTTTCAACTCTTGCTCTGCGCGAGTTTTAGGGTGTTTTACAATGATGGCATCTTGGTTTTCATCACGTACGCCTTGATTCGAATAACCACCAAACTTAAGCGTTAACTGGTTGTTGGATTCTGGCGTGATGACTTGCCCTTGGCTGAATGAAATTGTCATAACTTGTCTTCTTCTTAACTGCTCTTCTTCCCGCTTCCTTGACAGAACATCCTAGGAAGAACAAAAGCCCTAGTGAACTTAGAGCCTTTGAACGAAGCACCTAGCATTGATGTATCCGCTAAGGTGCCTCTCCCGATTCAATAATATCAATGCTTCTTAGTACAGACCCTAGCTTGAAACATTAATCAGCGTGACACTGCCGTCGTCGTTTACTTCGGCGATTTGACCGTTAGGCTCTTCCATGAACAGCAGAGTCACAAAGCCAAGTACCGCTGTTGCAGCAATCACTAAGAAGAAGGTTTGGTAGCTCACGAATGACAACACAGTTAGGTAAACTACCGCACCCACGTTGCCGTAAGCACCCGTCATACCAGCAATTTGACCTGTCATACGACGCTTGATTAGAGGAACCGTTGCGAATACCGCACCTTCACCCGCTTGCACGAAGAAAGAACACGCCATCGCCGCGACAACTGCTAGCCATACAGGCCATGTGCTGTCGACTTGACCCATTGCGAAGTAACCCACCGCAAGGCCAATCGTTAGAATAAGCAGTGTTGGTTTACGACCGAATTTATCTGAAATCCAACCACCACCTGGGCGAGACATTAGGTTCATAAAGGCATAAGCCGATGCAACCATACCTGCAAGAACCGGTGTTAATTCAAAGGTTTCAGAGAAGAACAGTGGCAGCATAGAAACCACAGCCAGTTCAGAACCAAATGTCGCGAAGTACAATACGTTAAGTACCGCCACTTGCTTGAATTTGTATTGGTGAATCTCTGGTACTTCTTCTTTAAATACGTTCTTGTTTACTTTCCAAACTTGCGACACTTCGTACACGTAAAGCGCAGCCAAACCTGCATACACAGAGTAAACCGCCATGTCAGATAACATGTTGATGTTGCTTGGTGATAGCTTCCAAGTCAGTAGCGCTAAAGCGGCATACATAGGGATCTTCATAATAAGTAGGAAGAAAAAGTCACCCTTTGATGTCACTTCCATCGCTGTTACTTGAGCAGGCTTGAAGTAAGTTGAACCTTTTGGTGTATCTGACACGTTTTTGTAGAAGATAAACGAGAACGCTAAGCTCATTACGCCAGTAATACCAACCGCATAACGCCAGCCGTCTTCACCACCAAACGCTAGAGCGAGAGTTGGAAGTGTGAACGCTGCTGCTGCTGAACCGAAGTTACCCCAGCCGCCGTAAATACCTTCTGCAGTACCCAGTTCGTTGTGTGGGAACCATTCAGACACAAGACGAATACCGACAACGAAACCTGCACCAATGAAGCCCAGTAGGAAACGAGCGATTGCTGCTTGAATGAAAGAGTCTGCCAGAGCAAACATGAAACAAGGGATAGAACAGACCGCGAGTAGCGAAGAGTAAACCAACCTTGGGCCGTATCTATCGGTTAGCATGCCTATTGCGACACGTGCCGGAATGGTCAATGCAACGTTGAGGATCAGGAGGGTTTTGATCTCTTCAGTAGAAAGACCAAGCGTAGTTTTTACCATTTGCAGTAGTGGGGCAAAGTTGAACCACACAACAAAGGTAATGAAAAAGGCCATCCAGCTTAGGTGTAAGACCTTCATCTTACCCGTAAATGAAAGCAGCGAAAATTTAGTGTTATCCATGGTTTAAATCCTTTAAATCTGGAAAATTACCCGGTTTGTGCACCTGCGTTACTTCCGAACTTAGAACGCTTTTAATGTGCATAAACCCTGTGCCGAAATTGCGCACGCTAATAAGCGTTTGCATGATGGTGTCGGCGGTTTAGTTAACTGGCGATAGCAAGTGGTGCGAGAACTTGAACTTGTTCTCCTTGTTTGCGAACTTCAAATTTCACGAGCTTGAGCTCAGGCTGTTCAAGACATTCGCCAGTTTCTAAGTGGTAATGCTGCTTGTATAAGGGTGAGGCCACGTAAGGTTCTCCGCTTAATGAACCAATTATACCACGTGACATCACATTCGCCTTGCCGATAGGGTCGTAATTAGAGAGCCCATAAAGCGTGTCGCTGCGCTTGCAGTAAAAAATAGCCACTTGGTTATCGTCTACTTTGGCGCAAATTCCCCCGTTTGGGGTTAGATCGCTGGTGCTGCATACGGTTGTCCAATTTTCCATGACTTTCTCCTAGTCTAAAATTGAGTTTTTATTTTTTTATTGATGAACCTGATGAACCTGATGAACCTGATGAAATTTATGAAACCTCAGTCACTTCGATTTGGTCTGCTTTAGCGAGCTTTTCATCGCGTTTTGAATTCGAAGCATCACTCAAGCTCGGCTTAGGAAAACGCTGCTCTCGCTCTTTGATGAAAGAGAGGCTAGTGTCCATTTCTTCACTGTTGATGTAGTGCTGGAAGCGCTTCATCTTCTCAGGGTTTTCAATGGTGGTTTTCCATTCACACTGGTACTTCTCGATGTTGAGTGCGATGTCCGCTTCGAGTTCTTCAGCTACGTTGAGCTTGTCTTCAATCACGACTTGCTTGAGGTATTCAATGCCGCCTTCGAGGTTCTCCATCCATACCGATGTACGCTGTAAGCGGTCTGCGGTACGTGTGTAGAACATCAAAACGCGGTCGATGTATTTAAGGAGTGTGGTTTCGTCTAAATCAGTGGCGAATAGGTCTGCATGACGAGGACGCATACCGCCGTTACCACAGATGTAGAGGTTCCAACCTTTGTCGGTGGCGATAACACCAATGTCTTTCGATTGGGCTTCTGCACATTCACGAGTACAGCCTGAAACCGCAAACTTGATCTTGTGTGGTGAACGCAGGCCTTTGTAGCGGTTCTCAAGTCGAATCGCTAAGCCAACACTGTCGTCGACACCGTATCGACACCAAGTGCTACCGACACAAGATTTCACGGTACGAACCGATTTACCGTAGGCGTGGCCCGTTTCAAAACCTGCATCAATCAGCTTTTTCCAGATGATAGGCAGTTCGTTAAGCTGTGCGCCAAACAAGTCGACACGCTGACCGCCCGTGATTTTGGTGTAGAGGTCGAACTCTTTAGCAACTTCGCCAAGCACGATCAATTTATCTGGAGTGATTTCACCGCCAGCAATACGCGGAACCACCGAGTAAGTGCCGTCTTTTTGCATGTTGCCAAGGTAGATGTCGTTGGTGTCTTGCAGCTCGATATGTTGATCTTCAAGGATGTAATCGTTCCAGTACGAAGCCAGTATCGAACCGACAGCCGGTTTACATACAGTACAACCCAATCCGTTGCCGTGAGAATCTAACAGCTCGTCGAAGGTCTTGATTTTGTTGACGCGGATGATGTCGGTAAGCTCTTGACGAGAATAAGCAAAGTGCTCACAGATATCGTTAGAGACTTCCACACCTAAGTTACTTAGTTCGCTATCGAGAACCTGTTTCGCAAGGGCAGAACAACCGCCACAACCTGTTGAAGCATTAGTGGTTTCTTTCAGTGCAGCCATCGTGGTGCAGCCAGCAGAAACCGCGTCTTTAATATCGCCTTTAGTCACATCAAAACATGAACAGATCACAGCGCTATCAGGCAGAGCTTCAACACCCATTGCCGAGCCAGAATCATCGGCCACGTTAGGTAAAATCAATACCGATGGGTTTTCAGGAAGGGGCATATCATTTTGCTTGATTTGCAGTAGCGAACCGTAGGCTTCTGCATCACCCACTAACACAGCACCAACAATCTTTGTGCCGTCAGCCGAGATGATCAGGCGCTTATAAACTTGTTCTATTTCATCGTTGTAGGTATACGATTGAGCACCTTCTGTCTTGCCGTGCACTTCACCAATACTGGCAACATCGACGCCAAGCAGTTTGAGCTTGGTGCTCATGTCGGCGCCAGTGAACGCAGCGTCGTCAGTACCGTCAGAGACAATATGCGAAGCCGCGACTTTCGCCATGGAATAACCGGGCGCCACTAAGCCGAAGATCTTGTTATCCCAAAGGGCACATTCTCCAATGGCGTAAACGTTGTCGATATTGGTTTGACAGTGATTGTTGATCACAATACCGCCACGCTCGCCAATCTCGACATCAGAGCTGCGAGCTAGAGCATCTTGAGGGCGAATACCGGCAGAGAATACGATCATATCGGTTTCTAAATGGGTGCCATCGGCGAAGTTCATACGGTAGCGAGCGTTTTCTCCGTCGACTATTTCAGAGGTCGCTTTCTCGGTGTGAACCTGCACCCCAAGGTCTTCAATCTTTCTGCGCAGTAGCGCACCGCCACCGTCATCTAATTGTACGGCCATTAGGCGAGGCGCGAATTCAACCACATGAGTTTCCAAACCAAGGTTTTTGACTGCGTTTGCGGCTTCTAAGCCAAGCAGACCACCACCAATCACCACGCCAGATTTGCTGCCTTTGCTTGAAAGCTCGATGGCGTCTAAGTCTTCGATGGTGCGATAAACGTGACAGTGTTCTTGGTCGTTACCGGGAATAGGGGGAACAAAAGGGAAAGAGCCCGTCGCCAAGATTAGCTTGTCGTAACTTTCAACGTGACCACTTTCAGTGATGACTTGTTGATTGGCGGTGTCTAGCTTGGCAACCTTCTGGTTCAACAAGTAGTTCACGCCGTTGCTTTGGTAATACTCTTCACTGGTCAATGACAGGTCATCAGCGCTTTTACCATTAAAGTAAGCCGTTAGCTGAACACGGTCGTAGGCCAGCCTTGGCTCTTCACTAAAAGTAATCACATCAAACTCATCACTCTCTGATTGCAGGATGTTGTCGATAAATTTGTGTCCAACCATGCCGTTACCAACAACGACGATTTTCTTCTTGCTCATAATCCATTCCTTATTCTCGGCGTCACCATCACTAGCATCTAATTTCTAGTCGTTAGCAGATGAATACCGGGTTGAGATTCCACTCAATTCATAATCATCAAGAAAAACAAAAATGTTTTTTCTAAGTCTTGGTTTTTAGTGGAGCAAGGAGGATGCCAGATTACGGTTCGTTCATTTAAATAAAAATTAACTTATAATTTTCAGTGGTTTAAAAAATAGAGGTGGCACGCAATTACCCCTAAAGTGGTATGTAAAATTTTTGTTAGATTTATATAAATGAGCGTTTGTGGTGCAACTTTCAGCAAGATGGTGCAAAAATTAAGTTTCTATCTTGGTTAAGTTCTAATTGGTTCATTGCTGATATTTGTGTTTTTATTAAGTTGTTGTTTTTAGGTGAAATTATTTGCTATTCATCAGCTGCTATTAAGTGGCGTGTTATTTGCTTATTTTTAGTTATTACAATTATGGATAATTGAGTGAGAAACGGATGACCGATTCAAACAGCGGCTGGATAAAATCGACCTGTGCTTATTGTGGTGTAGGGTGTGGAATAGAAGCGAGACCGACATCGTTAGGAAAACTAGAAGTGCGTGGTGATAAAGATCATCCATCAAACTATGGAAAGCTATGCACTAAAGGGATTGCGCTCGGCGACACCGTCACGCCTTTAGGTCGTCTTACACAGCCTGCTCATATTCAGAATGAGCAAAAACAAGAGCTAGATTGGAACAGTGCCACTCAGTTGGTCGCAGACAAATTTAATCAAACCATCGAAGAATTTGGGGCCGATTCGGTTGCGTTCTATGTGTCTGGTCAGCTGCTTACCGAAGACTATTACGTTGCCAATAAACTGATGAAAGGCTTCATTGGTAGTGGCAACATCGACAGTAACTCTAGGCTATGTATGGCTTCAACTGTGGTCGGGCATAAGCGTGCATTTGGCGCAGACACCGTACCGGTATGCTACGAAGATCTCGAGCAAGCCGATCTAGTCGTGATTACAGGCTCAAACCTAGCATGGTGTCACCCGGTACTTTTCCAAAGATTAAGAGCCGCGAAACAAGCCAACCCCGCATTGAAAGTTATCGTCATCGACCCGCGTTATACCGACACTTGTGAAATTGCAGATATTCACTTGGCATTGGAATCTGGCTCAGACGTGGCGCTGTTTAACGGCTTATTGGGCTATCTCGACGATAACGACAAGCTAGATGCAGACTACATAGAAAACCACACCCAAGGCTTTACTGAATCGATTCGATCTGCGACTCACTACCGTTATACAGAGTCAGGTTATACCGAATCAGGCTGGGGCGACAAAAGTGTTCCTGAACTTACAGGGTTAACAGAGCAGCAGCTAAAACAGTTCTACAGTTTGTTTGCATCGAACGAGAAGGTGCTGACCATTTACTCCCAAGGCGTGAACCAATCGACACAAGGGTGCGATAAGGTAAACGCCATTATTAACTGCCATTTAGCCACCGGGAAAATTGGCAAGCCGGGCATGGGGCCATTCTCTGTAACGGGCCAGCCGAACGCAATGGGTGGCCGAGAAGTGGGCGGTTTAGCCAATACCTTAGCGGCGCACTTTGAATTTGGTGATCCGCAATCACACCAAACCGTCAGCGAGTTCTGGCAAACCGATAGCTTAGCCACACATGCGGGTTTAAAAGCGATTGACCTGTTTGATGCCATGAATGAAGGCAAAATCAAAGCCGTGTGGATCATGGCAACCAACCCAGTTGTGAGCCTGCCTGATAGCGAAAAAATCAAAACTGCATTAGAGAAGTGCCCATTTGTGGTGGTGTCGGACTGCATTGCCGATACTGAAACCACTCGCTTGGCCGATGTAGTGCTACCCGCGCAAGGGTGGAGCGAAAAGTCGGGCACCGTGACTAACTCTGAACGCCGAATTTCACGCCAGCGCCGCGTGTTACCAAGCCCAGGGGAAGCCAAACCCGATTGGTGGATTCTAAAAGAAGTCGCACAAAAAATGGGATTCAAAGAGCAATTTGAGTTCCGCCACGAAGGTGAGATCTTCAAAGAGTATTGCGAGATGACAGCGCTCGGCAATGAATCAGGCAAAGCACGTGACTTGTGCTTAATTGGACTCACGCAACTGGATGAGAAAGGCTATGGCGAACTCACTCCACAGCAATGGCCAGTGTTAGAGTATCAACCAGAGATCATTGAGCAACGCATGTTCACCAATGGCGAGTTCTTTACTGAATCAGGCAAAGCGCAGTTTATTGCAGTTGAGCACGACAAACCGATTGCCGATACCAGCCTTGAATTCCCGCTTATCATGAACACAGGTCGAATCAGAGACCAATGGCACACCATGAGCCGCACAGGTTTGGCGGCAGGCTTAGGTGAACACACCCCAGAACCGTTTGTCGCCATCCACCCAGATACCGTTTCAGAACTGAACTTGGATGAATTTGGGCTAGATGCTTTCAACCACGCGACTATTAACCCTGTGGTGAAAGTGCGCAGCGCACAAGGGGAGTGCCAAGCGCGCTTAGTGGTGACCAAAGAGATGCGCCGTGAACAAGTCTTCATGCCTATCCACTGGAACGCACCCACCGCCAAAGACAGCAAACCATGCGAACTAATCTTGCCTCATACCGATGCCGCATCAGGTCAACCAGAATTCAAACATACCCCAGTGATGGTTGAACCGTGTGGCTATCGCAGCGAAGCCGCACTGGTCAGTGACAAGGTGATGGATTGCAGCGGCTTTGATTATTGGGTTCGCCAAAGAGTGGAGGGCGGTTTTCTGTATCGAATATCTTCCTCTAAGAACCCAATGGAGTTGGTGATTCAGCTTGCTAATACCCTCGATGCCTTGCCAGAACCTAACGCGGAGGCGATCAAATCACTCCATTATCATGGCAATAAATCATTCAAGAACTACGGCTCTGCCAAGCTGGGTCAGTCTGGCGTAAAGCAAGCCTTCGTGGTGAACAGTAAGCTAGACCATCAAAGCATCGACTGGCTGGTGGAATGCCTAACCCGAGAAGCCGATGAAGAGTTCGAAGCCGAGTTTTTGAGCACCATGGCGAAGTAGTTACTACCTCCCACTCATCATACCTATAGCAAAAACGCCGACAATCATGTCGGCGCTTTTTTTGTTTGAGAATACAACTTCCAAGATACAACCTTCATAGCCTGAACTGCGGTTTACTCACATATTGGGGAGTTTTCTGCATTTTGCCGGAACTATATGGAAAATTTCTGCTTTTCGTCATGTTTGATACAAAGATAAGTAGGTAAGATGATGTTATTAAATGAGTTATTAGACTAAGTGCAGCGAGTCTTGGAAACTAGACAGAATTGTTTCAGGGACAAAATGCAGAATTATTCTGTCTAATATAGCTGTTATAAGAATTTGGTGGGTTATGTACTATCTGAAGAAAAATGTAATTGGAAACGTTCCGGTTGTAGAAATTAAAGAAGCGGAATACTTGGAGATAATTCACTCAAATAGAGTATTAAGATGCGGTTTATCGATAGAAGAAAAATTTGAAATAATGAATTCAAACCTAAAAGAATTTGAATTGGACGTTTGTAATGAAACTATGCTCAATGATGCATTTAGGTCTATGGATTACAATGGCGTATTTAATTTTCGTATTCTAATTGAGCGTAGGCTGGCAAACCTATTAACGTCTACCAAAACATATGTAGATCAAATTCCTTCTGCGGCTAGAGATTCGTTTCATAATCAACCTGAGATATTAAAAGATGCAAAGAAGTACTTTAATGAAATGTATGATGCATCTTTTGAATATCGATTTATGGAAATGATACGTAACCATGTCCAGCACAATGGTATAGCTATCCATACTCTAGAGCACGCATCAGAGCTCACGGAACGAGGAGTACAGAATAAAGTAATGGTATTTTCCACTCAGGAACAACTTGCTCAGAATTCGAAAAATAAGAAAGCAACCTTAAAAGAAACACCCGAGTCAGTTGATCTTTTGCAAGCAAGTAAGGTGTATGTTTCTAGGCTAACTGATGTTCACCACAGGATTCGCAGTTTGACTGCTGCTAATGTCACATCCGCTAGGAAGGTGTTTGAGTCGGCTATAGCCCGTTATGAAAGTGCAGGTGGTGACTGTTTAGGCTTGACGGTATTTACTGAAGATACACATCATGAACCTATTCAAATCGCACTAGAATTCGATGATGTCCGCCTAATGTTACTTGATAGAAACAAGTTGTAAGTATGGCGTCTACATTCTTATAACAAGGTATTTAAACGGAACTAAAACAGTGGGTTACGTTCCGCTTCGCTTCACAGTATAACCCACAATTTTAGTCCGCTTAATGCGGCGTTGATACCGCAATCAATCATCTAACCTTTTCATAGCGTTACGGTAAACATCGCTACGTTCGCGTTTTCCGACTGCTAAGACGGTTACAATGATGACATCGTCTTCAACTTTGTAGACGAGACGGTAGCCCGATTGGCGCAGCTTAATCTTATACATGTTGTCAGCTCCAGAGAGTTTTGAAGCCGGAACATGCGGGTTATCTAAACGCTCGATTAGCTTTTTCTTAAATTGTTGTTGAAGCGTTGAGCCAAGCTTTTTCCACTCTTTGAGTGCACTCTTTTTAAAGTCGAGTTTATAGGTCATCAATATTTACCGAAATACTCTCTTCAGATTCACGCTCTTTCGCAATAGTTAGTAGTTCAAGATCTTCGAGTCTGTCCATCATCATTTCGTACGCTTCGGCTGGTACGCAATAAAATGCTGGCTCATTTCGGTTCAGTACAGCAACAGGTTCACCGTAAGCACTAGTT
Organism: Vibrio sp. 10N.247.311.47; assembly: GCF_041467535.1. Classification (NCBI taxonomy): domain Bacteria; kingdom Pseudomonadati; phylum Pseudomonadota; class Gammaproteobacteria; order Vibrionales; family Vibrionaceae; genus Vibrio; species Vibrio sp. 10N.247.311.47. Next base: position 132,339 of record NZ_JBFSUR010000004.1, read on the forward strand.
GCAACTTTCATAGGGTTAGCTTTCAACTCAGTAATGCTTGCAGCAACATCGGCTAAAATTCTAGTGGTCATGTAATAGGTCTCTTAAGTGGTCTTTGTTTTGGTCATTTTAGCCTCAACCAAGAGGTATAACAAGTTGCTTAAGAATAATTCGCAACGCGTGGCATTTTTACTATGCGTTGGTTTATGTGTTTAAGGTATTATGCGGAGGCTAAGGTATTGGTTTGCTCACACCTTAGCAAGGCGTAAAGTGTCGATATCTTGGGATAATAGTTCTAGATATCTAATTCAGAATAGCTGCGTAAACCTTAATTTAGAGGCTCTTGAACCATGGTATTACTTATAGTTTGGTTGGCTATTTGGGTTTCTTCAGTCAAGCCACTTGCTTCTGTCGCCCGACGAACATACCGCATTAGAGTACAAAGTAGTTCGAATGGTTGGAAAAGTATTTTGTTTTCTATATTGGCTCACCTTACCTTTGTTCAACTATTTAGCTTTCCTGTAGATAGTTGGTTTTACTGGGTACTTCCAGTACTAAATGTTTTGTTTGTTATGCACATGCTCTTGCTCTTGGATTTGGTTCTAGATCGTTATAGTGTGGTTGATACTTCACGTTTTACCCATCGTTCAATTGCACCTTTTTTGGTGTCATGTAGTGCATTTATTGCAATGCTTTTCTACTCAGCTTATCTCAATGATGCAATACTGAGGGGAGTATGTATTGCTGCTCTCTCAATAGGTTTGACAGGGTTTCTAGTAACTTATAGAAATGTAAAATAGGGTCATACAGCTAACAGAGTATTTTAGGTTGATAAGAATCAACCCAACCAAACAGGGCGCCAATAACGGCGCCCTTTGTGTTAGTTGGACACGCTGTAAGTGTCGTAATTGCGAAGTAAGAAGATTGCGATACAGGCTGCGAGCATTGGCCAAGAGGCGAAGAACAGTAGGTTGTTGAACGGGTCCATGTATTTTCCAAAAGAGGAAAAGGTTGAGCCTGCATGAAGGACTAAAATGGCTCCGTAGGTGTACTTTTTCCACATGCCTACAACGAATGCGCCTAAAAATCCGAGCTGCGCGACACCCAGAGCCATCATCGCATTGTTCGAGATGTCGATGCCGTAAAAGCCAGACAGTACTTTTGTCGCGTGCTCAGGGACAAGGATCTTATCTAAGCCCCAGAACAAGAAGACGATAAAAATGCCGATTCTCAGCAGTAGTAGGCTAGTCGCCAGTTTGGTTTGAAGTGTCTTTTCCATGATATCCCTTGTGATGCATTCAATGATGCGATGGTTTAAATGTTCATCAAAGGAGACCCATAGCCTTCGCATTTTCTTTCGTTGTTTTTTAGTGCCTTATGTAACAAGGAATGTCTGGTTGGTTTGTTCCTCAACGTTATCGGACTCAAAATGCTGCTGCCTGAGTAAGCTGACAGTCAGGTTTATCGGCATCGGCTTATAAAAATAGAAGCCTTGGATATAGTCGACACCAAGCTTAGATAAGATTTTTACTTGTGACTCATACTCGACACCTTCGACGATCACTTGCATCCCTAAGGTGCGTGATAGTTGAAGCATGGACTCTAGCAAAGGGAGACCAAAGCTGGATTCGTCGGATATGTTTTTCACGAACACGCGATCAATCTTGAGAATGCTGAACGGGAACTGTCTTACGAAATCTAACCCTGCGTAGCCTGTACCAAAATCATCAATCGCAACTCTTACGCCCATGTTCGATAGTTTGGTTAGGTTGTCTCTAATTTTGACCATGTCGGCATCAGAACATTCACCATCTTCGGTTACTTCAAAAACTACCTGTTTGAGAATCTCAGGGTGTCTTTTAAAGATGCTGATCACTTTGTTAGAGAAGTTACTGTTAGACACTACGTTGCGGCTGATGTTGACGCTGATGTACTTTGAGTCGAACACATCTTGATTGCTTTTCAACGTCATTAATACTTTGCGTAGCACGAAGTAGGTGAGCTCCTCAATTAAGCCTAAGCTTTCAGCAAGCGGGATGAAAATAGCCGGGGAGACGTTACCTTCAATTGGGTCGTTCCATCGCAATAATGACTCACAGCCGACGATCTCGTTGGTGTTTTGGTTAACGATAGGCTGCATGTGAACATGAAGGTGCTGGTTTTTTAGCGCACTTGAAAGCGAATATTCTAAGCTGCGTTGGCTCTGCTTTTTATGCTTGATGGAAAGGAGAATAATGGTCGTGATTCCGGCCATCAAAAAGCCAAACCATAAATAACTCAACATGAAGTGAAGATAAAACTGATACCCAATGTATGAGGTGATGGTTAATGGGTAGGTGTTCGATTGTATCCGCACCTTGGCGATTGATGAGTCAATATCGATAGGGTGGATATCTCTTTTGATCACTTCAACTTTGGCCTGTATTCCATGGTTGCTGAGGCTTGTTTCAACAAGGTCATAGATGAAGTGTGGCGGAATCATCAGGCTCACTCCGGCATCTTCTTTGTTCGAGAAAATGAGCATGATGGACTGAACTTGCGTGATGGCCGAGTTGGAATACGACAGGGTTGTTAAATTCGGGTCGTCATTGAGTCGCTGCCTGATGGTGCTGTATAGGCGAAATGAAACGTCACCATCGGTGGTTGAACAGTAAAATCGGTTCTGTTTATTGAATACCGCTGCTTCTTTTACCCAATCGGCTTCAAAAACGTTTTGTCGAAGCTGTCTAACGATCGCGTCGCAAGACTGTTCAGGTCTAACTTCAGATAAAAAACGGTCGAACCTTGATTGGATCCTTTCTAACCTAGTTTCGACTAACCTTGATGTGTCTTCGGTTAATGTTTGGTAGTGATACGGTGTAAAAGGAATGAGCATTGCCATGGAAAAAAAGAAAGAGATGGCAAAGTAAAATGAAGTCTTGGCAATGTTTTGGTACTTGATATCCATAGTTGGAGAAGCGTTACCGATTTATGTGAGCATTCGATTTAATTTATAAAGTTAGCGTTTAGGTAGCAATATAAATAATTAATAGTGTGAATGCAGGCACGAATTATTGATATAAATAATATGTTTTCTAGTTTTACCAGCAAAATCTGAGCGTTATCTCGTTTATTTGAGTTGGCGAGGCGTCATTTTTGATGATTCATGCGGATAACAAATGCTTATATCCTGATAAATTTTATTGTTATTTGCTCTGGCTGAATGAGCTGAATGAGCTGAATGAGCTGAATGAGCTAAATATTGAGCCACGTTTAAATAAATAAAGTCACGACACGATTCGTTTTGGTGGTGGCAGCATAAAGGATGATTATGACAAAACTGATATCGGCACTCATAGCGGTGTGCTTCTCATTCTCTGCGTTGGCCTACGAAGGTGTTGTTGATTGCGAGAATGCGATGAATACCATCGAGATCAATCACTGTGCGGCAATTGAGTTGGAATCTGCACAAGCGGAACTGGATAAATACCTTGCAGCCAGCTTTGAGCACAATGCTTATGATGCTGAGCTGGTGGCGTCAATTAAGAAGGCTCAGGAGAGCTGGCAGGCGTACATGACAGCACATTGTGATTCTGTGTACACCCAATGGCGTGAAGGTTCTATTCGAGGGGTTATGGCGCTTTCCTGCAAGATGACGTTAACCAAGCAGCGCACGCATGAGGTGTGGGTGAATTTCTTAACCTATATGGACAGCACGCCTCCCGTTTTACCAGAGCCTTAATTAGCGCCGTAGGCAGGTTTAAAATACGTACAGGACTGTGCACCTGCTTCAACCTTTGGCGGGCGAATAAGAAAGCGATAGGGGATTGGCCTACTCTGTCGTTCTTAGTTCTTAGTTCTTAGTCTCCAGCTTGAAGCATTACAGCTTTAAGTATTACCTAGTAAGGAATCGATTTTGAATAATGTCAGTATCACGCTTATTCAGCTTGAAGTTGAATACAAAAACAAACAAAAGAATATAGATTCGGTCTCTGATCTTTTGCAAGCGGAGCCGTTAGTCGGTGATATTACTTTACTGCCTGAACTGTTCACGACTGGGTATATTTTTAACGAGGCTGAAGAAATTCACGAATTGGCTGAAGACTTCGCCGACAGCAGTACTATTGATTCATTAACGCAGCTTGCAGCGAAGCATGACACCTTGATTGTTGCAGGCATTGCCGAGAAAGATAGTGGCCAATATTACAACAGCGTCGTGGTTGTGGATGCTTCCGGTTTACGACACAAATATAGAAAAATCAGTCAAACCAAATTCGATAAGCAGTATTTCTCGAGAGGGGAGAAGCGCCTCACGTTTGAGCACAAAGGCTTAAAGTTTGGTGTCGCGATTTGCTTCGATATTTGGTTCCCGGAGATCATGAGAGAGTATCAGTCGGTCGACGTTATTCTCCATCCCGCGAATTTTGGTTGTCATCATAGCTTTGCTATTGCTCATGCAAGGGCTTTAGAAGAGGGGTGTCATGTCGTGACTTGTAATCGAGTTGGACAGGATGTGGTTGATGCGTTTACCGCGACTTATTGTGGTGGAAGCAGAGTCTACTCACCAAAAGGAGAGTTAATGACTCAGCTCAACGAAAGGCAATCGGTAGAAACCGTGAGTATTCAAGATCTCTCGATTGCGCCGCAATATAATGGTATTGATGTCGAAGATGAGATCCAGCAAATAACCGCCCTGTTAAACCGTTAAATCGCTAGAACAGAGACTAGCGCGGTATAAGATCGAAAAACGCAAGGTGATTAAGCCTTGCGTTTTAGCTTGGGAACGAAGCGTTCTTAAGCTTGATCGTTCATTTGATTCAGATGCTTGACTGAATGGGCGTTTTTCATCCGCTGAGCTTGATGGATATTGACCATAAGGCGATTGAGCAGTTTTTGCAGTCGTTCAATATCCGGCAATTGTTGATTTTTGGCTTCGACTTCTAGCTCCAATGCCTGCTTAGAAAGCATGTTAAGACCTAAGTTTAGCGACATGCCTTTAATGGAGTGCAGGGTGCGACAAAGTGGCTCTAATTCTTTCGCTAAATAGTATTCAATGACGCGATCAACTGACTGTTCGAACTCAATAATGGTCGAGTCTATGAGTAAGCTGAACCCTTCCGTGTCATCTTTCAGTATTTGTATCACTTCTGAATGGCTGATCTCTTCTTCCGTTAACCTTAACGTTTCAATAGGCTTACGATGAAGCTCGACAATGTTTTCATTCTCACTCGAACCTTCGGCTGCTGTTTGTTTCGGTAATCGACTTGAGAACTGTTGTAGGGCGTCGAAGAAACTCTCTTGCTGCAGAGGCTTGGTCAGAATATGGTCGACACCCGCCTGAATAAAGTTGTCATGCGCCTCACGGAATACATCGGCCGTGTAAGCGAATATCAAGGTATCGAGTTTCAGTTTTTCACGAATGTAATTTGTTGTCTCGACCCCGTTCATTTCAGGCATATGATTGTCCATCAAGATAAGGTCATATTGAGTTGTTTTGAGGCGTTCAATCGCCAATTTCCCGTTTTCCGCATGCTCAACATGATGGCCGAGTTTTTCACAAAAGCCTTGTGCAACAATGGCATTAATACGGTTATCTTCCACCAACAGGATACTTAACGAGTCAAAGCTGAGAGTTTCTGCATCGACTGTATGGGTCGCGATGTCTTTCGCTTTGCTTTCTTGCCATGTGATAGGCAGAGAGACTTGGAATTTTGTACCAAGCCCGACAGCACTGGTTAATGTGATTTCTCCATTCATGAGGTTGACTAGGTTCTTGACGATTGCGAGGCCAAGCCCTGTTCCGCCAAACTTCCTTGTTGTCGAAGTGTCGGCTTGTTCGAATGAATTGAATACCTGCTCGTGCTTATCTTTCGGGATACCAACCCCGGTGTCTGTCACGGTGAGGATCAACTGGTTGTTGGGGCGATTGAGGTCAGCTTGTATGGACACATGACCTTCTTTGGTGAATTTTGTCGCATTACCGCCCAAGTTGAACATGATTTGGCGCAGCCTTGCACAGTCTCCGAAGAGTTGGATGTTTTTCGGTATGTTATTTTCGATTAACAGGCGAATGCCTTTTTCATCGGCTAAGGGTTTTAGTGCGCTGCATACAGGCTGCATGACTTGAACAAAGTTAAAGGGAGCCACATCTAACTCAAGCTTGTTTTCTTCGACTTTTGAGAAGTCCAGAATGTCGTTGAGTATCGTCATCAAGTGGTGACCAGATTCGAGAATGATGTTGATGTTCTCTTTTGTTTCGGGTTCTTGGGTTTGGCTTGCAATGATCTGAGATATTCCAAGAACACCGTTCATTGGTGTTCTGATTTCGTGGCTCATGGTAGACAGAAAATCGCCCTTAGCTTTTACTGCGGCTTCAGCTTTGGTTCGTTCAGCGATTAGCTCCTGATTTTTCGCTCGCATTTCATTGTCGTTTTTTACCAGGTTTGTTGCCATTGTTTGAAAGCTATGGCTGAGGTGAGCTACTTCGTCTTGAGCGTTAATGTTTGAGGAAAGTTTGAGGGTCGATGCCCCTTCTTTTAAATGGCCAGCAGCAACTTGGTTTGCGGCTGCGAGCAGTATGTCTATTCTTCGTTTAATACGGTTTGATGACCACGCCGCCACAAGCAATGAGATAAATGCTGAAAACAGGGTACCGACAACCAGTACGTAAGTGGTTTGGTTGGCCGAGTTAACGGACTTATCGACTCTGACTCTGATAAGTTGCTGTTCAATATCGATAAATTGAGCGATCTCTTTACGGATCTTATCGATCAGTTGTTTTCCGGTCTGTTGTTGAGTGAGGTAGACGACACTTTGCATTTTCGCTTCGCCTTTATTGACGAGGTTGCGTTGCATGATCTCTTTCTCGCCCGACTCCTTTAGCCATGTCTTATGAGTATCATCGATTCTTTTGAGGCGTTCAACTTGAGGGGGGTTGTCACTCACTTGAGTTGATAGGCTTTGCATTTTTTGACGCCAAACATCCAGTGCCAGATGATAGGGCTCTAAAAATACGGGATCGCCCGTGATTAGGTAGCCACGTTGTCCGGTTTCCATATCCACAATTAGGTTGAGCAGCTCTTGAGCTCGGGCTATGGCTTTGTGAGTGTGAACAACCCAATGGTTATCTTTCACAATAGATTGGGTGTTTTCATACACAGAGAAAGAGACGATGACCATCAAAGTGATAGGAATTAAAAAGCTGACTAATAGCTTTTTTTGTAGGGATATATTGTCAAACCAACCCGCGATCATACAACTACGCTCTCCATGCCGTTGTTATTTAATATTAGTGTAGATGAATTAGTCGTTAATTGCGTGAATAGTTGCTGAGTGCGCAAATGCATATTTTAGCATGTAAGTTTCGCATATTGACGGCATTTTAGGGGCGATTAAGCGGCGTTATTATGTTTCAAAGACAAAAAAGCTAGCTCAATAAGCTAGCTTTCAACGGTGTGATGAGTGTGGCGAGTACTAAAGCGCTTTTACGCTGCTTCGTTCAACAAGAGTAGGTTCAAGTTCAACGACTTGCGGATAAGCATCTGGAGTTTGTAATCTGCTCAAAAGCGTATCCACTGCGGCTTTACCTAAACGATGTTTTGGCTGGTGGACAGTGCTTAACGCGGGTGTCATGTACTTCGACAGGTGGATGTCATCGTAGCCAATGATAGACAGATCATTCGGAATCGATGTGCCATCTTGCGCCGCAGCGTGAATCACGCCCATCGCCATCATATCGTTACTGACGAACAAGGCAGACGGCATTTCGCCACGAGTTTTCAATGTCTGATAAGAGTCAAAACCACCGTCACATTCAAAGTTGGATTCAACAATCCACTTAGGGTTGATCTCTAAATTGGCTTCTTCCATTGCTTGCTTGAAGCCTTGATAACGAGACGAAGCTTGATTACGGTGCAGTGGGCCAGTGATACAACCAATTTGAGAATGACCGTTATCTATCAAGTGCTTAGTTGCCATGTAGCCACCTTGGTGCGAGTTGTCTTGGATCTTATCGCTCGCAAACAACATAGGGCCCCAATCCATGACTACAACAGGCAGTTCTGGGTAGCGCTCGAATACATCGATATGTTCGCCTTCAAGGGTAGAACACATTAGCATCAGGCCATCGACTCGCTTTTGCAGCAAGGTATCGATAGAGGATTTCATGCGTTCGCTATCGCCTTCGGTGTTACACAAGATAAGGTTGTAGCCTTTTTCGTAGCAACGACGTTCCACACCTTTTACCACTTCGCCAAAGAATGGGTTGGTGGATGTGGTCACTAGCATTCCCAAGGTTTTGGTTTGCTTCATTTTCAAGCTGCGAGCCAATGCAGAAGGCGCATAGTTGAGTTCTTTAGCCGCACTGTTAACACGCTCAGCAATCTCTTCACTGACAAAGCGTGATTTGTTGATCACGTGGCTCACGGTAGAAGTCGAAACCTTTGCGAGCCGTGCGATGTCTTTCATTGTTGCCATAAAAAATCCTTGTGGGAATAACCTTCCACGTTGGGCGATATTCTGCCTGAAAACAGGGGCTTATTCTTGTTATTTGTTGTTACCGAATTTGAAGGCTAACATCCGTTAACCACGGTTTAGCTCAGAAGTTAGGCCTTCAAATAGGTATCAAACTAAGCAGACAGTTGCTCTGCCAAAAACGCATCGGTTTCAGCACGGCTTGGAATCGACGTTTGAGCACCAAAGCGTGTCACAGAGATAGCAGCTGCAGCATGAGCAAATTTAATCGCACGCTCAAGTGGCATATCTTCAAGCAAGCCTGTCACCAACGCGCCGTTAAAGGTGTCACCTGCGGCAGTTGTATCTGTTGCTTCAACACGGAAACCTGCGATTAATTCACCTTCGCTGGCTTCATTGCCTTGACCGCGATGACTCACCCACACGCCTTTCGCGCCTAGCGTGATCATTACCGTTTCTATGCCTTTAGCATGCAGAGCCAACGCAGCCTGATGAGCAGACGCGTTGTCCGTCACGGTAATGCCTGTCAGCACTTCTGCTTCAGTTTCGTTCGGTGTAATCACGTCAACACAAGCAAGCAGTGAATCCGATAATGGACGAGCAGGAGCCGGGTTTAGAATGACTTGCGTGCCACTCTCTTTTGCTACTTTCGCAGCGTACTCAATACCTTCAATTGGCGTTTCAAGTTGAGTTAGCAGGTATTTGGCTCCGCGAATCTTCTCTAGATGTGGTTCGATTTGGTCGCAAGTCAGCTTGTCATTAGCTTCTGCAGAAAGACAGATGCTGTTTTCACCCGTTGCGGATACTTGGATCATCGCAATGCCAGTTGGCGTGTTGTCTGCCACGATAACACCGTCGATGTTGATGCCGTCTTTAGCGAAGTCTTGACGAATGTTGATGCCGAATGGGTCGTCACCGACACAGGCGATGAAGCCGATATCTGCGTTTAATCGCGCAGAAGCGACTGCTTGGTTTGCGCCTTTACCGCCAGGGATGACCTGATAGTTACCGCCAATCAAGGTTTCACCCGGACGAGGGAACGAAGGAACTTGCAGTACGTGGTCAGCGTTAACGCTACCTAAAACAATCAGTTGAGTCATGATACGAGCCTTATGATATATCGTATTTGAAAATGCATGGGTCTTTCTCATGGTGTTAAGTGCGCTCTCTTTTGTGAGCGGAATGAGAAACAGCGATGCACTGTCGGGGTTTGCTTTTGTTTGAGTCAGCGAGCCAATCAAAGCAGGGAGATAGGGAACTCCCTGCTTTATATCGCGTTACCTCGTAACGATTACTTAGCGATGATTTTTAGAGGTACTGGTACGTACTCGTCTACTGTTTCGCCTTTCAGTACTTTGTCTGCCATTTCGATACCTAGAGAACCGATTAGGTCAGGTTGTTGTGCAACTGTAGCGCCTAGTAGGCCGCGGTTAACAGCAGCGATGCCGTCGTCTGTGCCATCAAAGCCAACGATCATCACTTCTTTACCTGACGCTTGAACTGCGCGAAGTGCACCTAGTGCCATTTCATCGTTTTGAGCAAATACTGCTTGTACATCTGGGTTAGCAGCAAGCAAGTTTTCCATTACGTTCAGACCTTTAGTACGGTCGAAATCAGCAGGTTGGCTTGCAAGAAGCTCAAGGTCGCTGCCGTTTACTGCATTCATGAAGCCTTCACCACGTTCACGAGCTGCAGAAGTACCAGCAATACCTTCAAGTTGGATTACTTTCGCTTTTTCGCCCACTTTTTCCATGATGAAGTGACCTGCCATTTCACCACCGATTACGTTATCAGAAGCGATGTGGCTTACTACGTCACCACGGCTTGCACCACGGTCTAGTGTTAGTACTGGGATGTTTGAACGGTTAGCCATGCGAATTGCGTTAGACACGGCGTCTGAATCTGTTGGGTTGATCAGGATTGCCTTAACACCACGAATGGTTAGATCTTCAATGTTCGACAGCTCTTTGCTTGGGTCGTTTTGAGAATCCAGAACGATAAGCTTGTAGCCTAGCTCTTCAGCTTTCGCTTCTGCGCCATCTTTCATGGTTACAAAGAATGGGTTGTTCAATGTAGACAGAACGATTGCCATTGTATCTTGCGCCTGTGCAGACACAGATACTGTTGTAGAAAGAAGAGCAGCAGAAATAAGAGTCGCTAATTTTTTCATGGTGTAAGTCCTTTGTGTAGGGGGAGCTAAGAGGTGAGTCCTAGCTCGTTGTTACATTATTTATAGATTCTAATATTTTAAGGTAAAACAAACTGTTACTTTTATTAAACTAGAGTGTTACTTGTATTAACCTAGAGTGTGAATAGGTTTTATTTGTTTTTGTTGTCGACCAATACTGCCAGAAGAATAACCACTGCTTTTGCAATCATCTGGTAGTAAGAAGATACGTCTAGTAGGTTTAGGGCGTTGTTTAGGAAGCCGATAATCAGAGCACCAATCAATGTGCCCATGATACGGCCACGACCGCCAGCTAAGCTTGTCCCGCCAAGAACTACGGCTGCGATAGCGTCTAGCTCATAACCCATACCTGCGGTTGGTTGAGCAGATGACAAACGCGATGCCACGATGATGCCTGCCACTGCAGCTAGCAGACCACAGATTGCGTAAACACCGATTTTTACTTTGTCTACGTCGATGCCTGATAGGCGAGTTGCTGATTCGTTGCCACCCAGTGCGTAAACGTAGCGACCAAAGCGTGTGTGGTTAAGTAGGTACCATACTGCTGCGAATACCACGACCATGATCCATACTGGAACCGGTACACCCATTGCGTAGCCAGTACCGAACCAAGCGAATGCGTCTGCTGTGTCTGTGAAGCCAGTTGAGATAGGACGACCGTCGGTGTAAACCATGGTCACGCCGCGCAATAGAGTCATAGTCACAAGTGTTGCGATGAAGGCTTGAACCTTACCCTTGGCGATAATCACGCCACTGATTGCACCTAATGCTGCACCTGCTACAAGAGCGGTTGGCACTGCGATCATCACTGGGATTTCCATGCCAATCATGCTGGCTGCGAATGCACCACAAAGTGCCAGTACAGAGCCCACACTCAAGTCGATACCCGCGGTTAAGATAACCAGCGTCATACCTACAGCGATAATTGCGTTAACCGAGGTTTGGCGCAGAATGTTTAGGATGTTGTCGACAGTAAAGAAGTTCGGGTTTAAGAAAGAAACGACAACAATCAGGAAGATCAAAGCAATCAATGACTTTTGATCAATCAGCCACTCTTTGCTGATTAACGGTTTTTTCTTTGGAGCTTCAGTTGTTTTGCTCATGGTTTTAGTACTCATGCTGCGTCCTCGTTGATCTTTTTACCGACCGCACACGCCAGTAATAATTCTTGGTTTGCTTCTTTAGCATCAAATTCACCGCTTACACGGCCTTCATGCATCACCATGATGCGGTCACTCATTCCTAACACTTCTGGCATTTCAGATGAGACTAAAATGATGCTCATGCCGTCGGCTTTAAATTTATTAATGAGTTGGTAAATCTCTTTCTTGGCACCGACATCGACACCGCGCGTTGGCTCGTCGAGAATCAGTACTTTTGGTTTGGTCATCAAGCCCTTAGCGATAGCCACTTTCTGTTGGTTACCACCAGAAAGGTTGCCAATAATCTGTTCGCGCGTCGGGGTTTTGATGTTGAATAGCTTGATGAAGTCATCTACTGCAATCACTTCGTCTTTATGTTGGATTTGACCGCTCTTTGTTAGTAGGTCAAGTGAACATAACGACATGTTTTCTTTAACAGAAAGCCCTAGAACTAAGCCATCGCCTTTACGGTCTTCAGAGATGTAAGCAATGCCATTGGCCAAGCCGTCTTTCGGGCTTACAGGGTTGATGGTTTTATTTTCTAGGTTGATGACGCCGCGTTCACTTGGAAGGGCACCGTAAATCACTTTCATCAGTTCAGTTCGGCCAGCACCCATTAGGCCAGATACACCCAGGATTTCACCGCGTTTTAGCGTAAAGCTCACATCGTGAACACCAGAACCCGTCAGGCCAATCACTTCAAGACAAGTTTCACCATGGCTCTGGCCGATACGTGGATATTGTTCGTCTAACTTACGACCAACCATCATTTCGATTAGGCCATCTTCGTCGGTGTCTTTTACTTCACACTGACCAATGAACTTACCGTCACGCAGCACGGTGATGTCATCACAAATCTCGAAGATCTCTTTCAAACGGTGAGAGATGTAAACAATGCCACAGCCTTCATCGCGCAATTCGTTAATCACCTTAAACAGAGATTCAGTTTCGGTATCGGTTAGCGCATCGGTTGGTTCATCCATGATGATGACTTTAGATTCAAACGATAGGGCTTTCGCAATCTCTACCATTTGCTGCTCACCAAGGCTCAACTGACCTAGAGGCGTTTTCGAGCTGTGTTTCACGTTAAGGCGTTTAAGTAGCTTGTCTGCTTCTTGGTACATCTCGTTCCACAAGATACGACCCATGGTGCCCGTGATTTCACGACCTAAGAAGATGTTCTCGGCGATGGTCAATTCAGGGATTAGATTCAGCTCTTGGTGAATGATGCTAATGCCTGCTTGTTGAGAATCACGTGGCCCTTTAAATGCAGCAGGTTTTCCTTGGTAGGCGATAGTGCCGCCGTCCAAGTGATAAATACCTGTCAGCACTTTCATAAGCGTTGATTTACCTGCACCGTTTTCACCCATTAACGCCATTACGCGTCCTGGATAAACGTTGAGGCTTGCCTTATCCAGTGCTTTAACACCAGGGAAGGCTTTCTCAATTGAGCTAAGTTCTAAAATGGCTTGAGTCATGTCGGTTCCTTTACTCGGGGCCAGTTGTATTTGATTATTCTGTCTATGTATTGTTTTGGTTCAGTGATAACACTGAGCTGTCGTTGCGTTTTGCTTGAGCTAAAAGGTTACGCCAGTTTGGAAAATAACATTTGCGTATGGTGTGCATTCACCAGTGCGAATCACCGCGCGGCTTTCATGCGTTCGCTGCTTGAATTCTTCATGAGTGATGTAAGTAATCGAAAGCGATTTGCCACAACGTGCTTCTTCTGTCTTGATTAAATCAATCAGTGCTGCGTGGTGTTCTGGGCTTACTTTCGCAAACTCTTCTGCAATCACAACGCCTTCGATTTGAGATTCATCCAGCATGGTTTTTACCGTTTGCTGAAAGCTTGGGACACCGTGAGTCAAAGCAAGATCAATACGAGTTACGTGGTCTGGAATTGGTAAGCCCGCGTCACAAATCGTGATTTCATCTGTGTGGCCAAGAGTCGCCACTAGGTAAGAGAGTTCAGAGTTTATTAGAGTACTTTTTTTCATATCACGACCTATCGAAAAATAACGCTTGATGGGTTGAGAACAACTCAAGAAAAGCCATCGAAACGTTTCGATAGTGATAATAGTGTCTGATTTATCATTTGCACGTTTGATTGTTTTAGAGTGTGATAATGATCATCGAAACGTTTCGATGGGGCGTTTTTTGGTGATCTTAGTCACCGCCATTGATTGCATAAATCCTTTTACGTGGGTTCAATCGATAGCGCATATCCGAACTTACTAATGGTAATGATCTGGACGTTGGATGCTCTTAATCGCGCGAACACATTGCGTAGGTTATAGACTACGTTTGCAAGAACATGTGGTGACGAGAGTTGTCCGTCCCAACACACATCAACAATATGCTCTCTTGAAATCGGTCTTCCCACATTTTCCAATAACAAGCAGAGCACTGCTAATAGGCGAGGGCGCAAAGTGATTTTGTTTCCTTGCTGGTTGGTAATCGTTCGAGCGTCGATATCAATGATTAAGCCGTTGAAGTCTATTGTGTGGTTCATCGTGTTTTCTGTTCGTCTTATTCTAAATTGTGGAGATTGAGCAAAACTGGTCTGCTGTTGGAGCGGGTAACTATTTAAGTGTGCTAATGGTCGAAGTGGGCGGGTTAACTGACACGATCAGTGAGCCTATTACTTTTAAAGCCGAAGACAATACTTACCGATTAATTGCTGGTTACAAATTTAACCGCATTGTTTCGGTTGAAGCTCAATACACAGATTTTGGTGATATCGCCCTGAAAACGAAATCTGGTAATAAGGTTTTCACTTGGACACCTCAAATCTTTTCGGTAACGGCGAACCTCGGTTACACGTTTGATAATGGCATTCGTCCATTTGGCACTATCGGTCTGTCGACTATTGATCTAGACATGAAGCTTGCTGATGGCTCTCGCCCTTCAGGAGATGGTTTTGATGATTCGGGAGATGGCATCCGTATGGGTGTTGGTGTTGGATATACGCCACCTACAATGTCTTCGTTGAGCTTTCGCTTAGCGTACGAAGCCGATGCTTTTGATATCGAAGATTACGAAAACGGACACAAGACAGAAGATACTGTTGTTCTGGATTCTTTCTACTTAGGCGCAATGTACACATTCTAAGTTTCATACTTTGCTAAACGGTAAATCGGTTTCTAAATGGGGCGTCGGTTAGCTCAACCCGTTTAGCTAAAGTGGAAGGCCGCAGTTTTTGACTGCGGCTTTTTTATGTTTAACTCTAGGCTTCACGAATATGAGCGGTAACAGACACGATGGCATGGTCCGTACTGAATTGGTCGTGTTCAAAGCTTGGATTGGTGAGGTGATGGTCTAACACTGTGTAGCTAGAGATCTCCATCAAACTAGACGAGTTCTGACAATCAAACTCGTTCGACATCAAAATGTAGTCCAGTACAGACCCAGATGCGCCGTAGTAATGGGTTGGCTTACGCTGCTCAAGCAAATCTTCTTCATGTAGCTGATGGTAAAGATCCCAGCTGTCTTTTAATCGAAAGTGGGATAGCCAATGCTTGCTGTTTTCGTCTCGTTTGATTGAGTAACTCAACAGCCCTTTAAACTCATCATTAAATAGAGGCTTATTAAAATCACCCATCAACACAACAGGTTGCTCGGTTTGGTAGCGTTGGTTGGTGATGTATTGATGCAGCATCTGAGCTTCTAGACCGCGTTGGACACTTGATAGCCAAGAGCCAAGCCGTTCTTGGTGAAAACGAGTGAGCGTGTCACTTTGTGGTTTTGCACCTTGCTGAGCGTTGTTCGTATCGACAGATTCTGCTTTTGGTTCTGTCGGACGTTGTGATTTGAAGTGCACCACATAACAGTCGGTTGAACCTAAATGGGGTAACGTAATCGTCGCGTGAACAGGTGTTCTGTTGAATGAGAATTTGTCGCCAAGGTTGAATGCTGTCAGTAACGTCGAATCTGGCGTAACAGGCTGAACGTTTTCAATAGGGTAACGGGAAGCAATACCAACGACAGGTGAGGTGTATAGGTAATCATCTTCAACGTGTGCGCTATCGACCACTGCAAAGTATGGATAACCTAGGTCGTTCATCAATTGCTCTAAAGACTGCGGGCTAAATATCTCTTGGAAGCCAATCACATCGCAATCTAATGAACGAATCGCTTCAGCCATCCAATGTTGCTTCTTCTGCCATTCTTCGAAGCTGTAGATGTTCTCAAAATCATAATAAGCATTCGGTGGCTCGAGATAGTTCAGAAGGTTGAACGTTGCGAATGTTATTTGGTTTGGTTTGTTCAAAGTGTCATTCCATTTAGACCTAGGCAGCAAGGATACTCCAGTAAAAGTATAGTTTGTTGATTATTTAGAGCCTAAATTTCACTTTAGAAGCCAACCAAAGGAATCTTAGCCGTTGAGGCTTGTGTCATTCAGGCTAGAGCAATCTTAGTGCTTCTGCCTTCCCCCGTGCTTTCCAACGCCACCAAGCTAATCAACTCAATCAAAGGAACCAAAGCAATCAAAGCTCACTGCATCCAATAACTTTGAGTGGTGACGAGTAATTTGTAAATAAACCGTCAGAGATAGAGTGCTGATGGTTTTATTAGTTATTACATGATGTTAGTTTTGAACCTATACTTGATTTAACGGCATGCATTCAAAGCCGATAAATCAACTTGAATATAGAATTCATGACATTTGAAGGGAGAGTCAAATGGGAACAGTTTTTCGACGCAAAGCTTCGCAACGCACTCAGTTTTTCAGGTTTAATTTGAAGTCATGTGCAATCATGTTGCCGCTTATTGCTTTACAACCCTCCGTTACTTACGCTTCTGAAACCCAATCAACTCCTGCTGTCACCGTTATTGAAACCACACAACTGGTTGGTTTTGGTGAAGCAAAATATCCAGCCGATTTCACTCACTTCGATTACGTTAATCCTGATGCGCCAAAGCAGGGCAAAGTGACCTATGGCAGCATAGGTACGTACGATAGCTTTAATCGATTCGGTTCCCGCGGCGTTGCTGCAAGTTATACCGGAGAGATTTACGATACCTTGATGTTTTCTCCGAGTGACGAGATTGATGCGTACTATCCATTGATCGCTTCAAAGGTTCGCTACTCCAGTGATTTCACTTGGATGGAAATCGACATCAACCCAAATGCTAAATTCCAAGATGGCGAGCCTATCACTGCGCATGATGTTGCCTTTACTTTTGACAAGTTCTCAACCGAGGGCGTGCCTCAGTATCGTGTGTATTACAAAGATATTAAGTCAGTAAAAGCGGTCTCTGATTTGGTTGTTCGTATTGAAATGAACATTCCAAACCGCGAAAAACTGTTCAGCTTTGCGCAAAGCACTCGTGTATTACCGAAACATTTCTGGAAAGACAGAAAGCTGTCTGAACCTCTAAGTGAGCCACCAGTCGGTAGTGGTCCTTATAAGATCATCAGTTATAAATCAGGCCAAAGTGTTACCTATGGTCTAGATGAAAACTACTGGGCAGCTGACCTACCGGTTAACGTTGGTCGTAATAACTTCAAGCAAGTGCAATACGATTACTACCGTGACGACACGGTAATGTTGGAAGCCTTTAAAGCTGGGGAGTTCGATCTTCGAACCGAGAACTCGGCTAAGTTCTGGGCCAACTCTTATACGGGCGCGAACTTCGATAAAGGCTACATCATTAAAGAAGAGATTAACCACGAGAAGCCTGAAACGACTCAAGGTTTCGTCTTTAATATCCAATCTCCTGTGTTCTCGGATCCTAAAGTGCGTGAAGCGTTAACCTACGCGATGGACTTTGAGTGGATGAACAAGAACATGTTCTATGGTCAGTACAAGCGTACTCGTAGCTACTTCCAAAATACCGACTACGAAGCGAAAGGCTTACCAAGCGAAGCTGAAGTCGAGTTGTTGTCTCAATACAAAGATCAGATTCCACCGCGAGTTTTCACCGAAGAATTCCAACCACCCGTCACCGATGGTAGCGGTCGTATTCGTAGCCAAATGCGTACCGCTTTCAAATTGTTGAAAGAAGCGGGTTGGGTGCTGAAAGACAAAGTCATGACCAACGAAAAGACTGGCAAGCCGATGTCATTTGAGTTGTTGATTTACAGCCCAACCACGGAACGTATCGCAACGCCGGTTCAAAAGAACCTTAAGCGCATGGGTATTGAGATGAAGATCCGTACCATCGATACCACTCAATACATCAAGCGCTTGCGTGATCGTGATTTCGACATGGTTTCGTCGTCATTTTCCGCAAACCCTTATCCTAGCCCGAACTTAATGATCGTTTGGAACTCTAACTACATTGATTCTACTTACAATACTGCAGGTGTTATCGATCCAGTGGTTGACGCGTTAACAGAAGAAATTGCGCGTAACCAACAGCACCCTGAAAAGCTTCTTACACTAGGTCGTTCACTAGACCGAGTATTGCAGTGGAATTTCTACAACATCCCGCAATGGCACGTTGGCGAGTATCGCGTAGCAATGTGGGACAAGTTTGAGCGTCCAGATGTATTGCCTAAATACGATTTAGGTATCGATACATGGTGGATTTCAGAAGACAAGGCGGCTTTGCTTCCTGAAAAACGTCGCTAGGAGTTAGTTAGCATGGCAGCGTATATATTTCGACGTTTATTGTTGGTGATCCCCACGCTGTGGGCGATCATCACCATCAACTTTTTCATCATCCAGATAGCGCCTGGAGGCCCGGTAGAGCAAGCTGTTGCTCAATTAGAAGGGCATAACTCTGGCATTATGGAGCGCTTTTCTGGTGGTGGACAAGAAGTTGATTTGAGCGAAAGTGACCAAGCATCTGCGAGTGGCTATAAAGGCTCACGCGGGCTTGATCCTGAAGTGGTTGAAGAGATCAAAAAGCAGTTTGGTTTTGATAAACCGATTCACGTTCGCTACTTCGATATGTTGAAAAACTACGCGACCTTTAACTTTGGTGAAAGCCTGTTTAAGGGTGGTAACGTGATTGATTTAATCATCGAGCGTTTACCTGTCTCCATTTCCTTAGGGTTGTGGAGTACGTTAATCATCTATGTGATTTCGATACCCTTAGGCATTATGAAGGCGATACATCACGGCTCTCGCTTTGATATTTGGTCGAGCGCGGTGGTGATTGTCGGCTACGCGGTGCCGGGCTTCTTGTTTGCGATTATTCTGATTATCTTGTTTGCAAGCGGTAACTACTTCAGTTGGTTCCCATTGCGAGGGCTTGTGTCGAGTAACTTCGACCAGCTCAACTGGTATCAGCAAATTGGCGACTACTTCTGGCACTTGGCGTTGCCCATTTTCGCCATGGTTATCGGTGGATTCGCCACGCTCAGCATGCTGACCAAAAACTCCTTCCTTGATGAAATCAATAAGCAATATGTAGTGACTGCGAGAGCGAAAGGCTTGGACGAGAGCAGTATTCTTTATAAGCACGTTTTCCGTAACGCCATGTTGATCATTATTGCGGGTTTCCCAAGCGCATTTATTAGTATTTTCTTCACGGGTTCTATGTTGATTGAAGTGATGTTTTCACTCGAAGGCATTGGCTTGCTTGGCTTTGAATCAACCATTCAACGTGACTATCCCGTGGTGTTCAGCTCTCTCTATATCATGACCTTGCTTGGCTTGGTGCTGAGCATTATCTCCGACCTGACTTATACCTGGGTTGATCCTCGAATTGATTTTGAAGCGCGTTAATGGCGAACGAATAACAAGGTATTGATAATAAATGTTTAACAACCCTTTAGCTGAAGCTCGTTGGTTACGTTTTAAAGCAAATAAGCGTGGTTTTATCTCCCTTTGGATATTTACCATCTTGTTTGGCTTGAGCCTGTTCGCTGAAATCATCGCGAACGATAAGCCATTATTGGTTTCTTATGACAATCAATGGTTTGTGCCTGTCATTAATGAATACGCAGAGACAGAATTCGGGGGGGAGTTTGAAACCGAGGCTGACTATAAAGACCCGTATGTAATCGACCTCATTGAAGAGAGTGGCTATATCGTGTGGCCAATCATTCCTTTTAGCTACGACACTATCAACTTTGATATCGCAGGCGCGGTACCATCGGAGCCTGATTCGGTTAACTGGTTAGGGACAGATGACAAAGGGCGAGATGTGTTGGCGAGAATTATTTACGGCTTTCGTATCTCGGTACTCTTTGGTTTTGTTCTGACGATTGTTTCAAGTGTCATTGGTGTGGTCGTTGGTGCTACACAAGGTTATTACGGCGGTTGGGTTGACCTGTTTGGGCAACGTTTCATTGAAGTCTGGTCTGGTATGCCGACCCTGTTCTTGCTGATTATTTTGTCGAGTTTTATCGAGCCGAATTTCTGGTGGTTGCTGGGGATTATGGTGCTGTTTAGTTGGATGAGTTTAGTCGGCATCGTGCGAGCGGAATTTTTACGCTGCCGAAACTTCGATTATGTGCGAGCCGCGCAAGCCATGGGTGTTGATGACAAACGTATTATGCTTCGTCACATGTTACCTAACGCGATGGTTGCATCGTTAACCATGATGCCGTTTATTCTTTCAGGCTCGGTGACCACACTGACTTCGTTAGACTTCTTGGGCTTTGGTCTTCCTGCGGGTTCGCCTTCGTTAGGCGAGTTGTTGGCGCAAGGTAAAGCTAACTTACAAGCGCCTTGGCTTGGCATTTCTGCCTTCGTCGTGCTTTCACTGATGCTTACGTTACTGGTCTTCGTTGGTGAAGCGGTGCGTGATGCTTTCGACCCGCATCAACAGAAGTAAGGATAGGTTATGACTTCAAATACAGTTCCTACTTCAGGGTCAACAGCAGAGGCTTCTAATGTATCTCCAGTTCTGACCATCGATAAATTGTCTGTCGGTTTCGGGCGAAAAAACTCGATAGAGCAAGTGACACAAGATGTCTCTTTAGAAATATACAAAGGTGAGACATTAGCGCTGGTGGGTGAGAGTGGTTCCGGAAAATCGGTCACGGCTAACTCGATTTTAAAGCTGTTACCAAAAGGCTCGTCTCATTACTTAAACGGTAAGATCAATTTCTCTGGCACCGATATTCTGAGTTGTTCTGAAAGACAGCTACGTGGGATTCGTGGTGGTCGTATTGGAATGATCTTCCAAGAGCCTATGGTTTCCCTAAATCCGCTTCATCGAATTGGAAAACAGCTTGTTGAAACCTTAGCAATTCATCGTGGTATGCGAACCAACAAAGCACAAGCCTTGGCGATAGAGTGGCTTTCAAAGGTTGGCATTCGCTATCCTGAGCAAAAGATTTCAGCCTATCCGCACGAGCTATCTGGTGGAGAACGCCAGCGCGTGATGATCGCGATGGCACTGATCAATGAACCAGAGCTGCTTATTGCTGATGAGCCGACAACGGCTTTGGATGTATCGGTGCAAGCGCAGATCCTCGACCTTCTAAAAGACCTGCAGCAAGAGCTGGGTATGGCAATGCTTTTCATTACTCATGACTTGAGTATCGTTCGTAAGATTGCCGACAGAGTAGCAGTAATGAAAGATGGTCGCTTGGTCGAAAGTAACGACTGTCATACCCTGTTTAACGCGCCTGCTCACCCTTACACTCAAAAACTTATTAACTCTGATCCGAAAGGTTTGCCCGTTCCTGTGTCACCCGAAAGCAAACCGCTACTCGATGTAAATCAACTTCGTGTTTGGTTCCCGATCACGGGCGGTTTATTCAAGCGCACCATTTCTCATGTTAAAGCTGTGACCGACATGGAGTTCACTTTGAAGAAAGGGCACTCAATCGGTTTGGTTGGCGAAAGTGGTTCTGGTAAATCGACGACCGGTATGGCGATACTTAAGCTGGTAGATAGTGAAGGGTCAATCACCTACTCGAGTGAACAGCTTCAAGGTTTAGATCGAAAACAGATGCTTCCGTTTAGAAGCCGTATGCAAGTAGTCTTTCAAGACCCGTTTTCTGCGCTAAACCCGAGAATGTCGGTCGCTCAGGTGATTGGCGAAGGTTTGTTAGTGCATCAACAATTGGATGAGCACGAACTCGACCAACGCATCTGTGACGTAATGAAAGAGGTTGACCTCGATCCTGAAACGCGTCACCGTTACCCAAATGAGTTTTCTGGCGGTCAAAGGCAGCGTATTGCGATTGCTCGTGCTTTGATTTTAAAGCCAGAGTTTATCCTGCTCGATGAACCAACATCGTCATTGGACAGAACCGTTCAAGCTCAAGTATTGGATTTGCTGAAGTCACTTCAAGAAAAGTATGGCCTGACCTATTTGTTTATCAGTCATGATCTGAATGTCGTGAAATCCTTGTGTCATTACACCATCGTCATGAAAGCTGGCGAGGTAATAGAGAAGGGCGACACTGAGACTTTGTTTGGTAATCCGCAGCATGAATATACTAAGCAGTTGGTGAGTCTTTCGAATGTTGGTGGTGTGTAGCCAAATACATTATTCATAGATTAACTCCTCATTCATTAGACCAATAAATCGCTTCTGTTTAACAGTGGCGATTTTTTTGTATTTGATTTCGATTTGTCACCATATCAATGCAGCTTACAAACATGTTTGAATTGTCTAAGCAGTTCACTTTCTAAGTTACAAACAAAGATTACCCACACCTTCTAATTCAAAATTCCTTTCTGGTGTCCAATTTAAGTTTTTGATTATTAAGATTAAAATTTATTAAGTAAATTAATCCAAACTAAATGAAATTGTAAGTTAATGTAGGTAAATGTAACCATTTGACTACTTTGTTTTATTGATTAAATTGATGAAATATTGCTTTAAATGGAATTTGGCTAGTTAGGATGATTGCATATTTACTGAAACGTTTTGCTTTAGTTGTACCTACGTTTCTTGGTATTACGATTTTGATATTCGCGATTACGCGTTTTGTTCCAGGTGGCCCTGTCGAGAGGATGCTCGCTAACATGCAGCCTCAAGGGGATGGTGGTGCGTCTAGTCTCGTTGGCCAAAACTCAGCTTTGTCTGAAGACCAACTCGCCGATCTTAATAAATTTTATGGATTGGATAAGCCGGTAACGGAAGCGTATCTCGAATGGCTAGTTCGACTTGTTCATTTTGACCTAGGCGAGTCGACACGCTACTACGAACCGGTCAGTGACATGATTTTTGAGCGCCTGCCCGTCTCTGCTATGTATGGTGGTGTGACCTTTTTCATTAGTTATTTTGTCTCTATTCCTCTTGGTTATTTTAAGGCGATGAAGCACGGCAGCGTCTTTGATTCTGTTTCATCAATCATGATTTTTGTCGGCTATGCCTTACCAGGATATGTGGTCGGCGTGCTTCTTATTACGTTTTTCAGTTATCACCTAGAGTGGTTCCCAATGGGGGGCTTTGTGGATGATGACTTCGACGACTTCAATACTTTCTCAGAGCAAATTACTGATATTTTGTGGCATGCGGTCTTACCTTTGCTTTGTTATCTGATAGGTGACTTTGCGACGTTAACCATGACCATGAAGAATAATTTGATGGAAAACTTATCGTCAGATTACATTCGCACTGCTATCGCTAAAGGTTTGCCTTTTAGAGAGGCGATTCGTAAACACGCACTACGCAATAGTTTAATCCCAATCGCTAGCCACTTTGGCAACTCTCTTCTTTTCTTCATGACGGGCTCTTTCTTAATTGAAGTCATTTTCGATATTAATGGCATAGGCCTGCTTGGTTATGAATCAATTGTAGAAAGAGATTACCCAGTGGTTATGGGTATTGTCGCAATCAACGCCTGCATATTGCTACTTGGCAATATCTTGTCTGATGTCTGCGTTGCATTGGTCGATCCTAGAGTGAAGTTTGGAGCTTGATGATGATTAAATTAAATCCGTTGACGCTAAAGCAGATCAAGCGATTCAAACAAATAAAGCGTGGATACTGGTCGCTGATCATTCTATCTGTAATGTTATTACTGTCTCTTTTTGCTGAAGCGTTGATCAACAGTAAGGCTTTAGTGGTGCGTTATCAGGGGGAATATTACTTTCCAATTGTATCTGATGTTTACTCCGGCAAGACATTTGGTTTGGAGTCTTCGGGAGAGGCAAACTATCGACTACTTCAATTAGCGCTTAAAGATAAAAACAATGGTGACTTTGCGATTTTACCTTTGGTGCCTTGGAATCCGTATGAACAAGACTTCTCTGGTGAATATCCGCCACATGCTCCAAGTGCTTACTCAAAGCACTATTTGGGCACTGACGTAATCGGGAGGGATATTTTAGCACGATTGGTTTACGGGTTTAGAACAGCAATGGGGTTTGCTCTGATAACTATGGTCATCGCATACAGCATTGGTGTAACGGTGGGGTGTGCGATGGGTTTCTTTGGTGGCAAATTTGATCTGATTGTTCAAAGAGCCATTGAGACTTGGTCAATGGTGCCGTTCCTCTACGTGATCATGATTTTGGTCTCGATAGCACAACCCACATTCATGCTGTTTGTATTGATCAATGTGACTTTTGGATGGATGGGTATTACTTGGTACATGCGAACGATGACCTACAGAGAATCTGCTCGAGAGTATGTGTTAGCTGCAAAGGCGCTAGGAGCATCAACAGCAAGAATCCTCTTCAATCATATTTTACCCAACACGATGGTGATGATCGTCACTCTGGCGCCTTTCACTATTGCAGCCAATATCACTGCATTAACTGCACTGGACTACTTAGGTTTAGGTCTTATTCCACCGACCCCAAGCTGGGGAGAGCTTCTTCAACAAGGCAAGTCGAATCTCGATTCGCCATGGATTGTTGGCTCTGTTGTGACGGCAATAGTCGGTGTGTTGGTCATGGTTACATTCATCGGTGAAGCGATAAGAACGGCTTTTGATCCCAAAAAATACACAGTTTATAGATAGGCACTAGGAAGTGATGATGTACAGATACGGACTATTCGCTTTGTTGTTGAGTTTCTTAGCTCAAGCACAACAAACACCAAATAACTTGGAATGGCAAAGTAATTGGGATGATCCCGTTTTTGCTTCTGAAGAGGCTAAGCGTGGCGGTACTTTACGTAGCTTTATGCCTAGTTTCCCACAAACATTACGTTCAGTGGGCCCCGACGCGAATTCAGGTATTCGTTTCTATTTAATGGATGGCACGCCTAAATTGGCACAACGACATCCAAATACCGACAATTGGATTCCACAACTGGCGAATGAATGGGCATTTGGGAACGATCACCAGACGGTTTATTTCAAACTGAATCCTGACGCGAAATGGTCTGACGGGGAAGCTGTAACGGCTGACGACTATCTATTTATGCTTACGTATTACCGTTCCAAAGACATTATTGATCCTTGGTATAGCGACTTTTTCCGCAATAGCATCACGACCGTTGAAAAATTCGATGACTATACGATAAGTATTACGATGGCCGAGCCTAAAAGTAATGATGAACTTATGGCTCTTATCAATATGCCGAGTCACGGAGTCCAGCCTCGTCCAAAGCATCATTTTGTTGATATTAACGATGGGAATAAGGATGGCATGGATGATAATTTTGTTCGCAAATACAACTTCAAGGCAGAGCCAACAACATCGCCTTATTTTATATCAAAAGTAAATAAAGGCCGCAGCATTACGTTTTCACATGTTGGTGATAGCTGGTGGGGTTACGGAAATAAATATTATAAAAACCGATTTAACGTGGAAAAACTTCGCATCAAGGTAATTCGTGATAGTGATATTGCACGCAAGCATTTTGAAAAAGGAAAGTTAGACACGTTTGCAATGGTACAGCCTCAACTGTGGCATGAGAAAACTAACTCAGAACCTTTTAGTCATGGCTTTATACAGAAATTCTGGGGCTTTAATCAAAGGCCACAAGGCGCAGGCGGTTTATGGATCAATACATCCATGCCACTGCTGAACGACATTAATGTTCGGAAAGGCATCACGTACGCGACTGATTTCGACGGCATGATCAAAAACGTGTTACGAGGCGATTACTCTAGAAAACCTCATGCTATGGGGTTTGGGCATGGAAAATACGATTTAGAAGGCGTAGAGCCGCCACCGTTTAGGCCTGAACTTGCGATTGGTTATTTTGAATCTGCAGGCTTCGATAATATCGGTTCTGATGGTATCCGAATGAATGCTAATGGGCTTCGTTTGAGTTTCAAGATTACGTATGGCTACAACATTTGGACACCAAGAATTGCCTATCTAAAAGAGCAAGCGAAGTTAGCTGGTTTAGAGCTCGACTTAAACCTTGTCGATGGTTCTGCTGCATTCAAATTTATTCTCGAGAAAAAGCACCAGCTTGCTTTTCTTAATATGGGCGGAGGGGAGATACCAGCTTACAAAGAGTATTTTCACTCGACAAATGCCAACCGTCCTCAAACTAATAACCATACAAATTTCAGTTCACCAGAGCTAGATCAAAAAATTGAGGCGTTTATTTCTGAGTTTGATATGGAAAGAAAACAGCAGCTATCTCAGAACATCCAAAGAAAAATAAAGGATGCGTATGTGATTGTGCCTGGCTATATGGTGCCTTATACGCGAGATGCCTACTGGCGTTGGATTAAGTTCCCAAAGAACCCAATGACGAAGAAGACTGGCGCCATGTTTAATATTTTAGATACCAGTAATTTCTGGATTGATACAGACCTAAAAGAAGAAACTCAGTTGGCTTCTAAAGAAGGTAAGGCATATCCACCCATCACCATCATTGATGACAGATATAAGCTCTAAGGATGACCGTGGAATGAACCAAAATATTATATTAAAAGTTCGTGACTTAGAAGCAGAGTTCAATACTGATGAGGGCATTGTCAAGATACTGAAAGGTGTGTCCTTTGACGTGAAATCAGGCAAAACACTCGGTTTGGTTGGAGAGTCGGGCAGTGGGAAGAGCGTAACTTCCATGTCTATTATGGGACTACTTCCTAAGCCTTATGGAAAGGTCACGGCTGGAAAAATAATTTATCGTGATACAGACCTTACAGAGGTACCTGAACATGAGATGCATAAGATGCGTGGGAACCGTATCTCAATCATTTTCCAAGACCCTATGACTGCCTTGAACCCTGTTCAGACAATTGGCAAGCAGATTGTCGAGGTTCTGGATTTGCACCATAGCCAGATGTCTAAGTCTGAAAAGATAGAGTACGCAATTGGTTTGCTTGAGAAAGTTGAAATTCCAATGCCGAAACTACGTTTTAAAGAGTACCCTCATAGTCTGTCTGGTGGGATGCGACAAAGGGTAATGATAGCGATAGCGCTTGCATGTAAGCCTGACATCTTGATATGTGATGAGCCGACGACTGCATTAGATGTAACGGTTCAAGCATCAATTTTGGAACTGATAAGAGAGCTTCAAGAAGAGACCGGGATGGCAGTGATCTTTATCACTCATGATCTAGGTGTTGTTGCGGAAATTTGCGATGAAGTCGCTGTGATGTATGACGGACGTATTGTTGAGCATGCAGAAATTTTCGAACTTTTCGATCACCCACAACATCCGTATACAAAAAGACTCTTGAGCTTAATTCCAGATCTCAATGTCGAGCCGAAACAAACCATTCAAATCAACCCAATTGATTTGAATGAATTCCCAGAATACAAGGGGAGTTGATTATGTCAGAAGTCATTAGAATTGAAGGGCTAAAGCAGCATTTTCTATCAGGTAAGAACCTATTTAAGAAAGGTTATGTAATCAAGGCTGTTGACGGCGTTTCATTCTCAGTGAAGCAAGGTGAGACGTTAGGTTTGGTTGGAGAGTCTGGCTGTGGAAAAAGTACGCTTGGTAGAACATTACTTAAACTGTATGAGCCATCCGCTGGGAAGATCTTTTTCGAAGGCGAAGACATCACCCATTACAGTACAAAAAGAATGCGTCCACTTCGTCGAGATATGCAGATTGTATTTCAGGATCCTCTAGAATCATTGAATCAGAGGCATACAGTAGGCGGCATACTTGAAGAACCTTTTATTATTCATGGGATTGGTTCAAAGAAAGACCGAAAGCAATGGGTTTTAGATCTACTCGATAAGATCGGATTACCTCACTCCGCCGTAACCCGTTATCCGCACGAGTTTTCTGGAGGGCAAAGGCAGCGTATAGGCATAGCAAGAGCAATAGCATTAAAGCCAAAGTTATTGATTTGCGATGAGTCAGTATCGGCATTAGATGTTTCTGTGCAAGCACAGATATTGAACTTATTACTAAAAATACAAAAAGAGATGAACCTTTCCATTATTTTTATTTCACATGATCTCTCTGTCGTTAAGCACATTTCAGATAATGTGGTCGTAATGAAAAAAGGTAAAATAATTGAGTTTGGAAGTGTGGAAGACGTTTATAAAAACCCAAAAGAAGAATATACAAAAACTCTATTGGCGTCGATTCCAATAACGCATCCATCTCAAAGGAATAAAATAAAAACAACGAGGTTAGCTAAACAGGCTTAAAACTGGAAAAAGAAAATGTAGATATAATACGGAAGTGTAATACAAGAAGGAAAATATGAATAAACTACTTATGTTGCCAGCGTTCATGCTGGTGGCGCCTTCGCTCGCCCTAGCAAATAATTTGCAAGATGAGTGGGAGTCCAAAAACAATGAAAACCCTTGGTCTGGATACATTAGTGCTGACTATTCTCGAAACGGATATGAAGACAGTGCGTCTTTAGCAAACCGTTCGGCTTCTGCAACTGGCGTTGTCCGATATTCGTTTTCAGACAAATCTCGACTCCAAGTTGTGGCGTCAGGTTACCACTTGTCCGACGGTGATGAATATGGGACTAGGGGACAGTTCTGGAATGATACGTCCATCTCATGGGGGCGCAATGGATTATTCAAACCAACTGATGGTTCATCACTGAGTGGTGAGGTGAGAGTAATATTGCCAACGTCCAAATGGTCAAGGAGGAACGATCTAACGTTAGGAACTAGGTTGAAAGTCAGGTGGAGTGCTCCATTCGATAATTGGATTGAAGGGCTTTCATTAAGTAATACGTTATTACTTAGAAAAAACTTTCACGAATATAAAACAGCTGGTGGTAATCAGCTTATTGAATACCAATTGAGCAGCCAATTTTCTCTTGATTATGTTTTTGCAGAAGACTTCTATTTTAACATTTTCGTAATGCCTAGACAGTCATGGGATTATAACGGGAGCACGTTTGACCCAACTTTATTACATGGGGAAGAGGTGGGTTACCAAATAACTAAGAGTATTTCTATTTCTGCTGGTTTGACTAATGGCATTAGTTATTACAATCCAGAAAGAGGCTCAAACCCTCTTAATGATTTAGTCGATTTAAAGAAAACAACTTATTACGCAGTGATTAACTATCAATTCTAATATTGCTCCGTTCGCATTGAATTTAAATAGTTAGAAGTAAAAATGTAATATAATTATAAATATAGGTAAATTATGTTTAAACAAGCAATTATCGCAGCAAGTATTGCCACAATCCTCAGCGGGTGTGGGGCCGAAGATCGTGCCTATGACACCTATGAAAAACCAACCGAAGAGATTTCTGTTCAATCTTTAGATACGGAATCACTTTGGATGTACATGCCGTCAACCGGCGATGCTCCTCGTTATGCAATGACTCAGCGCGGCTTTTTCCAAGGCGATCCAAAGTTGGTGACGCTTCGTTTTGATGAAACTAATGGTATTTATGTCGAAGAAGTTGATCGCGACAAAGTGAATTCGACAGATGAAAGTCGTTGGGATACGGAAATTAACCGTGCTCCTGTGCTTAAAATTCCTGGAGAATTCCGTCAGTATCGCTGTGCTGAGAACGGTTATGGCGAATGTACAAATAAAGAAGAAATTAACGCAGATGAAGACGTTTCTTGGGATCAAGCCACACACTTTGTACCTAAATATGAAGAGATTAAATCACTATCTCAAGACACAATTAGAGCTTGGTATACCTCCAGTAATGTTACGGAGTCTGCAGAGCCTCGTTTGATTTCATACGAATACGATCCTGAAGGTGGGGTAATTAACGTTGAAGTAGAACGAACCTTTACTGCAGAAGCGGAAGATCAATACCAGTTTGGTGGCGAGCTTAAAGACTTATCATTCAAAACACGTTTTTTCTATTCTCTTGTTAAGCTTGATAAGTTAGCAAGTGAAAATTACGAACCTATCTATTACCAAGGCCAAGACAGCGCATACTTTGGGTTCTTCAACGATAGCAAAGAAGTAAAAACTCACACTGGTGAGAGTAACGTACAGGGTTCTCGTTTTTCTTATATTAACCGATTCAATCCCAAGTTAGAGTCGATCGATTACTACTTAAGCGACAGCTACTTCGATGATGGCAATGAAGCGTACCTGCAACTTACGCTCGATACCATGAAAGAGGTAAATCAGTCATTAGAAGGCACAGGTGTTCCTCGCATTAACATTGTTAATAGTGACAAGAAAGCGGGTGTAAAAACGGGTGACTTACGTTACAACGTATTCAACCTGATCGAGGATCCGGTTGACAACGGCCTTCTTGGCTATGGCCCATCTGCCACTAACCCATTAACGGGTGAAATTATTCATGCGCATGTTAACCAATATTTAGGTGTGATTCGTTCCGCAAGTCGCCATACGTGGAATGATCTCGCTAAGCGTTACAACCGCCAAGAAATTGAAAAAGTACAACCTGTGGTTGTGGCGGAAAAAAGCAACGCTTCGAAATCAAGCTCTGAGCCAACCGAAATCGATTTGTTCAATAAAATGCTCGAGGAAGATCGAGGACCTTCGATCAATGTTCCAGCGTTGAGTGAACGCGAAATTAATTTGGTGGGCAAAGATAATTTAGTCGATTCACTGCCTGAAGCCGATTTGGATTTCAAATACGATACCAGCAACCAAGACCTCGCTTTGCAATCATTCTATAAACGCCAAGATATGTTGAAGCGATTCTCTGAGCAGAATGTATATAGCGTTGATGCGATGTGGTTAAGTACCCAGTCAAAGGGCTTAGTGAAGGGTTTAGACTATATCCAAGGTGGCTTCTTCGCCGATGCTGATCAGAGCAAAATGAAAACGTGGGAAGCGCTAACGATTGATCAGCAGAAGCTAGCAAGCCAAGCGATTTCAAAGCATATGTTTAAATCAACATTGATTCATGAGCTCGGGCATAACCTTGGTTTACGTCATAACTTTATGGGTTCAACGGACGAAAGCCATTTTTATACAGAGGCTGAGCTTGCACAAAGCAAAATTGGGCACCTTGATAAGCCAGCTGCGTACAGTTCGATCATGGATTACGGTGCATCAATATTTGATGAACTGTTGACGTTCGGTAAGTATGACAAGGCCGCTTTACGTTTCGCTTATGCTCGTCAGGTTGAAACAAATGAACTTATCGTTAACACCAATAGCGAGGGAGACGATGTCGCTGTAGTAGACGCCACAGGAGCACAAAAGCGCAAAGTCTATTCTTTGGCTGAGTATGACCGTCAGTTATCTAATGACTATAAGGTTTATCCGACGGGTGTTATTGCACACTTGAGAGCTAACGCTGGTCAAAATGGTATTCCAGATTCGTTAGTGAGCTATCGCTATTGTACGGATGAACACACGACCACTAACTTGTTATGTGATCGTTTTGATGAAGGTACAAGCCTTCAAGAAGCCACAGAGTTTAGAATTCAGCGATACAAAGATAGCTACGACACGGTTAACCAAAGAAATGGACGTGAGAGATTTGAACAATTTCATCAATATAGCTACTTCTTATATCGAATGGGGGAGTTCCAAAAAATTCGCGATATCGTTGAAAACGTTGGTGAAATTGACTTTATGTTTGCTCGTTACTTAGGTGCAAATACGACGAATAACAAAGGGCAGGTTTTTGAAGAAATAGCCGGAAACAACTGTGTGGATTTTCGCGGTAACGCTATTCCATTAGAGAACTTGTCTGCGGGTGTTCGTCCAATTTGTGATACTTATAATGCAGCAAATTTGGCAGCAGACTTCTTTTTAGAAGTGCTAACAGCACCAGATAAAGTTTGTGAATTAGAAGAATTGAGTGGTGTTGTTGGAGTTCCTAACCGCTATCGTTTCGCTAAGTTATCTGACCTTTGGTTAACCTACCAAGGCGGCATGTCGCAAAATCGCGATGTTCCAACCAGTTGTTTCGATGAGGAATTAGTTCAGATGTTAGCAAGTCAAGCTAACGAGATCGTCATTCGCTCTGAAACTCGAGATGGAAAAGTATGGGCGAGCTTAAAAGCGAACAACCCTTATCAAACATCGTCTTCTTCTGTCGATTTGTTAGGCGTATGGCCAGACAAACTACTAGCAGCACAGATGTTAGTTAGGCGTGATACACCATTCAAATCAACTGAGAATTCGAGCTTAGCGTTGGTTGATATGTCAGACAAAATTTCACACTTGTATACGTATCTATCCGATTTAACGGGTAGAGCTGAAGCTCGCCAAGCTATCTTTGTTGATGGGAAAGGGGATTACGTAGAAACGGTTCTGAAATACAAACAAGACATTACCGAAACAATTGAGGCTACACCTTCATACCTGTGGCCAATGAAGCGCTATTTCTCAATGGGCGGTAATGAAGCATTTGTGTATTGGACTGAGGGAGCTAGCCAAGATACGAAGGTGCCGTACTTTGGAACCTTATTGGCTAACCTAAACAAGTATAATCGTGCAAATGAATATGGTTTGAGTGACTCAGTATCTGGTTTTAGCGACTCTATCCATGTCAACTATGCAAATAGTAGTTATGCCGACGAAGATGGGATTAACTTTACTTGGAAAGGGACAAATTACTCGTTGAGTTCACGTAACACACTTGCAAATGCTTTAGCTTCACGCGCCTTATACACAGAAGAGCAGCAAGCTCGCGTAGAAAAATTAAACGGTTTGCCTTACCGAGTCCGTAACGCGCTGTCTGTGTTTAAGAATACGCGAGATCGCAACGAAGCTCGTATTATCGCTGTCGGTGATAAAGAGGCGCTCGTTGCTCTTCGTGACACCACTGGTTTCGCACGCTTTTTTATGTTTGATAATCAGTTCGAAGAATATGATGAAGATGGTCAGAAGTGTTTACGATTTAAAGTCGATGGCGAGTCGACCGAAGATCACATGAAACGTAAGTGTAACTCTCAATCCAGTTTGCAGACGGTACAAAATAGCTCGATTGGTAAATTCGAAGATGAAGAGCACGAACGTATATTCGATTTAGCACAAATCTTTGGTAATCAGATTGCGGATAACAACACCAGTTCCACAAATGCGGCTCATAAAGAAGTGTACAACTATGACCCAGAAGAATTGAGGTTATGGAGCTCTAATGAGTACGTGAATTATCGTCGCGCATTTGAACAGTTCCCTGTTTATGATGACTAGACAACAAATGTTTAATTAAACCCATAAATTGAACCGGTTACCTTACTAAGGTGACCGGTTTTTTTGAGTCTAAAATTAAGAGCTTTTGGTCTATTTTTAGCTGCATTACCTTATATTTATATGTTATATAGATGTTTTTGTTAATTTTATAAATACAAGCTATGTAAAAAGAATATGCTGAATTTCGCAATAGAGAGGCGCGGGTTCGCAAGGTAGCAATAGGAATGGTGAGAAGGATTTATGACCAACCCGAAACTAGTGATCGTAGAAGACGATCCCATCTTAAGAGAGATGTTACAGGAATATTTTGAAAGCCAATCTTTTGATGTAATCACTATTTCTGATGGCGCATCAGCGAGTGAGCAAATCTTAAATATTCAGCCCGACATTGTTCTACTTGATCTTATGTTGCCAGAAGTTGATGGGCTAACTATCTGTAGGCAAGTCCGGAGTCAGTTTAAGGGAAAGATACTCATTCTTACAGCTAGTGATGATGATTTTGACCATGTTGCAGCGTTAGAAACTGGCGCCGATGACTTTATTAGTAAACCAATTCGCCAAAGAGTATTACTTGCTCGAGTGAGGATGCTTTTGCGTCGCACTCCTGACAGTTCAATAAGTGCTGAAGTGAGTAAGAATGAGTTAGTTTTTGGTAAGTTAAATTTAAACCGCACAACCAAAGCCTGTACGCATATTGGAAAAGATATATCCATAGCGGAGAGTGAATTTGAACTGCTTTGGCTATTGGCTTCCTCGCCAGAACAGGTGTTATCACGTAATTTTTTGACTCAACAGTTGAGAGGTATTGATTACGATGGCATTGACCGCTTTATCGACAATAAAATCGTAATCTTACGTAAAAAGCTTAATGACATAACTGTCCCACCTAAAAAGATCATCACTGTAAGAGGTAAAGGCTACTTGTTCGTACCAGAACGTTGGTAACGGTAGCTGAATAAATAATATGCGACGTATCTATTTTGAATACCTAGCGGGGCTGACAGTCATCTTCTTAGTGAGTATATATTCCTATGCTTTTATTGTTTACAAGTTAAGCACTGACTACGAATACATATTACGAGACCATGAAGCAGAAGCTTATCAAGAATTAATTGATGTGGTTTTCCGTGAAAAAGGTTTGCTTGAAACGCAGAATCTATTAAAAAGTTATGCGGATAAGACTCGGCAGAACCTGCGAATCATACCTTTTGATAACGCTCCAGAACTAGTGAGAAAAGCGTTTCAGCAGCAAGGCCGAAATGTTTACTACCATGACGAATACTTCCTGTGGTTAAGGTTAGTTGGAAGTGATGATTTATATGAGTTATCTAAGAACAAAAATTCTTATCTGAGGAAGCAAATCAAATTTGAAAACCGGCTTATTTGGGTTTTTGCAATAACAGGTTTCGCGTTTAGCGGCTTGTTTTTGGTTTGGAGAATCAAGCGCCGATTAAATAACCTTGAAATGGCGACGGTTGCTTTTTCTCATGGGGATCTACTAGAAAGAGCTTCCGAAAAAAATAGCATAAAATTAGGTACGTTAAACCGTAGCTTTAATGTTATGGCGGACAAGATAAGAGACTTAATCAATAGTAATAAGTCTTTGACTAATGCCGTTGCTCACGAGCTAAGGACGCCTATATTCCGAATTCAGTGGCAGGCTGAGTTGTTGAGTGACTTAGCACCAACTCCGCAACAATCTAAGGCGATAGCCCGTATTCTTGCTGATACGGATGAAATGGAAGACATGGTTGATGAGCTATTGTATTACGCTCGATTGGAAAGAGGGGGCTTTGAATTGCTTAAGCAACCTATTGATGCCAATGAATGGCTAAACGAGCGTTTTAGCATTTGGGAGAAAGAGACAACACTCGATCTCATTAAGGTGCCACTAAAAGTCCCAGCCTCTTTGTATGTCGATCTAAAGTTATTCAATAGGGCGGTGGATAATATAGTAAGGAATGCTTTTAAGTTTGCCGATACTAAGATCGTTATTGAGTTGTGGTATACCGACAATGAATTTGTTATTGAGGTTCATGATGACGGTAAAGGCGTTGAAGCGGAGCATTGGCCTTTTTTGTTTGATCCTTTCTACAGCGCTAATGCAGCGAGGAACAAGGGGAAAACGGGCCATGGTTTAGGGTTAGCTATTGTTAAACAGGTGTGTGACCGTCACCAAGCACATGTCACTGTTGGTGAAAGTTACTTGGATGGTGCGTGTTTTGCCTTGTCGTTTCCTCGGCTTGAGCTATAAATTCAACATGGTCATTTAGTTGTTTTAAGATTACACTGCGCCCAATATTTCAGAAGTACATATTTAGGTAGAGGTCACCATGGACCAAGAACATTACGAAGACGCTGATTACGAAGGCCAAGAGCTGGGCGAAGAAGGCGAAGAGATTGAAATTGAAGCAATTGGTATTGATGTTTCATCACAGCCAATCGAGCTCTACAAAGTGTTTAAAATTGCTAACCTAGTGAGTGGTGGCGGTGAAGCTAAGCACATCATCTCTGAAGGCTACGTAGCGGTAAATGGTGAGCTAGAAACCCGTAAGCGTCGTAAAATGTACGATGGCGACTTCTTTGAATTCAACCAAGAATACTATGTAGTGGTGTGTGATCAGCCAGTACAAGAAGAATCAGAAAAGCCGAAAAAGAAAGAAACGCCTAAAAAAGAGAACAAGGCGAAGAAAGGTCAGTCTAAAAAGGATTCTAAGAAGAAGGAATCTAAGAAAAGCAAAGCAGAAATGCTAAGCGCAAAGGCTGAACCAAAGAAAGAGAAAAAAGAGAAGAAACCGAAAAAGAAAGCGGATACGCCAAAGCCAACACGTGATGACAAAAGCGGCCGTAATTCGATTGAGTTCTTCTAAGTTATAGCTCTAACCTACTGATCTAAAGCTATTCTTTCAAAACGCAAGCAACCTTAGACTTAGGTTTACGTTAAGAAAATATCAAAAGGCTCACTATTTAGTGAGCCTTTTTTGTTGGTGAAATTTAGCTTCTGGTCTAATTTCCTTTTTGATGAGCCACAAACTCTACAAACCTATCCCTGAGTGGGTTGTCACTCTCTCCATTCCAGATTAACCCAACAGGCCAAGTCGCGTGTTCACCTTCTAACGCAATGAATTCCACATCGGTGTTACTAATGTACTGCGCACTGCTGGGTACGATGGTGAAACCGATATTGGCCGAAACCAAGGCAAGCAGGGTGAGGATATCATCGGCTTCTTGTGTCTTAGATAAGTCGATTTTATTGGCAAGACAATATTGTTGAATCTGTCTGTCTAATCCGGGGCCACGGTGCTGAGCCAATTTTAGATAAGGCCATTTCGATAACTCAAAGAGAACCTGATCGTTACCTGGCGCTTGCTTGAGAATATCTTTGTGAACCGCAATCACAAGCGAATCATTGAAAAGCGTTAGGCTCTTTAAATCCGAGGAGTCGGGTATTCGATTGAAGCTGATATCGAGTTCATGGCTCAATAGCTCGTCGGTCTGCTGCTTAGAAGGTGTGTCATTTAAGGTGATGTGAACGTCTGGGTACTGTTGTTTATAGGCGGCAATCAGTTTAGGTGCTTCGTGATAATTAGATACGCCAAAACCAATGTTCAAATGCCCCTGCGTTCCATTCACTACGGAGCCTGAAAGCTGCTCAAACGCTTGCATTGAATGAACCAAACGTTGGGCTTCGGGTAGTAAGGTTTTACCTGCGTGTGTCAGTTCTGCGCCGTTCCTGCCGCGAGAAAACAGACTCGCTCCTATATTGGATTCCAGTCGTTGAATCTTTTTGGTCAGTGCCGACTGAGTAATGTAGAGCTGCTCTGATGCCATACGATAATTGCCCGACTTAGCCAACTGACAAAACGCCTTCAGTAAATCAAATTCCATTCCGAATGCTCATTGAACTAAGAATATCTTTCATTATATGGAATTGAATCGATTTTTTATACTGAGTTCATACCAAATCAGATAAAGCGAAATTTGAGGACGAATAATGAAAAGAGACATCAAAGTAGCGTCGGTTCAGTTTAACCATCATGCAGGCGATAAGGCGTATAACTTGTCGGTGATAGGTCAATACGTTCAACAAGCTGCGAAGAGTGGTGTGGAGATCATCAGTTTCCCAGAGATGTGCATCACTGGCTACTGGCATGTGTCTGCTTTGTCGCGAGACGAGATAGAAGCGCTAGCGGAACCTGTGCCGAGTGGTGAATCGACTCAAAATCTGATTGCACTGGCAACACAGTTTGGCATCAGTGTTGGGGCTGGTTTGATAGAGCAGGGTGTGGATGGCGAGTTATACAACACTTATGTGTTCGTGATGCCCAATGGAGAAGTTCAGAAACACCGTAAACTGCACACCTTTGTGAGCCCACATATGAGCAGCGGCGACCAATACACGGTGTTCGATACGCCCCATGGTTGTAAAGTCGGTATCTTGATTTGTTGGGATAACAACTTGGTTGAGAACGTTCGAATCACCGCATTGAAAGGCGCCGATATTTTGATTGCGCCACACCAAACGGGCGGCTGTCATTCACGAAGCCCGAATGCGATGAAGCGAATTGACCCTGAATTATGGTTTAACCGAGATGAAAACCCAGAGGCGATTCGTGCTGAAATGCAGGGCAAGAATGGCCGCGAGTGGTTAATGCGTTGGTTGCCTGCAAGAGCGCACGACAACGGTATGTTTGTGGTGTTTAGTAATGGTGTCGGCGTTGATATGGATGAAGTAAGAACAGGCAATGCGATGATCCTCAGCCCTTATGGTGAAATCATTGCTGAGACCGATAGTGTTGATAACGACATGGTGATTGCAGAGCTAAAAGCAGAAGAGTTAGACATGTGTACTGGTAGACGCTGGATTCGTGGCCGTAAGCCAGAGTTATATCATTCACTCACACAACCTCTTGGTCATGAACTTGATCCGCACCAAGCGCGTTTTTCAGAGAAGTAATGGTGTAAACGTTGTTGAAAAGGATGTACTAGGGACGGTTGAAAGGGAGGGGAAGCTGGAAAGGAGAGAAGGGTTCCTGATGTAGTCTACCCACTTAAACTGTTTTTTAAGTGGGTAGACTATTTACACATCAAGCACTAAGCATCTAAGTTCTATTCTCAGTGTCGAGTGCGAGAAGACGTCAGTTCTGATGCACGAAGTTGAGCAACGGCTTTTGCTAGTTCAAGCTGAGCTTGTGCAAAGTTGATGTCTACATTGCCCTTATTGATATTTTCTAGAGCTGCATATTTCGCTTCTTCTGCGCGAGCGCGGTCAATATCTTGGCCGTGCAAGGCAGTATCGGCTAACACCGTCACCACATCCGGCTGAACTTCCAGCATCCCACCAGAAACATAAAGCACTTGCCCCTCTGACTTAGGGTCTGTGACAAACACGGTCACGCCTGGCTTTATTTTACTGAGAAGCGGGGAGTGACCCGGGCGGATCCCCAGCTCACCATCAGCGCCAGAAACGGCTAGGGCATACGCTGGACCTGAAAACAGCGTACCTTCCGCACTTACAATATTAAGTTGAAATGTATTATCTGTAATTCCGATAGCCATGGTGCACCTGCCTCTTAGAGTGATTTTGCTTTGTTAAGCACTTCGTCGATAGAGCCACAGTACAAGAACGCTTGCTCTGGGATATCGTCATATTCACCGCTCAATAGACCTTTAAAGCCTCTTAGTGTTTCGCTTAGCGGTACAAAGACACCTTTCTGACCGGTAAACACTTCGGCTACGTGGTAAGGCTGCGTTAAGAAACGTTCAATCTTACGAGCGCGAGATACGGTCTGTTTGTCTTCAGTAGACAGCTCATCCATACCAAGAATCGCGATGATGTCTTTTAGCTCTTTGTAGCGTTGCAGCGTTGTTTGTACTTTTTGTGCAATGTCGTAGTGCTCTTGGCCTACGATCAGCGGATCTAACTGACGTGACGTTGAATCTAACGGGTCAATCGCAGGGTATAGACCCAGTGCCGCGATGTTACGAGACAGTACAACGGTCGCATCTAAGTGAGCAAAGGTTGTTGCTGGCGATGGGTCAGTCAAGTCATCCGCAGGTACGTATACTGCTTGGATAGAGGTGATAGAGCCTTGTTTTGTTGACGTGATACGCTCTTGAAGTACGCCCATCTCTTCAGCCAGTGTTGGTTGGTAACCTACTGCTGAAGGCATACGACCTAGCAGAGCTGATACTTCTGTTCCCGCAAGCGTGTAACGGTAAATGTTATCAATGAACAACAGTACGTCACGACCTTCATCACGGAAGCGCTCAGCCATAGTTAGGCCTGTAAGTGCTACACGTAGACGGTTTCCCGGTGGCTCGTTCATTTGACCGTAAACCATGGCTACTTTGTCTAGTACACCTGCTTCTTTCATCTCGTAGTAGAAGTCGTTACCTTCACGAGTACGTTCACCTACACCGGTAAACACAGAAAGACCTGAGTGGGCTTTGGCGATGTTGTTGATAAGCTCCATCATGTTGACGGTTTTACCTACACCAGCACCACCGAACAGACCAATTTTACCACCCTTAGCGAATGGACAGATAAGGTCGATAACCTTAACGCCTGTTTCTAGAAGCTCAGTGCTGTTTGCTTGTTCTTCATAAGAAGGGGCTTCACGGTGAATCTCGTAGTTTTCTTTCTGACCGATTTCACCACACTCATCGATAGGTTGACCAAGCACGTTCATGATACGGCCTAGCGTTTCTTCGCCGACAGGAACCGTGATTGGAGAGCCTGTGTTTTCAACCGTTAGGCCACGACGTAAGCCATCTGACGTACCCATTGCAATACAACGAACGATATTGCTACCCAGTTGTTGTTGTACTTCCAATACTAACGAGCTTGCTTCGTCGCTAGTCACTTTCAATGCATCATAAACGCGTGGGCTGTTGCCGCCGCTGAACTCGACGTCAACCACCGCGCCGATTACTTTAACTATTTTTCCAACACTCATTCTTAAATCCTCAAATTCTGTTCTTGACCCAGTCTTTTCTAGCCCTAGACAGCTTGGGCACCTGAGACTATTTCACTCAGCTCTTGGGTAATGGCAGCCTGACGCGCCTTGTTGTAGACCAACTGCAAGTCATCAATGAGTTGGCCTGCGTTATCAGTCGCCGCTTTCATAGCGACCATTCGGGCTGCTTGCTCACAGGCAATGCTCTCAACAATGCCTTGATACACTTGCGATTCGATGTATCGATGTAACAGTTCTGAGAGTATGTCTTTGGGTGCTTGCTCATAGATGTAGTCCCAACGACGCGCTTTTTTAGGCTCACCACCTTCCTCAGAATCCGAAGGGTGGGGGAGCAACTGCAAGGTCGTTGGCGCTTGAACCATGGTGTTGACGAACTGGTTGTAAACGAGATACAAGCTATCGATTTTACCTTCGTCGTAATGCCCGAGCATCGCATTCACCGTACCTAAGATGTCTTCTAACTTAGGTGTATCGCCAAGACCTGACGTTTGTGCAATAACGTTGCCGCCGCGTTGGAAGAACGAGATAGCCTTAGATCCCACTAAGGTTGTTTCTACCTCGACTCCCTTGGTGCGCCATTGCTCCATTTCTTCTAACACTTTCTTGAACAAGTTTGAGTTCAAGCCACCACACAAGCCGCGATCGGACGAGATAATGATGTAAGCGACACGCTTAGGTTCACGCTGTTGCAGGTAAGGGTGCTGGTACTCCAGGGAACCCGATGCAACATGAGAGATAACTTTTCGCATGTTCTCGGCGTAGGGGCGAGTTAGCGTCATGTTGTCTTGAACCTTGCGCATCTTACTTGCTGCAACCATTTCCATTGCGCTAGTGATTTTCTGAGTGTTACTAACACTGGCTATCTTGGTGCGAATTTCTTTAGTACTTGCCATAATCTGCTCCTATTTGTTTTGATTTCCAGCTAACAAACCGGAGCACTTACCAAGCTTTCATCCCAACAAAACCTTCTAGGATCTCTTTAAGAGCACCGTCGATTTCGTCATTGTAATCGCCTGTCGCGTTGATTTTTTCGAACAACGCAGGGTTCTGACCTTTGGCATAAGCAATCAGCTCTTCTTCAAAACGGGCAATGTTGTTTAGCTCAACACCGACCAAGTAGCCTTTCTCTGCTGCGTAGATAACCGTTGCTTGCTCAGCGACTGACATTGGAGAGTATTGTTTTTGCTTCATTAATTCGGTAACACGCTCACCATGGTCTAGCTGTTTGCGCGTCATCTCATCTAAGTCAGAAGAGAACTGAGCAAAGGCCGCCAGCTCGCGATATTGAGCTAATGAAGTACGGATACCACCAGACAGTTTCTTGATGATCTTGCATTGCGCCGCACCACCCACACGAGATACCGAGATACCTGGGTCTACTGCAGGACGTAAGCCTGAGTTAAACAGTTGGGTTTGAAGGAAAACCTGACCATCAGTGATTGAGATTACGTTGGTTGGTACAAACGCTGATACATCACCCGCCTGAGTTTCAATAATAGGAAGCGCCGTTAATGAGCCTGTTTGGCCTTTCACTTCACCGTTAGTGAACTTCTCTACATACTCTGCATTCACTCGTGCTGCACGTTCTAGTAGGCGTGAGTGAAGGTAGAATACGTCGCCAGGGAAGGCTTCACGACCCGGTGGGCGTTTCAATAGCAATGAGATTTGACGGTAAGCAACGGCTTGTTTTGATAGGTCATCATAGATGATCAGCGCATCTTCACCGCGGTCACGGAAGTATTCACCCATGGTGCAACCCGCATAAGGGGCTAGGTATTGAAGCGCTGCAGACTCTGATGCTGATGCCACGACTACGATGGTGTTTTTTAGCGCATCGTGGTCTTCGAGTTTACGAACCACATTAGCGATAGTGGAGGCTTTTTGGCCAATCGCTACATACACACATTTGATGCCAGAATCTTTCTGATTGATGATCGCATCGATAGCTAACGCTGTTTTACCCGTCTGACGGTCACCAATGATAAGCTCACGTTGACCACGACCGATTGGCACCATGGTATCAACCGCTTTATAACCAGTTTGAATAGGTTGATCAACAGACTTACGTTCGATTACACCCGGTGCAATCACTTCTACAGGGTCGAGTCGGTCACAACTCACTGGGCCTTTGCCATCGATTGGCTCGCCTAATGTGTTGACTACACGACCAAGAAGTCCGTTACCTACAGGTACTTCTAAGATACGACCTGTACCTTTCACTTTCATACCTTCAGAGAGGTCAGTGTAGGGGCCCATAACCACCGCACCTACTGAGTGGGTATCGAGGTTAAGTGCGAGTGCGTATTTACCACCTGGTAGCTCAATCATCTCGCCTTGCATAACATCAGCAAGGCCATTGATTGTGATGATGCCATCACGAACCGATACGATAGTGCCTTCATTGCGAGCCTCGGTGCTCACATTAAATTTCGAGATGCGTTCTTTGATTAGATCGCTGATTTCATTTGAATTTAATTGCATAATTGTTACCTATCTCGCGTGAAGTTGATGAGCCAATCGGTCAATTGATGTGTTTAAAGAACCATCGATAACGGTTTCACCCGCCTTGATGACCATTCCACCTACTAACGTGTCATCAATAACCTGCTTCATTTCAACCTGACGCTCTAATTTCTTCTCAAGTGCAGCTGTTAGTGACGTAACTTGATCTTGT
Organism: Vibrio sp. 10N.247.311.47; assembly: GCF_041467535.1. Taxonomy (NCBI): domain Bacteria; kingdom Pseudomonadati; phylum Pseudomonadota; class Gammaproteobacteria; order Vibrionales; family Vibrionaceae; genus Vibrio; species Vibrio sp. 10N.247.311.47. The sequence continues at coordinate 175,056 of NZ_JBFSUR010000004.1, forward strand.
GTCAGCATTTCTGAACTGGTGACAGTGACAGGCACTACACGTTCATGTTCGTCCTTTAGCTCGCAGTACAATTCAAACAGGTCTCTTACAACAGAAAGGCGGCCGTTCTCGGCCAAGACTCGAATAAGATTAATGACGTGGTCATCAACGAGTCCTTGGCAAATATGAATGATGAGGTTTGCCAGCTCTTCTGTTTGGTGTGTAGAAGCACCTTCTGCTGAAGAAATCTGACTAGCGATCGTTTCTTCTTCCGCGACAGCCACAAGAATGGACAGCATTGAGTGCCACTCTTGTAACTGGTTTTCACCTAAAGCAAATTCAAACGATGCTTTGGCGTAGGGATGAGCAATATTGGTGTAATCTGACATATTGCCTCTCCTTAGAGTTCGCTAATCATTTGGTCAACTAGCGCTCGGTTCGTTGCGGAATCTAGGTTTTTGCTAATCAGTTTCTGTGCACTTTGAATTACTGCGTCTGCCATATCTGCCTGAAGTTCACGGCGTATCTTTTGGCGTTCGCCTTCTAGCTCAGCTCTACCTTGTTCTAAGATGCGTGCCTTTTCTTGCTCGGCTTCTTGTTGCGCTAAGCTGATGATTTCATTGCGGCGTTTTCGGCCCTGTTCAACCAGTTCAGTCACATCTTTTCTGGCATCTTCGATGAGTTGCGCGCCATTTGATTTTGCTAGTTCTAGCTCTTTCGCAGCGTTCTCTGAGTGGCGTAAACCATCAGCGATTTCTTTTTGGCGCTCGTCTAACATCGCGGTGAGAGGGGGCCATACATATTTCATGCAGAGCCAAACAAAAATCACGAATGAGATTGCTTGTCCAAACATGCTTGCATTTAAGTTCATACCTTCCTCACTAAATCTTGATTATTTACAAATCGATCTTTCAAAGCGGTTTGATTAAGCCACGGCGAAGATGATGTATAGACCGATACCAACACCGATCATCGGTACTGCATCCACAAGACCCATCATGATGAAGAATTGAGTACGAAGCATTGGAGTAAGGTCTGGTTGACGCGCAACACCTTCAAGGTATTTACCTGCTAAGTTACCAATACCAGATGCAGCACCTGCTGCACCTAAACCGATCAGTAATGCACCTGCTACATATAAAACTGCGCTTACGATATCCATTTGTATCTCCGATAAATAATTTGTTAGTTAAATTTTTAGTTATTAATTAGTGGTGTTCTTCTGTTGCCATACCTAAATAAACAACGGTCAGTACCATAAATATAAATGCTTGCAAGAATACGATTAATATGTGGAATAGTGCCCAAGGAACACTCAGTGCCCATTGCATCCACCATGGCATTAATGCGATCAGAATAAATATCATCTCACCTGCATACATGTTTCCAAATAATCGTAAGCCTAGTGATATAGGTTTTGAAATTAATGTTATTAATTCAAGAACTAAGTTAACAGGGTATAAAAGAGGGTTATCAAATGGCTGCGTAGTAAGCTCTTTGATAAAGCCTTTCAATCCTTTGTTTTTAAATGTATAAGTCAACAGTAAGATAAATACACCGAGTGCCATCGACATTGGAATATTTACGTCCGCCGTTGGTAGATCTCTAAAGTGTTCTAGACCCATTGCACGACTTAATGCTGGTATGAAATCTATTGGTAATAAATCGACCGCGTTCATTAACAACACCCAAACAAAAGTGGTTAATGCCAGTGGCCCTATTAATTTATCCTCCGCTTGAAAAATCTCTTTTACTAGGTTGTTTACAAAATCAAATATCAGTTCGATAAAACATTGAAATCGACCTGGAACACCGCTGGTGCCCTTAGTCACTACGTATCGAAAAGCTCCAATAAACAGTAAACCCGTAATCCAAGATACCAACATCGAGTCGATGTTGAACGCCCAGAAACCATCACCTGTAGTTAAGAAGGTTAAGTGATGCTCTATGTATTCGTGAGCGGTAGTTACTTGATCCATACTACACGTACTCCGATCTTGTAGAGGCAGTAATAAATGGTGTTAAGAAGTACCCAACCATAGTGAGAATATATGCGTACAATATTACTGGGTTATCCAATTTGAAAAACTGGAACGCCAAGATAAACATTAAGAACGTATAAGTTATTTTCACGACACGACTCATTTGCATTAAGTCACGTAAACTATAATTAGGATTCTTGCGCACCTTTAGGCTTGCATATATAAAACCAAACAGCGGAGGTAGCATCGCAATTCCGATACCCAAAGCCGACGATTCCATATCTAATTTATTACCAAAAAACACTTCATATAAAACTACACCGACGGCTAATACTACTTGGCAGAGAACAACTCTTTTAGCAGCAACAAGAATGTCACCACTTATCCCATTAAGCCTCATAATAAAACCTTATATTTAACAGTGTAAGCTCATATAAAACACAGTTTGAATATGTCTTGCTACTCGCATTTACTTGTTAATAAAACTTTGCTTGTTAACAAAGAGATAATCTTGCTGGTTTTATATCTCCTGACGAAATAGAACGATATAAACTAGTTCGCTCTCGTTTCGACAAAATATAAACTACGCCTAAAATTATGTGATCAAAACGACAAATATTGATATCAATAATTCCATTTTTGAAATGAATGTTTTTCATTTATGAAAGTAATAGTTCTATCACTTTATTCATGAATATTTAAGATGCTTTATCCTTGTGAAAAGAGGGTCTTTTTAGAAGGGAGTAGCGAGCTAAATTTTCAACTTATGATCTTATCAATTACGACTATTCAAACACTTAGGTTCATTTACAAGCTGAGTTGTGAAGTGTGATTTTGGTAGGGGTTAAGCTTGTTTGAGGCAATGATGGAAGATCTGGTTTTTCTGGTAAATTAAACGTACGTCGCTCCTTATCAATAAGCGAATATTTTTTATATTGTCGTCAGCTTGTCACTATTTGCGTGCGCGAGAGTGAAAATTCAGCGCCTAAATGTTGATGATATAGGAGTGAAATGGGGGACTGGGTGTGCGAGAAGCATGGTGCGGAGAAGAAACACCGAGTTTTGAGGAAGTAAATGGCAGCAGAGCGCTGCCTAATTTACTTAATCTAGGCTCTCTTATGACTCTTCATAACTGAGGTATTGAATACATAAGTCATGGAAAGCCTGTGCTTGTGGCGAGATCGTACGATCAGACAGTCTGAAAATGCCGATTTGTCGTTGCAAGGGTGGGTCAATTAGCGGAATCCACACCAAGCGGGTTTCATTGGTTGGGAAAGCCAGCTTAGGTAGCGTGGTCACGCCTATCCCGAGCTCTAACACCGAAAACAACGAAGTGATGTTCTCTACTGAATACAGAGCCTGTTCGCTGAGCATTCGTGCGGGTGTTGGGTCAAGTAGGGTACAAGTACCGTTGCGAATGAAGGGTTGTTTTAACAAAGTTTGCCATTCTATTCCCTCTCGTTGAGAGGCGATGGGGTTGTCTTTGAGGCAGACCACACCAATAGGGTCAGAGAGCAAAGGCGTGAAGTCGATGCTCTCTTCTTCTAAATGGGAGCTATTGCCGAGGGCAACATCCACCTCGCCAGAGAGTAATCTTGCTTCTACCCCTGCCGCATTATCATCAATCAAACTCACTTCTACATTCGGGTACTGCTCACAAAAAGCCCCTAATACACTAGGGATTAGTTTTGCGGCTACCGAAGGCACGCTCGCTATTCGAACTCTTCCTTGTTGTCCTGCTGCCGCTGCGCGTAAATCATTGTCTAATGCTTTGTAAACATTAAGAAATTGAATGATCTTGGGTAAGCATATTTCGCCAAATGGCGTCAGTGTCGATTTGTTGCCTGTTTCAAACAGAGGTTGGCCGAGTATTTTTTCCAGCTCTTTTATCGAAGTCGAAAGTGCCGCTTGCGATCGATTTGCACGGTGAGATGCCGCTCGAAACCCACCTTCTTCGACCACCAAAACAAAATGTTTTAACTGTTGTAGCTTAATACTCATGGCGCGAATCCTTCTCTAGCCCTTGCTATACCTTACTTTTTGCAAGGTGATAGATATTATTTATCAAATGCACAAAATTTACCGTTAGATTTATCAGGCGTCAAGGTGCAGTATTTAACCATCTTGAAACATAGTTGTTACAAAGTTGGATGGAATCGTGAACGCACAAACTAAAAAACACCCAGTAAAAACCGAGCTTTTCGCTTCAAAAGCACCCCTAGAGTGGGCAATCGTTAATAACGGCACTCTATACACCGCGCAGATTCCAATTGATGAAACTGGCGCAGTAGTAGAAGGCGGTATCGAAGCGCAAACGCGTCAGACTTTTAACAACCTTGTTCATACGTTGGAGTGTGCAGGCGAATCTATGGATTCAGTGCTGCAAGTTCTAATTTACGTGACAGACCGTGAATACCTAAAAACGGTAAACAGCGTATATGGAGAATACTTCAATGCACCTTATCCAAACCGTGCTGCGGTCGTCGTTGCAGGGTTAGCAAGAGAAGAAATGTTGGTTGAGTTCGTGGTTTACGCATCAGCCTCTCAACCTGAATAAAGATACTGTGAACTGAGGCAATTTGCGGATTAAAGCTGTTTTGAATTAAAGCGGTCTATTGATACAAGCGACTTGGTTCAGTTTTAGATACAAGATTTAAACGTAGTTACTTATATAAATTAACGTTTTATTCATTAATCAGATGGTTGCCAGACTCAACCGCAACCTAACCGTTACAAGGACAGAATGATGACTCAATTACAGAATGTTCAAGCAGAAAACGCACTTTACATTGGCGGCGAATGGCAAGCGGGTGTAAGCACCGTAGCGAACATTAACCCATCAGATATTTCTGAAAACATCGGTAACTTCGCACAAGCAAGTGCTGAACAAGTTCAACAAGCGATTTCAGCGGCAAAGCACGCTCAACCAGAGTGGGAAAAAACTCCGATTGAGCGTAAACAAGCAGTGCTTCAAGCAATTGGTGATGAGCTGATTGCACGTTGTGATGAACTGGGTACGTTACTTTCTCGTGAAGAAGGTAAGCCTTTTGCTGAAGGTCGCGGTGAGATTTACCGTGCAGGTCAGTTTTTCCAATACTTCGCGGCTGAAGTGCTTCGCCAAATTGGTGACAACGCAGATTCTGTACGCCCGGGTGTTTCTGTTGAAGTGACTCGCGAAGCGGTGGGCGTTATCGGCATTATCTCTCCTTGGAACTTCCCGACAGCAACAGCAGCTTGGAAAATTGCTCCAGCATTGGCTTTCGGTAACAGCGTTATTTGGAAACCAGCAAACCTAACACCAGCAAGTGCGGTCGCGCTTACAGAGATCATCCACCGCCAAGGTATCCCTGCAGGTACGTTTAACCTTGTACTGGGTAGCGGTTCAACAGTAGGTGATGCACTGATCAACTCTAAAGAAGTGAACGGTGTGAGCTTTACCGGTTCTGTTGATACGGGTCGTAAAGTGGCAGCGGCTACAGCGCCAAACTTCGTTCGATGCCAACTAGAAATGGGCAGTAAGAACGCACTTGTTATTGCTGACGATGCTGATATCCAAACTGCGGTTGATGCAACGATTGCCGGCTCTTTCTCTGGCGCAGGCCAAAAATGTACCGCGTCTTCTCGCCTTGTGGTTATGGATAGCATTCACGACCAATACGTTGAAGCACTGATTAAACGTATGAGCGAGCTGAAAGTGGGTCACGCACTGGAAGAGGGTGTGTTCATGGGCCCTGTCGTTGATGGCAACCAACTTGAAGCAAACCTAGGTTGGGTTGAGAAAGCACGTCAAAGCGGCGGTGAGCTGGCATTTGGTGGCGAACGCTTGAGTATGAAGCACGAAGGTTTCTACATGTCTCCAACGCTGTTCTTGAACACTAAGAACGATTGGGAAGTGAACCAAGAAGAAGTGTTCGCACCAATGGCAAGTGTGATTCGTGTCGCTGACCTAGAAGAAGCGATTGCGACAACCAACGACACTCGCTTCGGTCTAACAGGCGGCATCATTACTCAGAGCCTACGTACTAGCGCAATGTTCAAGCAACAAGCGCAGACCGGTTGTGTGATGGTCAACCTACCAACAGCAGGCACGGATTACCACGTACCGTTTGGTGGTCGTAAAGAGTCTAGCTTCGGTCCTCGTGAGCAAGGTCAATACGCGAAAGAGTTCTACACAGTGGTTAAGACGGCTTACCAACGTCCTTACTAATCCACTTTCTAAATAAGAATTGGATAGCTGAATTAACTTCCTAGCTATCCAGCTATCGAATTGGCCTGATTCACAGAGTCAGGCCAACATTCAAACCAAAGCAGCAAACGAACTTAGACAAGTGATTTAACCCATTTTTGAAAACATGTTATTTGAGCGTGTTTTCAAAACCGAGCTAGAACACTGAGCTTTCAATAGGAGTGGTTATGTACCAGCAACGGATTGTTATAGATGGATTGCAATACTGCAATTGGAACAGAGAATATTTCCAAACACTAAAGGCGAGCGGCATTACAGCAGTTCACGCTACCGCGGTTTACCACGAGACGGCTCGTGAAACCTTATCTCGCTTTGCAGAATGGAATTTAAGATTCGAGCAGAACGCAGACCTTATCATGCCGATTCACTCAATGGCTGATGTCGAGACTGCAAAAGCGACTGGCAAAGTCGGCATTTTCCTTGGTGCTCAAAACTGTTCTCCAATCGACGATGAGATCGGTCTTATCGAAGTGATGCGTAAGCAAGGTCTTTTGATCATGCAACTGACGTACAACAACCAGAGCTTATTGGCGACGGGTTGCTACGAGAAGAACGACACAGGTATTACTCGCTTTGGTAAACAAGCCATCGAAGAGATGAACCGAGTGGGCATGATCATAGATATGTCTCACAGTGCAGAGCGCTCAACACTTGAAGCTATCGACTTGTCTTCTCGTCCTATTTGTATCAGCCATGCGAACCCGACGTTTGCTCATGATGCACTACGAAATAAATCAAACGATGTAATTAAAGCTCTAACCGCACGCGGCGGCTTAATCGGATTCAGCTTGTACCCATTCCACCTACCAAACGGCAGCCAATGTACCTTGGAAGATTTCTGCCAGATGGTTGCGACTACGGCTGACATGGTCGGCGTAGAGCACCTCGGTATTGGCAGTGACCTATGCTTAAACCAACCTCAAGCCGTTCTTGAATGGATGAGAAATGGTCGTTGGTCTAAAGCAATGGACTACGGCGAAGGCTCTGCGAACAACTCAGGTTGGCCAGATGCGTTGCCTTGGTTCTGTGGTAGTGCGGGTATGGAAAACATATATAACGGATTGATGCGTCATGGTTTCAGCGAGTCTGAAGCTGGGCAAGTCTTGGGAGAAAACTGGTTTAACTTCTTGAAAGATGGCCTAGAGCCTCAAACCAAGGGTTAACGGTTTCTCGCGAGCCATCATCGAATTAGCAGCCTTCTAACAAACGTTCAATAAGCAAGTGCTGCTTAAACCAATTTCACTATTCAAAAGGAACAACGGTCTATTTCGCAACGCGGTAACCCAAACATGGATTAGCCTGCCCAACACAAAAAACAATAGGGCAGGTGTTAAATACACCCTTGTAGTCATCATTCAAATGACAGCTGCAAAGAAACCTCTGGAGTCAGAGTATGTCTGATTTAACCAATAGCGTGAAATCTTCAAGCTTAAATGCGGGTCAAGCACACACAACAATTAATGCAAAAAGCAACACAAACGAGTCTGAGTCTACGTCAGACAAATTAGGCCTATCCAACCCAGCACTTTGGTACAGCGGCGGTTTTATCGCTCTGTTCGTGGCACTTGCTCTATTTGATGGCGAGCTGTTATCAAGCCTAGTAAATACGGGCTTTGCATGGTCTGTAAAAGTATTCGGTCCTTACTGGCAAATGCTTCTTCTTCTGACTTTTCTTATTGGTCTTGGCCTGGCGGCAGGGCGAACAGGCAAGGTTATCCTAGGCGGCATCGCTAAACCTGAAATGGACGGCTTCCGTTGGATGGCGATCATCTTCTGTACGCTACTGGCAGGTGGCGGTGTATTTTGGGCAGCAGCAGAGCCTATCGCTCACTACGTTAGCCCACCACCATTGTACGGCGCACAAGAAAACGCACAGCAAGGCGCGGTGAATGCTTTATCGCAATCCTTCATGCACTGGGGTTTTCTAGCATGGGCCATTGTCGGTAGCTTAACGTCTATTGTGGTGATGCACCTTCACTACGACAAAGGCTTACCGCTTAAACCTCGTATTTTGCTTTACCCAGTTTTAGGCGAGCGAGCATTGAAAGGTCACACCGGCGCATTGATTGATGCATGTTGTATTGTCGCAGTAGCGGCGGGCACCATTGGTCCTATCGGCTTCTTAGGCTTGCAAGTGAGCTACGCACTGAACGCACTGTTTGATATTCCTGATGGCTTCACGACGCAGCTTATCATCATCCTGTTCGCTATCGTTCTATACACATTGTCGGCATTAAGTGGTCTTAACCGCGGAATGCAAATGCTAAGCCGTTACAACGTAATTTTAGCAATGTCATTGATGGTCTACATTCTGATCTTCGGCCCAACAAACTTCATTTTCAATGGCTACATCCAAGGTGTAGGCAGCATGATAGACAACTTCATCCCAATGGCAACATACCGTGGTGACGAAGGTTGGTTGAGCTGGTGGACAGTATTCTTCTGGGGTTGGTTCTTAGGTTACGGCCCAATGATGGCAATCTTCATCGCACGTATTTCACGCGGTCGTAGTATTCGCCAATTGGTATCAACCATCAGTCTTATTGCACCGTTCGTAACATGTTTCTGGTTCACCATTGTTGGCGGTTCTGGCCTTGCGTTTGAAATTGCAGACCCAGGCAGCGTAAGTAAAGCGTTCGAAGGCTTTAATTTACCTGGCGCGCTACTGGCAGTAACTCAGCAACTACCAATGCCAATGCTTATCTCTATTCTGTTCTTGATCTTGACGACGATCTTCATCGTAACGACAGGTGACTCAATGACTTACACCATCAGTGTGGTAGTCAGCGGTGAGACAGAGCCTAACGCAATTATTCGTACTTTCTGGGGTGTGATGATGGGGGTAACAGCATTGATTCTGATTTCCCTAGGTTCCGGCGGTATTTCAGCGCTGCAATCATTCATAGTTATCACAGCGGTACCGGTGTCCTTAATCTTGCTGCCATCACTTTGGAATGCGCCTCAAATCGCAATCAAGATGGCGAAAGATCAAGGCTTATAAAACATCAATGCCGGTATAAAGAAGAAAATGTAGAGATAAAGCTCTCTAAAAACTGAAGATAAACAAGGTGTGAGCCTTTGAAAGAAGGCTGATACAAGATTCCGGAAGGAAGATAAAAACCGTACTGGTGAAGATACACCGGGCGGCACGTATTTAGGTCAATCGATCTAGTCAGGACAAATAATAAGTGGCGAGTTCGCTTGCCTCGATAATATCAATAACGATTAAAAACGTGAAAGCTAACCAACATACTGTAGCTATATATGCTTCAAAAGACAGCAACGATCGGTTCTGAATGGCTAGCAAAATCCTATAACTATTAAGGTGGTGAGCAAAATGGATGCACATCGTTCTACCTACACTGAATCAGCACTACGTGACGCAACGGTCGTCATGGCACCGGAAAGACTGGGTGCTATGCACCAAACACGCATCAGCTTCGTAAGAACTCTGATTCGTAAAATGGCGCAACAGCAATGGAAAGTGACTAAGCATGAGTGGCAACTAGACGCTCGAGGTTTTGGTCATGTTATCTATAAGCTAGAGACGCCAAATCATGTTTATCATTTGGTTGTTTTCTGCGATGAGATTGCAGACGACGAACGAAATGACCGTGTAATTGCTGAAAAGTGGGACGTAACGTTTGCTCTGGTTCTTGGTGATGTTGATGTCACCCTACTTGAGAGACTTCGTGCGAATGTACCGCTACAAGAAGCAGGCCGTAACCCTAACAATGTGCTTGTTTTAGCGCGTGCCAACAAAAGTGTACGAGTGTTTGAACATATTGTTAGTCACTTGGCTAAAGGTGTTCAACCAACGCCAAAAGAGCTAGCGGAAGTTGGCTACATCCTACGAACCACAGCGGTTTATGGTAATGGTAAGTTTGGTATTGCTGACTTTAAAATCTTGGAAAAGAATCCAGATTTTAATCAATCGTTCAGTGCTCAAATGTGTGCTGTTTATATGCTGCGTGAGTTCAGCCTAGATTGGGTTCATTACCTAGCGGAGCAACAAGGCGGTGAACAAGCGATTACCTTGCACAGAGGCTTACAACGCTACCTAGGTGTGGGTAATGCCACAGGTTTAGGTATGGCGCCATATCTGATTAACCACCCAAGTATTGTCGATCAATGGATGACAACCCGTGAGCATGCATTAGCTGACGTGTTAGCTAATCACACGGATACGGCATTGATTGAGCCCCTACGTACATTAGTTAAAAAAGCGATTTGTCATTTAGAACAAGTTGTTACCATCAATGAAAATCAGCAAGAGTTGAACAAAACCGCTGTTGATGAGTTGAAACACGCAGAACAGTCACTAGAAGCTTCTGTAAACCATTGCGATACATGGGCGCAGTTAGTTGAACAATCTAAGCACATGAGTATGGAAGCCCAAGAAATCCTTATCTCATGCTTGATGGAATTGTACCCAGAATTAGTGGACGCCCATCAAGAGCAAATGAATTGTAGCGAAACACTCTCGCTTCCTAGTGGCAAAAAGATCCAAGACCTATTGGTTGTGTTAGAAGAAAAGTACCGTTGGGCGATCACGACTGACTTTACGAAAGCAGAAAATAACTACTGGTTCTGGTATCGCTCTCAGGACAAAGAAGAGCCAAGGCTCGGTGTTCGAGGCGAGGAACTCGGCGAAGAGCGCGAACTGCCGTTGGATATCGGCCGTCAAGCTTACCGTCTGTACCATGCTTTATTGCAATTCGCGCCAGAGCTTTCATTGGCTGAATTCCTTGTTAAACAACCGCAGCATCGTGCCATTGCGCGCCGTGTGTGGACGTTAGGTAACAAGGCGATGGGCGACATTCAAATGAACGTGCTGCACCAAGACTCGCCACAAATGCATTTGCTGCGTTGTAAGCTAGCGATGTTTGGAGCGACTAAGTTTGATCCTCGCTCAGACCGTTGGGTACGAGTGACGTTTTTCCAAGGTGCACCGTTGCTTGATGAAATTCATCAGGACGAATGGGTGTTCCCAATCTTACCAAGTGAAGCGGAGATCGCTGACTCAAATAAAGTTCCTACACATATCAACGCTCAACATGGAGGTAAATCGTTATGATCGTTTCTCACAATGAACTGGTAGCGGCCGTTAATAAAGCCTTTCTGGGTATGCGTCGTACATGTGGTGAAGCCGATGTGATAGCGAACATGGTGGCAGATTTACAAATGGTTGGCTTGGATGGTGTTCGTCATTTTAACAATGCGAGCAACTTTATGGGGCTAGAAGACGATTGCCCTGTAGACATCCAAGTGACAAGCGACAACACAGTTGAAGTGGACCTGAACAAGGCGAGCTTAGCGTGTCATCTTCCTGTGGTGATGGATTACGCCATTGAAAAAATGGTCGGTAAAAAGACGCTGAAAATCGAGCTAAACAACTGCCATAACCGTTGGTTAGCGTACAGTGAGCTTGTAAAACTGGCAGCGAAAGGCATCGCATGTACCGCACGTTGGGATAATGGCTCAAATCCTAAGAGCGCCTTGTATGTGCTTAACCGTGGTTGCGTTGCACCAGAACTGTTTTTATCAGATTTGCCTCTGGCATCGGACGATCATATCCACAATATGACCATCGAGCTTTCCGTCCAGGATTTCGATATCGAACGTTTGTCAGATGGCTACCAAACACACATTGAATCGGAAGCGCTTTTTAAAACTCAAGAGAAGGCGTGGAACGAGGGCATTGAAGTTGACGATGGAGAGTGGGGCGCGTTGAAAGAAACGGCGACGGCTATCCTTGTTGAAAACAGCCAACGTTCAATTCAAGGTGCAGGTGAGCTCGAGGCTTCTTAGCTTTGTTTTATAGAGCTATAAGTTACAGAAGCTCAGTTTATAGATCTTTGGCTTATAGAAACTAAACCTATAAAGCCTGAGCTTGTTCAACCTAAAAACCTCATTTACAACAGATAAAACCAAAGAGCTTAACGTATCCTCACCTCGTTAAGCTCTTTTTATTTGTGTCCCACTTTTGTTCTTCTTCTCAATAGATCACATCTTAAACTCTCTGTTTTGACACAAGTTGTTACGCGTATAAAGCTAATTTGGCGATTTAATGAAGTACCTTCACATTCAGGTTCAACAAACGGTTTCATTTACAAGCTAGTATGCGTATCTTGCTAACTACGGTGCCAAAGGGTGCCATTTTTATTCGTACCAATGACTTTAGAATCAGATAAAAAGGAATGAAGCGTGCAAGCTAACTTTATTGATGGAACCACCCTGTACCGTCAGCACTCTTTCGAGTTGCCACTTGATTATCAAGCCAAAGATGGACAACAGATCCAAGTCTTCGCACGTGAGCTGGTTGATCTCGCTAAAGATGAGCAAGAGCTGCCGTGGTTGATCTACTTTCAAGGCGGCCCAGGTTTTCCTTCTCCACGGGTGAGTGGTCAATCGGGTTGGCTAAAGCGTGCATTACAAAACTACCGTGTTCTGCTTCTAGACCAACGTGGTACTGGCAACAGCACGGTTATCAGCCATGAAACTTTGGCGCATTTGTCTCCAGAACAACAAGTCGAATACTTAACGCATTTCAGAGCGGATAACATCGTTCGTGACGCTGAAGCGATTCGTGAACAGTTTGGTATTAAGCAATGGTCGACGATTGGTCAAAGCTTTGGTGGCTTCTGTACACTGAGCTATTTGTCACTGTTCCCACAGAGCTTGCAGCGTTGTTATGTGACGGGCGGCATTCCTTCTATTGAACGAGAAGCTGACGATGTTTATCGTGCGACTTACAAGCGTGTAGAAGACAAAAACAGAGCTTTCTTTGCTCAGTTCCCACAAGCACAAGCTATGTGTCGCGAGATCTCTGATTACCTGCTCAACCACGATGTGAGACTGCCAAACGGTCAGGTGTTCACAGTTGAACAGTTCCAGCTAATAGGTATTAATCTTGGTGGCGGCGAAGCAAACCTTCCAATGTATTTCACACTGGAGAGTGCGTTTGTTGAAGTGAACGGTAACAGACAGCTGAGCTACAGCTTCCTAAATCAAATGCAGCAAGAGCAGGGTTACTTAACTAACCCAATTTACGCAATCTTGCATGAATCGATTTACTGTCAAGGTACAGCGTCTAACTGGTCTGCATATCGTGTTCGTGAGCAGTACCCACACTTCAACTACCAATCGGGCAGTGAGTTCTGGTTTACTGGTGAAATGGTGTACCCATGGATGTTCGACCAACTTGAAACGCTGAAGCCACTGCGTGAAGCCGCGAACATGTTGGCTGAAAAGTCGGACTGGGGCACTTTGTACAACGCAGAGCAGTTGAGCAAGAATACAGTGCCAATGGCGTGTGCCGTTTACGCCGATGACATGTACGTTGAGTTGGATTACAGCCGTGAAACATTGGCGAACATTCCTAACTCGAAAGCGTGGATCACCAATGAATATGAACACAATGGCTTGCGAGTAGACGGCGAAAGGATTGTCGATAAATTGATGACGATGGTTGAAGCGTTAGAAAATCTGCCAAAGTAATCAAGCTATTTGCACTAGAAACAAGATGCGTTAGAAGCTTTCTACTTTAGAAACTATCTACGTTAGAAATACGATACGCCAGAAACAAGAAAACGCTGCATCCGTGCAGCGTTTTTTTTATGTCATCGAACTATTCGATTTAAGGAACTAGGAGGGGTAGCCCTTGAAGCCATTAAGGTTGGATGACGATATCTTGATTTTCAGTGGTCGATAAGCTGGCGCGGTTCTGTTCGATAAGTTGAGCCGCATAAGAGGGAGTCACAGCTTGAATTTCGCCTTTTGAACGAATCGTTAATGCTTCCCACGCATGATCACGGTATTTGCCTGTTTGTGTATATTCAATAAGTACTCTCATGATTCTTCCATCCGATGTGTGGTTAACGTGCTACTAACATTAGCGCCATTATTGTGGTTACACACCTGTTAAAAATGGAACATAAGATTAACCAAATGAGAATACGTGTAACTTGAAAAACAGACCCAACTGCACTTATCTTCTTAACCGCGTTTATCGCAACTAACCGTATTTATCGCAACTAACAGCATTTATTGTAACCAACCTTACTTATCGTAAATAGCGTCCATAAAAAAACGCTGCACAATGGCAGCGTTAAAGTTGAGATAGGTTGAAGATTGCTTAGCTGTTTTCTAAGCCAACAATCTTGCGTGCAGACATCACTGCACTATCCAAATCGGTCAATCTACCAGCACTTGCTGGACCAAGAACTGATGAATACAAAGCCAACTGCTTCTCAAATGATAAATCTAATTGGTTATATAGATTTTGGCGGATTTGAGCGTGTTGCTGAGGCTTTGCGCTCGACAGGCCTTCCAACGTATCGTAGATGAGTGTAGTTGTATCCATAACTGTCCTTAGTACATCTTTAGAAAATTTTGCATATTATGCACTTGGTGTCATCTTTGTTCTGCGAGATTGATCGCATTATGTGCAGCTCTGCTTAATTGTGTAATCAGTTAGTTACAATTGTGTTGTACGGCAAAGTATCGAAAACTTGGGTTTGGGCAAAAGAAAAGGAGACACAGTGGTCTCCTTTTGGCTTGTTAGGCAAACATAAAAGTTACGTGCTGTTCGCTGCTTGTTGGGCCAATCGGCTACGCACAGCTACAGCGCCTATCGTATGTTAATGTTCTTATCTCGATTTTCGTACATTTCAGGTGTGGTGTGTAATCCACCTGCATAGCCTGCTGCTTCAAGTGTTTCTCTTACCTCTCGAACATGCTCAGCCGTGACCGGTTCATTTCTGTCGCCAAGGTTTAAACGCACAAACGTGATTAACTCAGCTAAGCGTTGATCCGACAGTACATCCTCAAAACTTGCCATTGGCATGAAATTTCTGTCTTTGTCGAGATAGGTGGGTTGCAAGCCGCGCACCGTTACCGCAATGGTATTGAATGGGTCGCTGTGCATGATAATACCGTTGTTCAACAGAGTAGGGGCGATTGGATCGCGACCTTTACCATCGTCACCATGACAGGCCCCACAGGTTTGACGATACGTGGTGTAGATTTCACTGGCATACGCAGCTTCATCAAACCCTTTAGGCTGTAACTGAACGGCATCACTGGCAATGGTGTTGTTGATGTCCCCACTGAGTAGGTAATAGGACATCGACTCAATATCTTCACGCGTCATCAAGCTTAGGCTGTTTTTCACTACATCAGCCATACCCGCAAAAGCGGTGCCTTTGTCTGAATGTCCTGTGTGTAAAAAGTCTGTGAGTGTTGCTTCATCCCAACCATCGATATAGAGCTCATTGGCTGTAATATCAGGCGCGTTCCAACCGTCGATCAAGTTACCTTGGAAAATACGTTCTGGTATCAGTGCTTGGGCAATATTTCGAGGTGTATGGCACTCCGAACAGTGACCAAGTCCTGCGACCCAATATTTGCCTTGTTGCCACTTATCGACATCCTCAATTTCTCCTTTGAGCTCTTCTGGTACTTCATAATCAATAGGGTCTGTATCCATAAATACGATGTTCCAGCCAAGCAAACCTAAGCGAATATTGGATGGAAACATCATGCTGTTGTCATCATTGCGTCGTGGCACGGCAGTGATTGACTGCATGTATTCCCACAAATCGACCATGTCTTGGTCGGTGAGGTATTGATAAGAGGTGTAGGGCATTGCAGGGTACAGGTAACCATTCTTACCTTTACCTGCAACTAACGCAGCTCGGAAATCGTCGAAGTCATAAGTCCCGATCCCTTCGGTGGTGTGTGGCGTTATGTTGGTTGAATACACGGTACCGAAAGGGGTCACAAACGGTAGGCCGCCAGCAAAGGGTTCGCCACCTTCTGCACTATGACAAGCCACACAGTCACCGGCGTAAGCGAGATATTCTCCGCGCTCAACAGATGATGCTTTCAAACTCGCAAGCCTTTGTTGCTCTACGTCACCAGCGTGTCGGATATAAGCCCCAAGCGCGAGTATCTCGTTCTCACTGAGCTGCTCATCAAACGCAGGCATTAGGTTGTTCAAACCGTAATTGATGGTGTGCTGAATCTCTTCAATACTCCCTCCGTGAAGCCAGATATCATCGGAAAGATCAGGTACGCCAATCGCTGGGTTAGCGACAGCACCATCGGCATGACAAGACGAACAGTATTGGACGAACAAGGTTTTACCGAGCTCGACTTTAATCTCCGGCACATCGGTATGACGTTGGTTGAGAGACGCTAGATAGTAGGAGACTTTTGCCACCTCGTCTGGGCGCATGATTTCACTCCAACCCGGCATCGCTCCATTTCGCCCTTTGGCAATCGAATGGATCACAGCTTCATCACTGCCGCCGTATAACCATTCTTGGTCGATAAGATTAGGGAAGTGTTTCTGACCTTGTGCATTATCTCGGTGACAAGCGGCACAGTGAGTTTGGAATAGAATCCTACCGCTGTTCACGATCTCTGGGACGGCAGCTAGTCCTTCTAACGTGGTTTCACTGGTTTGTGCAAATTGCTCATTGAGAGTGGTGGATGGTGAACTGAGCTTATCGTCGCTTTGTTCCCAATCGACTAACCCTTCCCATTCGCCGAGCCCGGGGTAGAGCACCAAATAACCAGCAGACAAAAGAAATGCCACTGCATAACTGACAAATAATAGCTTAGGTGGAGGCGCATCTTTCTCTTCAATACCATCAAAGGTGCCAATGGTGTGGTCGTGATCGGCCTTGTGATTGCTACGCCAGTATTTAACGACAACAGACACCATCAGAACAAAGAATATTAAGGTTAAGAGTACCGCCCATAGATTCCAGAATGTGCTCATTGTGATACCTCCTGTGACGTATCTTTACCCAGGCTTTGTAAATAGCGAATCAGAGCTTCACCTTTGGTTTTGCCTCTTACTTGCAAACGGGCATCACCAATTTCTTGATCGGTATAAGGCACACCTAAGGTACGTAACACTTCCATTTTGGCGCTAATATCATCGCCAGTCAGAGTCTGCTCAAATAGCCACGGGTAAGAGGGCATGATCGAGGTCGGTACGACTTTTCGAGGGTCAATTAAGTGAATAGCATGCCATTGGTCAGAATACTTTCTACCTAAGTTAGTGAGGTCAGGACCAGTACGTTTAGAGCCCCACAAGTTAGGAAACTCATAGATATCGTCTGCTTCTTGGTTCGGGCGACCATTACGCTTCACTTCTGGCTCTAGAGGGCGAACCATTTGTGTGTGACAAACATGGCAGCCTTCACTGATGTATATGTCTCGGCCTGCTAACTCAATCGGTGTGAGAGGCATCGCTAAGCTGCCTTTGGCAATATCATCGCCACGGACAATGCTTGGCACTACCCAGACCAATAAAGAGAAGGAGGCCACGACAACAGTGGTCAAAATTAAAATGACGATTGAATGTGTAAAGTCTTTACTCATCATTTAAGCTCCTTCATTAACAGTGTGTTTAGCATCATTTGTTACGGGCATACGAACCGTTTTGTACAAGTTGAAAGCCATTAAGAACAATCCAAGTACAAACAGCGCGCCACCAAAGAAACGCATGAATAGCCAAGGTGCTTTAAAGTCCATAGCTTCTACAAAACTGTAAATCAGTTCGCCATTTTCATTTTGAGCGAGCCACATATATCCCTCGCCGATGCCTGCGATCCAAAGTGCTATTGCATAGATGGCGACGCCAGCATGAGCAAGCCAAAAGTGCCATTTAATCAGTCGTCGTGACCATAGATCGGTTTGGCCCCATAAGCGTGGAATGAAGTAGTAAAAAACCGCTATCCCTGACATCCCAACCCATCCGAGAGCCGCGGAATGTACGTGCCCGATGATCCATTCGGTGTTGTGTGCCACCATGTTGAACCAGCGAATAGCGAGTAGCGGACCTTCGAATGTTGCCAAGCAGTAGTAAAGAATCGCTGAGAAAAAGAATAAAAGAATGTAGTCGGACTTCAGCTTTTCTTTATTTTGTAGGAGGGTCATTGCGCTATTGAACGCGCCTGCCCAAGAAGGGAGCCACAGGATCAAAGACATAACGATGCCGATGTTCTGAATCCAGATGGGAACAGAAGAATAAACCAAATGGTGCGTTCCGGCCCACGTGTAAAAGCCGACCAAGCCCCAGAAATGGATCACAGACAAACGGTACGAGTAGATAGGTCGATCCGCCGCTTTGGGTATGAAATAGTAGTTCATACCAATCACACCAGCGGTCAGCAAGAAACCGACGGCATTATGTCCCCACCACCATTGAACAATCGCATCTTGAGCGCCTGCAAACACAGAGTAGGACTTCATCGCCAACACAGGCATCGCGAGGTTGTTCACGATGAAAATCATTGCAACGACGATAATGAATGCAGCAAAGAACCAGTTAGCCACAAAGATATGGCTGACCTTTCGTTTAGCAAGGGTGCCAAAGAACAACACCGCGTACAGCACCCAAACCAACACAATCATCAAGTCGATTGGCCATTCAAGCTCCGCATACTCTTTTGAGGTAGTGTGGCCTGCGGGTAAGGAAATGACCGCAAGTAACAGGATGAATTGCCAGCCCCAAAATACCATCCATGAAAGGCTTTTGTTGAACAAGTCACAATGGCCTGTTCGCTGGGCAATGTACAAAGACGTCCCCATCAAGATATTCACGACGAAGCCGTAAATTACTCCAGAGGTATGTAGCGGACGCAGTCGACCAAATTGGAAATACTGAGAATCAAAGTTTAAGACTGGCCAATATAATTGCGCGGCGAGAATCACGCCGATGATCATACCTACAATCGCCCACACTAAGGATGCAATGATGAAGTACTTCACGACCTTAATGCTGTATTGCGTTGTCACTTGTTCCATAACAAGGCTCCTTGCCTAGAGGTTTTGAATCGCTGACTTAATTTGAATCGCTGAGCGAGCCTGCTTCGTTGCCGAGCACAGAATAGAAATAGGAAATGTCACGGATGTCTTGGTCTGAGAGCGTGTCGGCTTGTTGCTGCATGAGAATCGCTAAACCACTGGTTCTTTCTCGAGTCTGATAATCTTTCAATGAAGAGATGAGATAACCCACTTTTTGACCGCGAAGGTTCGGGTAGGGATCTTGTGTTGAGATGCCATCAGCGCCATGACAGGTCATACACACTTTGGCTTTTTGTTTACCTAATTCGAATTGTTCTTGATTAACTTCAGCAGAAACAGGAAACATGACCAGCGTCATTACTAGGGTAGAAAGTGTCGCCATGGGGTTAAATTTTTTTATATTCAAACTCATTCTCGATTCCCTTGATTATGAAATGAGTAAGCTTTCTAAGGTCAATACACGAGATCAATTGGTGGAGAAGAAACGACTGGAACTCGTTATTAGGTCTCTTAAAGCTGCTTACGTTCGATTAAAGGTTATGCAGCAACCAGCATTCTCGCTACTTACTTACTCATATTTATTGTTAATTTTGTTGTTTGATACGTATTCATAAGGCTGATTGGTTTACTTACGCAGAGTAAAATACGAGTTTTTCTTACTAACCAGTCGAGAAGAAATACGTCAAGCGGGTAGGGAGCGCTGAACGAGAGCGGTGATGGAAGAGACAGAGAAACGGCGAAGTTATTGAAAAACAGCGAGGTGTAGGAGCATTCGGAATAAAGTGATACCAATCAATCTGAGTGGTATCGGTACAAGTTAAATGGTCAATTTATACTAGACTCAATTTAGTGACCTTTTAAATGGAGTTTAGAATGAGAACTGTATTCTTGTTGATGCTTTGGCTTTGCTCGTTTTCGATTTTTGCAGCCTCAGAGTTAACGGTTTTCGACCACTCTGGGCAAAAGCATGGTTTTAGTAGAGAGCAACTCCTGTCACTTCCTCAGACAGAAATTACTACCACCTTGCCTTGGGTCGAGGGTCTGACCGTTTATAGTGGTGTGACGTTACAAACGGTGCTTGAAAATATGGATCTACCGATATCATCACAAGTCACTTTCGTAGCATTGAATGACTATAAAATTGCGGTGCCCAAAGAAGATTTTGATACCTATGAACCCATCATTGCGATTAAAAAGAATGGGGAGTTTATGTCTGTGAGAGAGAAAGGCCCGTTTTGGTTGATTTACCCACTCTCTGCGAATCCTGAGACTAATACCCCTGATTTCCATGCCAAGATGATTTGGCAGATTCGTGATATTCACCTGTAGAGGCTAATTATGAAGAAGCTGTTGTCTATGGCCGCAATCAAAGTCGTTGTTTTGTCTTTGGCCGTGGTTGTTCTATCCGTCAATATCTACAGCGTTACTCGAATTAATGACATCAACAAGAGCTTTTCTAATCGCCAAAATGAGGCAACATGGTTTGTTTTTCAACTTGTCAAAGAGTATGCAAACTTCTTGATGGTTAGCCATGCAAAGACGATTGATTATGATGAACTTTGGTTGGCATATGACATTACTTGGAGTCGTTTTGATATTCTGTTCAACAGCACTGAATCGTCTAATTTTATTCGCTCAGCAAACTTTAAGCCTTACTTTACCGCAGAGTTTGAAAAATTTAAGTCGCTAGAATCGTCAATCAAATTGGTCAGCCAAGGTCAGCTACCCAAAGAATCGCTGCAGAAGAAAGTCGATATTTGCTACACCACCTTAGTCGAATTCATTAACGAAAAGTTTCGATTACAAAGCCCAGTTATTGAAGAAAATACGTCCATGGTAGGCAAGTTTGTTGTTGTTCACCAAATCAGCAGCGCCTTTCTTGTCTTGATTTTGTTGATGACGGGCATCATTTTCTATATCGATTTTTCCATCAAACGAAAACTTCATTCTACGGACTTTATTACAGGCTTTCGCAATCGAGTCTCGCTCATGCAGTTTGTTAAGAACAGCTATCCAACAAACGGTAATTTCGACCTTTACTTTGTACGAATCAGAAACCTCAATGAGATTAACCAAAAGTATGGGCTTGAATATGGAGACTTGGTGGTGAGTTCAGCGGCTAAGTCTCTGACGGCAAAGGTTCCAGAAAGTACTATCTCGTTTCGTAGTAGTGGCAGCCAATTTTTATTTTTTATTCCTGAGCACTTGTACACGAGTGATGAAATACAAGAAAAATTTAATGACGTGCTCAAGGATTATATCTCGGCGGGGAATTTAGAATTGATGATTGACGCTGTAGTCAGGCATAAGAAGAACATCAGCTCTAAAGATATGATGGAGCTACTAACGACAATGCAGAGTTAATCCCCGCATCAGCGATAAGTTAGATCATTAGGTTTTGTTGACTGTACGCTCACCATTCTCCCGCTTCACTATCATGGCTTTTGCCATTCTTTATTTGCCTCCTCATTCAATGTGCAGCCAATAGAGAGCTCCTGCTCTGATGAAGATAGTTCTACTACTAGTTATAGCTATAGTGGCTTTCCGCGCTTGAATAGGAAGAGAGGCTTTGAGGTTTAGGTTTAGGTTTAGGTTTAGGTTTAGGTTACTGCTTTTGAGTGAGTGCAACGATTCGCTCGTTAGATCTCGAACTGCTAACAGACTGCGGGTTTAAAATTGCTTGCGGGTTATGGTTTCGAACAAACTCGATGAATTCCAGATAAGTGAGTGGCTGACTGAAGAAGTAGCCTTGTATTAGGTTACAGTTGGCTTTTCTGAGGTAATGATACTGTTCTATCGACTCAACACCTTCTCCGACGACTAGCGTGTCACAAGAGTGGCCTAAGTTAACCATAGATTCGACCATCTTGCGGGCGGCCTTGTCGTCTACCATGTTATCGATAAAGCTCTTATCAATTTTGAGCTCATCCACAGGGTAGTGGAGAAGTTGGTTAAACGCTGTGTAGCCCGTACCAAAATCGTCAAGGGAGACCTTTAAACCTAAGCTTCTGAGGCTCTCGATAGTCTGCACCGTAAGCTTGGTACTTTTCACGTAACTGGTCTCGGTAATCTCTATAATAATGTTGCCAGGTGGCACTTGATAACGTTCGAGTACTTTACGGATGTTGTCGGCAAAATTACGGTTGTAGAGCTCCATCGCCGAGATATTAATTGACAGAGTGCCCTTGTATTTATGAAGTTCTGAAAGCTCTTTATAGCTTTTGATCGCGGTGCCAATGACCCACATGTCGAGCCTGGCAATAAGGTTACTCTTTTCTGCAACTGGGATAAATTCTTCTGGTCCCGCATCGATATCGAATAAGGCTGGGCAACGAATCAGGCACTCCGCGCCATCTATCTGAAGTGTCTTGGCGTTAAAAATAGGCATAAAGCGAAGTTCAAAGTTGTCACTTTCGCAGCACTCTAAGAGTCTTTTCTCTACAACGTCATGGCGTTCCAAGGTATGTAACAACTCTTCGCCATAAACAATACGACTTTCGCCATCACTATGAGACTTCGCATTAGCTAACATTTCATCGATGCATCGGTGCCAAATCTCATCGAACTTTGGCGTGTCGAGCGGTAAAACACCTGTTGCGAGTGATAATCGAAACCCATAGTAGTCAAGGAAGGTGGTGCCGGTCAGCGTATTGTTGATGTTCTCAATTTCTTCGTTTATCACTTGGTTCTTACCCATCTCCAAGATCGCGATAAACTGATTCCCTCCCAGTCTGGCTAAAGAGTAATCACTGCAACTAAAGCCCAAAGAGGCTTGTTGGTTTTGTAGTGTCTCTTTCAGTGCTTTAGCTAAGCTTATCAGTACATTATCACCAACTTTTGCCCCGTAGAGATCGTTGATTTTACGAAAATCGATGATGTCCCAACAAACCACATAGCAGTGTGGGCTCATCGAGCTTTTTAGTCGTACATCAAGGTGTCTGATGAAAGAGCGTCGGTTAGCTAGCTTGGTGAGTTGGTCGAATTCGGCTTCGAACTTCAACTCTGTTAATGAGTCTATGTACGCGTTCTTTAAACCATCAATTTCACTTTGCCCTGATGAGCGTTTGAAGTATCTAAGTTTGAGCCCGCCGATCGATATCTCTTGCAGTAAGTCTTTAAGCGGTCGCACGAGTTGGTAACGTACCACTAAATGTACGATCAACATGATCGTAAAGAGAGTACCAAAGCCACCTAACAAGGTTTGTTTAGCGATGATGGCTTTCTCATGGTTGAACTTTTGTTCTCGAATATTTACTTGCGCGATGAGATGTCGGCTGGTCATCTGCACATTGATTTTATCTTGGGTTTGCTCAATTGATTTGATAACGAATTGGGTATTTTCAATGTTGGCAGCGTCTGAGGATGGCTCGATTAAGAACTGAATATTGTCATCGTCATTGTATTTGATTAATAAGCTAGAGAGTTGTATCAGAGGTCCGTCAGCAATCAAAATGTAGCGATTTAAACTGCTACTTGCACGTTTATCTTGAGGAAGGAGGTAAGGGTCAATTGCCGCAACATACGAATATCTGAGCTCGCCACTAATCGAGACATAAGAGAAGCCTTCGTAGGAGAGTTCCTTCTTGCTGATTAACGAGGTGTATATGTCGAAGACTCTTTCATAAATCTTGTCAGGGATTTTTAGCCCCTCGAAAGGATCGGCTCTGAGAGTCGAAAGCGTTAATTTGAACTTAGGGTCCACGATATAAACATTGCGTTGCCCAAATTGATTGACGTGATTCTGGCTTAATACTCGGAGTACTCGTTTTTCCAATAGCGATAGAGTCGTGTAGTCGCCAGGATTTTGAATGTAGCGGAGGAACTGCAACGAAGAACCGATATCTTTAACTAGTAAGGACAAGCCGAGCTGCTCGTATTCCGCCGCGACTAAAGCGGTGTTCACATCAGATTGCACCTTGTCCAAATACATGTGCTTAGCATGATTTGATGCGAAGTTGTACATCACGATTCCTGCTATCAGGAGCACAAATGTCAGCGTTGGTAAAAGTACAAAATAGAGCTTCTTCAATACTGGCATGAGTTATCTCAAACTGTCGACAATACGATTGCGAATTTGAATGCTACTCGGTTCTAACGGCTGATAAAGGTAGCTGCGATCTAATACTTCTTTATTCGGGAAAAGCTCGGGATCGTTTTGATACTCCTGAGAAGTGAGTGCTTTTGCTTTTGAACTTGGCGTTGCAAACCATGAATCCATTGCGTTTTGAGCGGCGATTTCGGGTTGCGATAAGAAGGAGAGAATCGTGGTTGCCTGTGGAGATCGCTCTCCGTTGTTAATTGCAGCCATACACTCTAACCATAAGGTTGTTCCTTCTAGAGGCACTGTGTAGGCCCAAGATGCCTCAGGTTCGGTATCATTAAGCACATAGCTGTCACCTGAGTATCCGTAGGCGAGGTCGATGTTGGCTAAGTGTTCGGGATGACGAATATAATCGACAACGTATTCATTACTTTCAAGGTGAGGCTTCTGTGCTTGTAGCGTTTTGTAAGCGACTCGAAGTTCTTGTTCGTTGTTGGTAAACGGCTCAAATTGATTCATCAGAAGCGCAGCACTCACCAAATCCGTAGGCTCATAATACATGCTGATTCGGCCGCTGGTTTTGGTTTCAGGGTCTAGAAGAGCGCCCCAAGACTTGGGAGTCTCAACTTTTCCGCTTCGGTATAAGATGCCGGATGTCCCCCAAGCGTAGGGGATTCCATATTCGCCACACCCATCCACCCATCTTGAGTCAAAGTTGCTTGAAAGGGATTGCTGCAAGTCGCTCAGGTTGTGGAATAAGTTCTGTTTAGCCAGCGCTTTCAGTTTAATACTTTCAATGACAACCAATTCAAACGCACCTCGTCGTTCACTCAATAGCACTTCATCACGAATGGACTCGTCAGAAAAATATTGCTGCTTTAGTGAGATGCCGTAGGTATCACTCAACTGGGTAACGACGCTGTCAGATAAAAATTCATCCCAATTGTAGAGATAAATATCATGCTGCTGGCCAAATACAGGGCTAGCCAAAAAGGATGTTGACGCAAGTATTGATACGCAAAACGCTTTCACTGACGGATTCCCTTTCGTACGTGATAACTAAATCGTAGCCCAAAATTTGCGACATGATTTAAATTTAGGCACTTAATTTAACTTCAACTTCATGCATTTCATGCAAATAGCAACTTGCTACTCCTACTTGATACCGAACCTTTATCGTGTGAGGCAAGGATGACTCCGTCGTATCGTATTCAACACAAGTACGTATTCCAGTTTATTGTCCGTGAATGGATTATTTAAATTAATATTCATCATAATATCCATTCTTACAAGTTATTAAGCATTAAATAATGATGCGGTGATTACCTTTTTCGGGTTTTCGCTCGTATTAATCGTCGTTATTCCTTTGTTTTGCCATCGCGATTTACTCTTATGTTCAATGTTCTTTTATCCCTAAAAACACTTCTATAACGTTTTGTTTATCATTTGTTTCGTTTCTCAATAAGTATCGATAAAGTTGTTGCTAAAGACTTGTAGCACAAGGTGATTGTGCTTATTGTGGGCAGCAATATCTAGGTTATGTCCCAACGAGCCATGATTGCCGGTTTGGGAAATGTTGTGCATTTAGGAGCCATTGTGGATTTAGAGATATATCAAGTAGATTCGTTTACAACTCAAGCGTTTAAAGGGAACCCTGCCGGGGTCTGTATCTCCAAAGAGCCGTTGGATGAGTCGTTAATGTTTTCAATCGCTGAAGAGATGGCGGTATCTGAAACGGCTTTTCTCGCGCTTAACACTATGACGCTTAAATGGTTCACTCCCGAAGTCGAAGTGAAGCTGTGTGGACATGGCACACTGGCAACGGTTCATGTGATGAAAGAACAAGGACTGCTTGAGACAGGTGATAAGGTCGTGTTTAACACCTTATCTGGGGAATTATCTGCCGCCGTTTGTGAATCGTCTATCGAGCTTGATTTTCCTAGTACACAGCTATCATTGCGTTCTGAACCCAACCTCACGCTGCTTGAACACCTAGGTTTAGATCCGCATCAAGTAGTTTCATTCAGAGAATTTGACTCTAAGCAGTTAATCGAAGTTTCCAACGAACAAGTGTTATTGGAGCTTTCACCAAACTTTGATGCGTTAAAAGGTATTCAAGGGCGAGGTGTAGTGGTGACAGCATTGGCAGCAAATACGGAACTTGATTTTGTTTCTCGCTACTTTGCACCTTGGGTTGGGGTTAATGAAGATCCTGTGACTGGCTCGGCACATTGCGCATTGACGCAACACTGGGCAGAAAAGCTCAACAAAAGCAGTTTCAGTGCTTATCAGGCGTCTCGTCGTGGTGGCTATATGTCGACTGAATTATTGGCTAATGGGCGAATAAAGTTAATCGGCTCTGCGACCACTGTGATTAGTGGTGTGTTGAAGCTTTAGATTTTTATAGAAGCTTTAGAGCGCTGTTTGCTCTGTTTTGTTGTAACCGCCTAGTATGTTTTATTCGATTATTCACCGTGAAAGAAGCGGCTAGGGCGGAATGTTATTATTGAAGGAATCACCGTGTCTGCCTTTTATCTTTCCCAAGTATTAGTCGCGATAGCCATTTGTTTTGATCTTCTGTCATTCCAATTCAAGGAAAGGAAGAAAATCGTCACTTGTCTGTTCTTTGCTGGCGTTCTTATTTCGAGTCACTTTATCCTTCTTGAACAATGGACAGCGGCGAGCTTAATGACGATTGCCACGATTCGCTATTTGACGAGCGTATTTTCTACCTCGTCTAAGTTTAAATATTTGTTTTCTTCGATGTCGGTGGTCGCAACCGCAGTGACTTACTCAGGGCTGACCAGCATATTGAGTTGCTTTGCCTCCGTATTTCAGACCTTTGCAGCCTTCAATAAAGATGACCGTCGATTAAGAGAATTGATGATCATCGGAACCAGCTTTTGGTTGGTTCACAATTATTTAGTTGGTTCGCCAACAGCGGTTGTTATGGAGGCGCTGTTTATCTGCAGTAACTTGGTGGGCTATTACCGTTTTTACTTCAAAAAGAGTGCCGCTGCTTAGGTTTACAGTACAGCTAAGGCCCAAGTTGTTAATCAATTCAATGCTAGCTAGGAGAGCTTGATGCCAAACATTTACAATGATGTTCCTTCATCAATACCCAATGAAATATTCAATGACCTGATTGCCAACGACAACATTCGAATCGAGAGAATACTCTCATATGGTCACAGTTCACCAGACGAGGGTTGGTATGATCAAGATGAGAATGAATGGGTAATGGTGATCGATGGGCAAGGGGTGATTGAGTTTGAAGATGGTCGCATTGTTACCTTGTCTAAAGGGGATTATCTCAATATTTCCGCAGGTGAAAAACACAAGGTGCTGAGGACGGATAAAGATGCGGTGACGATCTGGCTCGCTGTGTTTTATCGTTGATATCTTGCTCTAAAGCTGAGGCTGTTAGGTTATAAAGCTTGCTGATTCAGCTGTTTATTTTCACCTCAGAAAGGACTTAAGACAAAAAGGAGTATGTTGTGATTAGAATTCGAAACTATCAAGCGAATGATGACAAAGCACTGTGGGAGATCTTCTTTTATACGGTACGTAACGTGAATGTTCGAGATTATTCTCAACAGCAAGTCGAAGCTTGGGCACCCAGTAGCTTTGACTTTGCGTTATGGCAAAAGCGTATGAATGGGTTACAACCCTTTGTGGCTGAACTCGATGGTTGCGTAGTTGGCTATACTGACCTGCAACCAAGTGGCTTGATTGATCACTTTTTCTGTCACCACGAATATCAAGGGAAGGGGGTAGGGAAAGCGTTGATGGAACATGTTTTCACTGTGGGTCGAGTTCGTGGTATATCGAGATATTTCTCTGAAGTAAGTATTACCGCAAGGCCTTTCTATGAGCATCTTGGTTTTAAGGTGGTGAATGAACAGGAAGTCGAAATGCGTGGTGTAAAGCTGACCAATTACGTGATGGAAAAGGTAGTTGAAGATGGACAAGGCAGCTGAATAGGCGGACTCGTGTTCTTAGGGATACAGAAACCGAGTTTGAAATATTAAAAAACCTTTTTAAGGATAACTTTTCCTGATCTATTGATATTGTCGATGAGTTCAAATTGTGTGCAAGATAATTTGTCTAATCTAAACATTGAATGAATACAAGGAGTGTTGTTCATGAGTCATGTGAGTAGATCTAAACTATATACATTGGTGTCGATGTTGTCCTTCGCTGTTGGCGTTCTTGCCTTAGATGCTGGGGTGTCGGGGCTATTTCCTCTCTTTGTTGTCGTCATCTCATTCTTTTCATTTGTCATCAACTCGTTTCTTTGTTTGTTCGGAGGTAAACGCGAAGATGGCTTTGATGCCTATCAAAAAGCAAATCAGACTCGGTCGCGAGCACTGGTCAAAGGCTTAGAAGACTCGAACAAATAAACCTATGCCTTCAGACGAACGGTAATCTCATTTTTGACACAGTTTTCACATGCTTTTTGTTCTCTTATTCAAGAAAAATCATCACTTTAGCGATAATATTCACTGCAACTAATTTGAGTGAAGGAAGTAACGTGGGAATTGAAGCTTTAGTGTTTGTGATGGACGCATTAATCACCGCATGTTGTATGTACATCGCCTCTAAAATGTCTTTCGTGGTCGCAGATTTTAAATCCCTTCTTACTATTGCTGTTATCGTTGCTCTAGTGTCATTGATTCCAACAGTAGGCTGGGTGTTAGGGTTGATTCTGTTTGTGTTCTTACTCGGGAAAGCGACGCACTCTAGTATTGGTGACTGCATCTGGGTGGTGGTCTTCACGAAGGTGGTATCGATGGCGGCCTTTCTGATATTCGGGCGCTTGTTTATGTAATCCGGGTTCTTGCTTATATCAAGGCAGGCTTGGCTAGTTTGATACCGATCTTAACTTGGTATTTAAACGTCAAAAGGGTGTGAACCTGTCACACCCTCTAAGAAGCTTTGATTTGTGTTCATCTTTATTATTTAGGCAGTAATACAGCATCAATCACATGGATAACACCATTGCTTGCTTCAACATCTGCCATCACGACCTGCGCTTTGTTGACCATCACGTTGCCGTGATCAATTCCTACCATTACCGCTTCGCCTTGCACTGTTACGGCACTATCAAGTTTCATCACTTCAGACGCCATTATTTTCCCTGGCACCACATGATAGGTCAGTACTGCAATCAGCTTGTCT
Source organism: Vibrio sp. 10N.247.311.47 (assembly GCF_041467535.1). Taxonomy (NCBI): domain Bacteria; kingdom Pseudomonadati; phylum Pseudomonadota; class Gammaproteobacteria; order Vibrionales; family Vibrionaceae; genus Vibrio; species Vibrio sp. 10N.247.311.47. The sequence continues at coordinate 204,310 of NZ_JBFSUR010000004.1, forward strand.
TTGTTTTCTGGCTTCAACAGCATATCAACCGTTCCTTCTGGTAGCGCAGCGAACGCTTCATCCGTTGGCGCAAACACTGTGAAGGGACCGTCACCTTTCAATGTTTCAACTAAGCTTGCCGCTTTTACCGCTGCTACCAAGGTGTTGAAAGAGCCGTTTTCAGCCGCCACGTCAACGATATCTTTCTTCATTCCGTGGTGATCAGCGTGAGCAAAAGCCGTAAAAAGAAGCGTCGCAACTAGCACTGACATGGTTTTGATTAATTTATTAAACATATTGTCTTCCTTTGAGTTTTGTCCGTTATTTTCGAGAGGTATTACGAAAGCCCAATCGTGATAGATCAATTTGTTGTGTCTTTGAGTGAATGGTTAGCGATATCGACAGCGTCAAGCGAATAAATTTATGTTGTCAAATGCTTGTTATAATTCCATTTTGATGCTTATAGTTATTTGATGCTTATAGTTATTTGGTGATTATTCAAGTAATGGATGTGAATATGAGGTTTGTTTTACCAGTAGTCTTTTCTGCATTGGCTTCAATGCCTGCATACAGTGGCCTTGCTCCAAGTGAAGGCTTCAGCGGTAACTTCAGTGTATTGGCCGGTTTCTACTCTGACAGTAGTAATTTGAGTACTGAACAAGATTCGAATCAAGCCACCAACACCCAGGAAGGGGAGAGTGAAAACCAAGGGCTACTCGGCTTTTTGGGTACTGTTCAATATACTTTTGGCGAATCGCTGACTCACCAAGTGTATGCGGGTACGACACGAGAGGATATTGCAACAGGTACCATTGCGTTTGAGATCGGTTATCGATATCAACTTTCTGGTGGCACCATATTGGATTTTTCTGTTATTCCTACGCTTATCTCGGGTAAGGCTTGGACGGATCCGTATGCTGTTGGCGTTAATCGAAATGAAACGGATGTGAAAGGTAATGTAGGACGACTGCAGCTCACTAATATCGGTGGAACTGGTTTTCGAACGGATCTCGCATTTGGGCAATCAGATGTTGATGAAGAGCTATCTGGTAGCCAAGGCTTATCTCCGGAAGATACTGTGCTGCTGGATAGGGAAAGAACCTATGTGTACGCCAAAGCAGGATACCGCTTTATCTTACCAAACCACGCAGGTCTATTTGTTCCTTCAATGGTGTATTTCCACTCAGACGCAGAAGGAGGAGCACTCAGCTTCGATAGTTATGGTATTGAATTAAACTACGCGAAGAGAATCGGTCGTCATGGTTTTGTTGTCACCCTAGATGCAAGTGATCGTGAATATGATGAGTCGAATCCAATTTACGGGCAAGTACGTGAAGAGAATGAATTCGGTGCATTCTTAGCTTATGAGTTTGGTGGTTTGATGGGCTATAAAGATTGGGCGTTCATTACTTTACTGGGTTTAAGAAGCATAGATTCTAATATCGATTTCTATAACTCCGAGCAAGTATTAGCGAGTGTGGGTGTGGATTATAAATTCTGATATTCACACTATTTTAAAAATACTCATCAAAGCAGAAGTTTAAGTTCAGTCTTACTATTTGTTTAATTATTTCGGGCACTTACACCTTTAAAGGTTGTAGGTTCCCGTTGCTATCCGTAATATGAAAATTAGCTTATGGATAGAAATAATAGGATAAGGAAGCGCTTTGGAAATACAAATTAGACATTTAGAAGCAACGGATAGCCAAGATGTTTTCGATATTTATCGCCGCCCTTCAGTTTCAGAAAACACCTCACAAAAGCCTTATCTTAGTTCTGAACAAGTGGAGCGACTGTTTGGTCATTCAGACCATTTCACTCTGGTTGCGGAAGTCTCCGGCAAAGTAGTGGGTCACATTACTTTATTCATGACCACCAAGGTAAGAGACAGGCACTGCGCTGGTCTTGGTATTGCTATTCACCCAGATATGCATGGTAAAGGGGTCGGTAAGACGTTAATGCAAGAAGCGATCAATCAGGCGGATAACTGGCTTAATCTCGTGCGTCTTGAGTTAGAGGTTCATGCCGATAACCACGCCGCTATTGCTTTGTATGAACGTGTAGGCTTTCAGTTAGAAGGCACAAAAAGACTCAGTACGTTCAAAGCGGGTAAGTACATCGATATGTTGCTGATGTCGAGAATACGACCAGATTACCGTTGAGATCGAACCAAACAGGTTCCTGCTTTAGAAATCGGTTAATGAGCAATTGATTAGTGAAATTCCCATTAAACTCTGTATAGTAGCAACCGTTTGCTTCGTATAACCCCAATGATATGGTTTGGGGGTCTCTACCAGCTCCCGCAAAGTGCTGATTACGAAGGGTTTAGATCACAATTGTGTTCTTACTCTTTGTAATGGCGTTCAAGAAAACCTCCTGTCTATTATTCAGAGTAAGTGCACACCTAAAATCCATAGTAGGTGAAATATGAACGCATTTATTCAAGGGCTCCCAAAAGTAGAGTTGCATTTACACATTGAAGGTTCGCTCGAACCTGAGTTACTTTTCCAGCTTGCTCAACGCAATGGCATTGAGCTGCCTTATTCATCCCCAGAGCAACTAAGACGCGCATACGAATTTGATGATTTACAGTCATTTCTGGATATCTATTATCAAGGTGCTGATGCACTGCGCACAGAACAGGATTTCTACGACTTAACATGGGCTTATCTAGAACGCTGTAAAGCCGACAATGTTATCCATACTGAGATTTTCTTTGATCCTCAGACACATACCGATCGTAGCATTGCATTCGACACCGCTATTAACGGCATTCATCGTGCGCTTGAACAGGGTCATAAAGAGTTGGGCATTACCTCTCAAATCATCGCATGTTTTCTGCGCCATTTATCTGAACAGAGCGCCATTCAAACGTTCGCAGAGGTATTGAAGCATCAAGATAAGATCGTCGGGGTTGGACTGGACTCTTCTGAATTAGGACACCCACCAGAGAAGTTCAAGCGTGTATTCCAACAAGCAAAACAAGCGGGCTTCTTGACGGTGGCGCATGCAGGAGAAGAAGGGCCGGCTCAAAACATTGTCGATGCGATTGAAATGCTCAGCGTGAGTCGAGTGGATCATGGTGTCCAGTGCATGACAGACGAAGCTCTAATCGAAGAGCTGATTGAAACCAAAATGCCACTGACGGTGTGCCCACTGTCGAATATTAAATTGCGTGTATTCGATGTGATGGAAGACCACAACATTGTCGAACTGCTCAGAAAGGGTGTGGCTGTAACGATTAACTCGGATGACCCTGCTTATTTTGGTGGTTACATGTCGGATAACTTTAATGCGGTGAGCAAAGCTCATGAGATGACGCATCAGGAGTTAGCGCTGTTTAGTTTGAATGCGATAGACGCGAGCTTTATTGAAGCGCCATTGAAGCAGCAATATCGAGAGCTTGTTCAAGGTTACTTAGCTAAAGCTGGTTCTGACCAGAATTTCTAGCCGCTGTGCCCATTTACTAGCAGCTGAGTATAAAGCGCTAGGATGGCCAACTAAAGTGGATGGTAAAGTGTTATCGACTGAGTCTGCTTAATCTCTATAAGCCTAAATCATCTAGATGAAGACAAAAAAGAAGCTGGCAGTTTGCCAGCTTCTTTCATTTCTAAATTAAGCTCATTGAGCTACTTGTTCACGTAGTCTTTGAATTTCTGCTTGGTTTCAGCATCCGCTTTTTCGTACCAGAAATAGAGCATCTCTTCAGCTGTATTTGCTGCATTTCCGTCAATCTTTGTTGGAAGCGTTACCGGTTGTGCGACAGCAGCTGCTACGCCCGCGCTAGAACCTACTGTAAGTGCAGCGATGCCGCCTTTCTGGTTGTACTCCTTCGCTTCTTGCGGGTACTTACGACCAATCTGCATGCCATCTTTGATAAGTTTGTCTTGCTTAACACTGATTGCATTTTGGTTTTCATCAACCAGTTTCCAATCTAAGTTTTGAAGGCCTTTTTTCGCTTCGTTGGTGTTACGGAACTTAGGCATGTCAAACGTCAATGCTGTGTCTGTCGCATCAAAAGTAGCAATAATGGTATCGCTATCGACAAACTCTCGGTCGTTACCTTGGCTGAAAGCCAGTTGATATTTGAAAACGATTTGGTTTACGCCATCTGGAACGGTGATCGTTTTGCTCGAAGAGAAGAAACCACCGTCGAGATCAGGTTTAGCCTCATTAACAGCTAAGACTTCGACTAAAGCATCTGCGCTAGAAGGAACTTCAATTGTTACGTCAGCTAACACTTGTGGTGCTGCGATAATTGTGGAAAGCAGCGCGATGGATTTTAATGTTTTCATAATCATACAGTTGTTTATGGGCAGTTGAACTACAATCGCATGGTAAGAACTCCAATTCAAGTCATGTCATAAGGATTTGAAAAAATTTGCGAAATCTTAACGCAACGGTCATATATTAAGGTTCACATTGACTAGTGTGAGTTTTTATTTTTGAAAAATGAGAGGGTAGGTTGGGTGTGAATTGTACTAGTTGGCGGTTCGCGTCTTATGTTATTTGTATTGGATACTAAAAAGCCGCGGTCACTGCATTCAGTCACCACGGCTTCGTTATTACATTTTTAATCTAGAGTAGCTTATTTAGCTTGTGCTGCGGCTGCTTCTAGTTGCTTAAGTTTACCTTGAAGCATGTATGCATTCTGGTTGAAGTTACCTGGGTTCAGTACTTGGCTATTCTGCATAGGGTAATCTGGTAGCGTCGTCATAAACTCTTGAACCTGATTTCCTACTGGAACGAATAACCACATGTTGTCTGCCATCCAGCGTAGGTACATACCAGACTCGTGCGGTGCTTTCTCGAATGGGTCAGCACGTAGGTGAACAACTTGAGGCCAGTTTGGTTGGAAACGAACTGCATCCACAATGTTACCATCCATCACAGCAAACGAAATCTTGAAGTCATTCCAACGTACTGCGTTTAGCTCAGCGTTAGCAGAGAAGTAAAGCATGCTGTCACGAGGGCCTTTCTCTTCTTTACCTTGGAAGTAAGGCAGGAAGTTGTAACCATCTAGGTGTACGCGCCAGTTTTTACCGTTGTAAGTTGCACCTTTGTCAGATGCTAGCTTCTCAACCACTTTATCATCACCAGCGGCTGCTAGTAGAGTAGGAATCCAGTCTTGGTGGCCCATGATATCGTTGATTTTAGTTCCAGGTTTGATAGTCCCAGGCCAGCGAACTAGCTGAGGCACACGCATACCACCTTCGTAAGTTGTACCTTTCTCACCGTGGAAGTAAGTTGCGCCGCCATCAGGCCAAGAAACCGTTTCAGCACCGTTATCGGTAGAGTAAATTACGATAGTGTTGTCAGCGATTTTTAGTTCATCCAGCTTGTCTAGAAGCACACCAACATGGTCATCATGCTCTAACATACCATCAGCATAAATACTGATACCTGACTTACCTTGGTATTTCTCTTGTAGGCGAGTCCACACGTGCATACGAGTGGTGTTGTGCCAGATGAAGAATGGTTTGTCAGCTTTTACCGCTTTTTCCATGAATGCTAGAGATTCTTCTAGGAACTCTTCATCCGCATGCTCCATACGCTTACGCGTCATTGGGCCAGTATCTTCAATCTTACCGTCAGCAGTAGACTTGATTACACCACGAGGGCCGTAGTTCTTACGGAACTCTGGGTCTTTAGGGTAGTAATATGTTTCTGGCTCTTCTTCGGCGTTTAGGTGGTACAGGTTACCGAAGAACTGGTCAAAACCGTGGTTCGTTGGAAGGTGTTTGTCTTGGTCACCCATGTGGTTCTTACCGAACTGAGCTGTCATGTAGCCTTGTTCTTTAAGAAGGTCTGCGATCGTTGGAGCCCAATCAGGGATACCGTGGTCCGAACCTGGCATGCCGATAGTCAATAGACCAGTACGGAAAGGTTCTTGACCTGTTAGGAATGCAGCACGACCAGCAGTACACGATTGTTGACCGTAGTGGTCAGTAAATAGTGCGCCTTCGTTAGCAATGCGGTCGATGTTAGGTGTTTCGTAACCCATCATACCGTTGTTGTATGCACTGATGTTGAATACACCAATGTCATCACCCCAGATAGCAAGAATGTTTGGTTTTTCTGCTGCTGTTGCCGCTGAAGAAGCTGCTAATAAGCCAACACCTAATGCTAGTTTATTAATTTTAGTACCCATAAGGACTCCGATTCACTTTTAAGATTAATGCGTTAGAACAACGCATCGATGAGCAAATGTTATTCTCAAAATTCCGTTACGTCCTTTTATAGTGCTTATAACCAATCGTTATGATGCTTAGGTAACCTATTGATTAATATCAGCTCCAGTGGGTACGTAGAATAAAGCCTTAGTTTGTATGTGTGATCCTTATCATGTTTGTTGGCGTAAACCTTATCGATGATTTCTGTATCCGTATCTCAATAAAAATGACAAAAAGATTAATAGCTTAGGGTATCTCGCGCATGTGTAAAAAATGGACTATACGTTGTAGGGCAGGATGCAAATAACTTACGAAGAGGTTTCTATGACAGCGAAATATGGCGCTAAACGTCGATTAGCGATTTTGGGTACAGCGATGATGGCCGCGTCCAGCGCCACTTTTGCGGCTGAAAAGCCAAATATATTGGTTATTTGGGGGGACGATATTGGTCAATCCAATGTGAGTGCATACACCTTCGGTCTCATGGGTTACAAAACCCCGAATATTGATAGCATCGCGAAAGAAGGGATGATGTTTACGGACTATTACGCAGAGCAATCTTGTACTGCGGGTCGCTCTACCTTTATCACGGGACAAAGTGTATTACGAACGGGTTTGAGTAAAGTAGGTTTGCCGGGCGCAGACATTGGCTTACAAGCAGAAGACGCGACAATCGCAGAAATGCTGAAACCTATGGGTTACATGACAGGTCAATTTGGTAAAAACCACCTTGGCGATAAAGATGAATTCCTTCCAACAGCACACGGGTTTGACGAATTTTTTGGCAACCTTTACCACCTAAATGCTGAAGAAGAACCAGAGAATGAAGATTACCCAACCGATCCTGAGTTTCGTAAGAAATTTGGCCCTCGTGGTGTCATTAAGTCATTCGCTGATGGCAAGATTGAAGATACCGGTCCACTGACGCGTAAGCGTATGGAAACGGTTGATGAAGAAACACTAGACGCGGCACTTGATTTTATGGATCGCGCAGTGAAAGCGGACAAACCATTCTTCGTGTGGTGGAACGCGACACGTATGCACTTTAGAACGCACGTGAAAGCCGACAGTAAAGGCGTAACCGGTGTCGGTAACTACGCTGATGGTATGGTTGAGCACGATCGACACGTTGGGCAACTATTGAAGCAAGTGGATGAGTTGGGTATCAAAGACAACACGATTGTTTTCTACTCAACGGATAACGGCCCTCACATGAACTCTTGGCCTGATGCGGGTACAACCCCGTTCCGTGGTGAGAAAAACACCAACTGGGAAGGCGCATACCGTGTACCAGCAATGGTTCGTTGGCCTGGTAAGATTGAACCAGGAACCGTATCTAACGAAATCATGCACCATATGGACTGGATGCCAACCTTCGTTGCCGCCGCTGGTGATGACCAAATCAAAGAGAAACTACTCAAAGGTCATACTGCCGGTGATAAAACGTTTAAGGTTCACTTAGATGGTTACAACTTCCTTCCTTACCTAACGGGTGAAGAAGAGAAAGGCCGTCGTTCGGAGATCTTCTACTTTACCGATGATGGTGATTTAGCGGCGCTTCGTTACAACCAATGGAAAGCGGTGTTCATGGAGCAGCGTGCAACGGGTACCATGCAAATTTGGGCTGAACCGTTCGTGACGTTACGTCTTCCTAAGCTGTTTAACCTGCGTATGGACCCATACGAAAACGCAGACATTACATCGAACACATATTACGACTGGTTGTTAGACCATGCTTATATGTTCGTTCCAGCACAAGCGTATGTGGGCAAGTTCCTAGAAACCTTTGCTGAATATCCGCCACGTCAAAAAGCTGCGAGCTTTAGCTTGGATCAGGTAATGGAAAAACTGCAGGAATCTCATAACAAGTAAGTGATTGTTTGAGTGAAACTGAATAGATTGAAGAGCTCTTAGGAGCTCTTTTTTTATGCGCATATCGATGAGTAAATCCCGGTCGTGAATACGAATCACAACAATCGAGCTCATTGCCACTAAATAATTGTAAATTCGTTGTTTTTACGTCTACCTTATTAAGCATAAGGATGTATAAAAACAAGGAATGTTATGTCTGCATGGTTGTGCTCACTGGTAAACGGATTGAAACACCAGCGAGTCGCAGTATTATCCGCAATCTTGTCTTCACTGATGTTGTCGCTGTTCAGTCTGAACGCCTATGCCAACGAGCAAGATCCTAATATCAACTCTGATATTTCAAAGGCCAGCTCTGTAGCGTCGCCCGTTAGCTCTGACGCTTTACCTATCGGTTCTAAAGCCACGTATGTCGGTTCGGAAGCGTGTGTTGATTGTCATAGTGAAGAAGTCGCAGCGTGGGAGGGCTCTCATCATGATATGGCGATGAAGCACGCTACAGACGAATCTGTATTAGGCGATTTCAACGATCAAACATTCACTCATGACGGTAAACCCAACCGATTTTTCCGCAAGGGCGAAGAGTTCTGGGTCAATATTGAAGGGCAAGACGGCCACTTTAAAGATTACAAAATCAGCTATACCTTTGCCTTTGAACCACTACAACAATACATGGTTGAATTTGAAGACGGCCGTGTACAGTTGATTCCTTTCGCTTGGGATTCTCGCACTGAGGGCGAAGGCGGTCAACGCTGGTTTCACCTCTATCCTGATACCACCAACACCGATGAATTCTACTGGACCAATAGCGGTCAAAACTGGAACTTCATGTGTGCTGATTGCCATTCAACGAACCTAGAGAAAAACTACGACAGCGCGAGTAATACCTACAACACTACTTGGTCTGAGATTAATGTCGGTTGTGAAGCGTGTCATGGCCCTGCGAGTGAGCACGTTGAAAAGGCTCAGCTAGCAAAAGCTAACGGTGGAAAGGATGCTCCAGTCTCGGCGCATTATGGTTTTGACCGCGACTTGTCGAAGTCGGTCAAAGAGTGGATCTATCAAGAGGGTAATTCAACCCTGCAACCAAAAGACATCATCCATACCAATCAAGTTCAAACCTGTGCTCAATGCCACAGCCGTCGTACTCAGTTAAATGAAACGGGTGATCACGTTAACGGGTCTTTCTTTGATAAGTATCGCTTGAGCTTGATTACCCCAGAGCTTTACCACAACGATGGTCAAATCTACGATGAAGATTACGTTTACGGATCTTTCCTTCAATCCGTGATGGCTGAAAAAGGCGTCACATGTACTAACTGCCACGATCCTCATACCGCTGAACTAAAAATTGCGGAAGAAGCCGTGTGTAGCCAATGTCATATTGCATCAGAATACACGCCTGAAAAGCACACATTCCACGAAGCGAATACTGAAGCTTCACAATGCACGACTTGTCACATGCCAGAGACGACTTACATGGAGGTCGACCCAAGGCGTGACCACAGTTGGCATATCCCACGTCCTGATATTAGCCAACACATTAAAACGCCGAACGTGTGCACTAGCTGTCATGCAGATCAAACCGACCAGTGGGCAGATAAGCAAATCGGTGAGTGGTTCCCAGATTCTAAGTATCGTAATCAGCAGCACTTTGCCGTTGCCTTTTATGCTGACTCGATAGGGCACAGAGGTGCAGAGGATGCGTTGGCATACTCGGCTCAGGACTCTAGCTTAAGCAATATCATTCGTGCATCGAGCTTAGAACGTTTGGGCGGTAATACGGGTAAGAATACGCTTATTTCGCTGGCAAGAGCGGTGAAACATGATGATGAAATGATCCGTTTGGGTGTGGTACAAGGCTCGTCTGGTTTCCCATTCACTGACCGTTGGCAAATTCTAGAGCCGCTACTGAAAGACCCTGTATTGTCGATTCGTTCAGAAACAGCAGGCGCATTAGTGCGTTATTGGGGAGTAATGAACCCTCTGCAGAAAGACCAAATCAAGCCTGCATTAGAAGAGTACATTGAAATACAGCAATTTAATGCCGACAGAGGATTTGGACGTACTAACCTAGGCAACGTTTACCGAGATTTAGGCCAGCACGACAAAGCGATTGAGTTTTATCTAGGCGCTATCGAGATTGAGCCTTATTTCGAAAACAGCTACGCCAATTTAGCGGATTTGTATCGAGCGCAAGGTAACGAGGCAAAAGCGTTGTCGACCTTGAAGCAAGGTATTGAAGCTCAGCCTAAATCGAGTGTTTTGCCATACAGCACAGGATTGTCTCTGCTTCGTGTGAAAGATTACGAACAAGCAACGGACTACCTTAAACAAGCCGCTGAAACTGCGCAAACCGACCCTCAATATTGGTATGTGTACGGATTGGCTTTGGAAAAATCGGATGTGCTTGCGGCAAGTCAATCACTGCATAAGGCTTACCAATTTAGCCGCAACCCACAGCACCTGTATGCCCAGTGTGAAGTGTTGGCGCGAAACAGTCATATACCGGGCGTACCAAAGGCGTTTGAGCAATGTATTTCATCATTGAGCAAAGTGGCACCGCCGGAAGCCATTAACCAATTGAAAGCTAGGTTTAAATAAAGCGATGAGGTGAGCTTGGCTATCGAGCTTGCTGCTTATTCCGCTTGTAACCAATTATCGCGTTTATAACTAATAGTTATGGGGCTTGTGAGTAGGATGTACGCAGCCAGATTGAATTAAGGGAAGACCTATGAACCATGCGCAACAAGCAATAAACCAACTGATTGAACAAACAGAGAAAAGTGTTATCGGTCAGAGCCACGTCGTTCGGGCTCTGGTGATAGGGTTATTGACTAATGGCCATGTGCTTTTAGAGGGACTTCCCGGTACAGCGAAAACTCGCTCAGTAAAATCGCTGGCGAATCTACTGAACACCAGTTTTGGTCGAATTCAATTTACGCCAGACCTGCTGCCATCTGATGTGACGGGCACGGAGGTGTATCAAGAGCTTGATGGAAAGCCTCAGTTGCATTTCCAACCGGGTCCTATTTTCAACAGCATTGTATTAGCCGATGAAGTGAACCGTGCGCCTGCAAAAGTACAGGCTGCTCTGCTTGAAGCGATGGCGGAAGGGACGATTACGGTGGGTGGTCAAACTCACATCCTGCCAGATTTGTTCATGGTGCTAGCCACACAAAACCCAGTTGAGCAAGAAGGTACGTATCCACTGCCTGAAGCACAAATGGACCGTTTCATTATGAAAGTGACAGTCGACTATCCAGAAGATGAAGCTGAACGCGACATCATTCGACTTGTGCGCAGTGAGGAACTCGGTAGCGAGACCAGTTCAGAATTAGTCACGCCACAACATATTGAACCTGAGTTGGTACTTGAAGCTCGGCGCCAACTTCCAGACATTGCCGTTTCTGATTTAGTTGAGAACTACATTGTGGCCTTGGTGATGGCAACTCGTAAGCCAGAGCGTTACCCAGAATCAAACTTGTCTAAATGGATTGAGATTGGTTCAAGTCCGCGTGCTTCGATCGCGTTGGATAAATGTGCTCGCGCTTATGCATGGTTGCAAGGACGTGACCATGTCACGTTGGACGATGTGCGTGCCATATTACCAACCGTATTAGGTCACCGATTCTCGTTGTCTTACGACGCATTGGCCGATGGTGTTGACCATCAAAGAGTGGTTGAAGAACTGCTCGATAATGTTGAGATTGGATAACTAGGGGGCGTCATGGCGAAGCCAACACAAGCTCCCAAATCGCAAGGCCTTGATCCACGACTGTATTGTGATTATTCAAGGTTAGTGCGAATTCAGGCTCAAGCTGAGTCGTTTTCACTGTTACCTCATTTAAAAGCGGGCAGCGTACTTTCGGGCAGACATAACTCTTTGTTCCGTGGTCGTGGTTTGAACTTCGAAGAATTACGTCATTACCAATTGGGTGATGATATCCGTAATCTCGATTGGAAAGTTACGATGCGAACGGGTAAGCCTCATGTTCGTAGCTATACCGAAGAGAAAGACCGTAATGTGATGATCTGTGTCGATCAGCGCAGTTCGATGTTCTTTGCGTCTCAAAACACCATGAAATCTGTTGTGGCTGCCGAAGTGGCGGCATTGTGTGGATGGCGAGTGCTGAAAGATGGTGATCGAGTTGGCTTCGTTTTGGCCTCGCACCAAAAACTGTTTCATACCAAAGCTCAACGTTCTCAATCTGATTTGTTGGCTCAGCTAAAACATCTTACCAAGGCTAATCAAAGCTTAGGTGTCAGTGTGAGCGATAGCGAAGGTGTTGGATTTAGCCAGTGGATTGAACTGATAAAACGAATGAGATTAAAGCAATCGACCTTAATCTTTATTAGTGATTGGCGAGATTGCCAAGAGCAACATCTTGACCGACTAAAGCAACTGCAACAACACAACGACATCTTAGCCATTATGGTCACCGATCCATTAGAACAATCATTGCCTAAAGATCTGGCAAGCGCAAACTGGGTGGTGGGTGATGGTCGCTTTCAACTTAATCTGGATAGCCAATCTAAGGTTAACCTCGCAAGTAAAAGCCTTGCCCAAAAAGCGGCACTTCAGAAACTGTCCCTTGCTAAATTGATGGCGATGAAAAACCTCCCTTATATAGAATTAGACACGTCGGGCAATCACATATCACAGCTGCAGAAACTAGTGGGAGGGCGCTAAATGGCTGTTGAACATACGCCTCCAAGTACTTATATCCTTCGCGAACTGCACGATGTAGCGATTCCTGACAGTGTGAGCTGGGCTCCTCAAACGATCGGCTGGAAGATCCTTGGCGTTATTCTGTTATTGGTCGCTATCTATCTGGCTTATCGCTTGGCGTTAAGGTGGTGGAATAACCGTTATCGCAAAGAAGCGCTTCAAGAACTCATGGTACTGGATGCAAGAGACAAGAACTCAACCGAACGAACCTTTAAAGTCCTCAAAGTGGTGCTTCGTTACCTAGACAGCAGTAATGCCAAGTTGTTTGGCCAAGCTTATGTGAACCGTTTGAACGCTTATCTGCCTGTTAGCGCCAACACGAGTGAAAACAGCAATGCGTTCTTTGCCGATGAAGTTTCGGAATTATGGATGCAAAGCCTAATTGACCCTAATGTGCGTTTGAGCTTTGAACAGCGTTTAGAGGTAATTCAAACCGCGATGATGTGGCTAAAACTTCACAAGCCGAATGTACAGGTAACGGTTGAGGGGCAAGACAATGTTTGATGTTTTATCTGCCAGTTTTGAATTTGCGCATCCGCTGTGGTTTTTTGCGCTGCCTTTACCGTTGTTGGTCTACTTTGCGGTGCCAGCTTATCGAACTAAGCAAATGGCGATTAAGGTGCCATTTTTTCGAGAATTGGTAGAAGCGATTGGGGAAGCACCGTCAGAAGGTGCAAGCCAGTTAACTCCAAGCTGGTGGCAACGAACCACGCTCATTATTACTTGGGTATTGGTCGTGTGTGCGTTAGCGAAACCAACCATTCTTGGTGAGCCACAGGTTCGCGAACAATTGGGTCGTGATGTGATGGTGGTGGTCGATTTGTCTGGCTCAATGGCGGAGCAAGATTTCACTTCTAAACAAGGCGATAAAATCTCTCGTTTAGATGCGACCAAAGAGGTGCTGGTTGATTTTGCGAAAACCAGAAAAGGTGACCGACTCGGTTTGATCTTGTTTGGTGATGCAGCGTTTGTACAAACGCCATTTACCGCGGACCAAGATGTATGGCTTGAACTGCTTAATCAAACCGATGTCGCGATGGCAGGGCAAAGTACGCACTTGGGCGATGCAATTGGCTTGGCGATCAAGGTGTTTGAACAAAGTGAAAAGCAAAGTGCTGCCGTTCAAGATTCAAACGTCGACACCAACGAAAAAGAGAAAGTCGTGATCGTATTAACAGACGGTAATGATACAGGAAGTTTTGTTGAGCCTATCGATGCCGCAAAAGTCGCCAAGGCTAAAGGCGTTCGAATTCACGTTATTGCGATGGGCGATCCGCAAACCGTTGGAGAGGTTGCTCTGGATATGGAAACCATCAAGCGTGTCGCTCCAGAGTCAGGTGGCGAAGCCTTTGAAGCACTTAACCGCGACGAACTGACCAAAGCCTATGCTCAGATTGGTGAGCTTGAACCTCAGTTATATGAAAGTACCACTTATCGCCCTAAACAGGGGCTGCACCACTATTTGATGGCGATTGTTGTAGTGATGTATTTGACCGCATTCAGCTTAGCAACGATACGCCGAAGATCGCTGCTCGCTTCTTCTGTTAAGAATTTGAAAGGAGAGAGTGATGCCTGATTCTCTCACTCTGCAACAGGTCTTTACCCAGTTTCATTTTATCCGACCTTTGTGGTTGTTGGCCTTTATTCCGATGTTCTTCCTGCTATGGGTTCGTTGGAGAGAAGAGACCAAACCAACGTGGAAAGACATTCTACCTGCACACTTACGTGATGCATTGACCATTGGCGAAACAGGCTGGCGTAAGCAGCTGCCATTGAAGCTATTGGTGGTGATTGTAACTATCGCCATCATTATCTGTTCTGGCCCAACATGGCAGCGTGAGGCTTCGCCTTTTGGTGAAGACAAAGCGTCGATGTTGGTTGTGCTTGATAACAGTGAATCCATGCTCGCTAAAGACTTACCACCGAGTCGCTTGGAACGATCTAAGCAGAAAATTAGAGACTTATTGGCAGCTCGGAAAGGCGGTAATACGGGCTTAGTGGTTTATGCAGGCAGCGCACACGTCGCGATGCCCGTCACTCAAGACAGCAAGGTATTCGAACCGTTTCTAGCGGCTATCACACCCGATATCATGCCGGTATCAGGTAAGTCAGCAGAAGAAGCACTGCCATTGATTAATCAGCAACTGTCTGGTGAGTTAGGCTCTTCTGTACTGTTGGTATCAGATGGTGTAAACCCAAGCACCATTAGGGCGTACGAGAGTTTCTTTAACGACAATCCGTATCAGTTGCTCATTCTAGCCGCAGGAAATAGCAATGTGGTGAGTGATAATCCAGTCGATCTCGATTCATTGCGTAGCTTAGCGAGCAAGACGGGCGGACGAGTGGTTGAGGTGACCGTTGATGATTCGGATATCCAACAACTGAACAGAGCGGTTGAAAGAAACATGCAGCTCAACGGCGAATCTTCAATGCCTTGGAAAGACATGGGCTATGGACTGCTTATTCCAATGGCTTTCATTATGTTGCTATGGTTCAGAAAAGGCTGGCTGGTGCAGTGGTGTGTCGTTGGTTTGATGATCACAAGCAGCATGTATTCACCAAGCATTTTGGCGAAAACAGTCAACTTAACGGCTGAGAAACCCGTTGTGGTGGAGTCGGTTACGGCTTGGGACAAAACAGCTCAATGGTGGTGGGACTTATGGTTAACGCCCGACCAGCAAGGTCAACGCCTGTTGAATCAGAAAGAATACCTTGAAGCGGCAAAACATTTTACTGACCCAATGAGAAAGGGCGCGGCTTACTACTATGCTCGTGATTTTAAGCTCGCTCACAGCGCATTCCTGCAAACCAAAACTGATCTTGGTTTATACAACGCGGCGAGCGCGTTAGCCAGGCAGCGTGAATACCTTGCCGCACGAGACCTTTTGAAATCATTAAGCGAGAAAGAGGATCTGTCACCAGAACTAAGAACGGATGTGGAGAACAATCTTGCTGTGCTTAGTGGAATTGTCGAAGAGGTAAACCGAACCAGTGAAAGCCAGTCTGGAACCACAGATGGCCCTGAAGAATCTTTAGAACTCGAAGACGATCAGCCGCGAACGGGTGATGGCGCTGAAGAAGAAACGGTAGCGGAATTGATGCTTAAGGAAACACTTAACGCCAATGAAATCTTGGGCAGCCAAGAGCTTGCCGACAAGTGGTTAAAGCGAGTAGAAGCCGATCCTAAGTTCTTCTTGAAATCCAAATTCCAAATTCAGTTAAGAGATCCTGCGCCTTCTATCGAACAGACACCAAAACAGGAACAGGCATCAAAACAGGAGCAAACGCAATGAGTCGATATGATTTAGCTCTTGAATCGATTCAAGTAAAGGTAGGGCGCTCAGAGTCCTTTAAACCAACCAAGACCTTGCTTGTGTCGATGGTTCTATTGATTAGCACTGTTTTCCCTACTTTTGTTTCTGCTGCAGATATCTTCGATCTCCAAAAAAGTGGTGACGTTGAGCTTATCGCTTGGGTAGGGGAAAAGCCAAAGTCAGGCGATAAGATAACGCCGACTAAAGTGAGCGTAAATGAGCAGGTCATTCTGAACATTGAGGTGGCGACACCGCGCTGGTTAACGGGCGGCACTCGAATCGGCAGTATCGAAATCCCTAACGTTATCGCTAAGCAGCGTAACCAACTCGCGACGAACTACACAGAAAGAGTCGGTGGTACTACATGGTCACGTCAGCGTTGGGAAGTGACGCTTTATCCGATGACTTCCGGTGAGTTTGTTATTCCAACCGTACCGGTTCGTATCCAAGTTTCTGCTCCTGATGGTTCAAACGTGGGCGGTACGCTTTACACGCAGCCGATTAAGTTTGAAGCTTCGTTGCCTTCAGGTTTACTCGATAATGAAACGCCTTGGTTTTCTGCGACAGAAGTAGATATAGAGCAGCAATGGCAACGCTCAAGTGAAGAGCTAAAAGTTGGCGATGCTATTACTCGAACTATCACGATTAAGGCAAAAGACAGCTTTTCTGTGTTGCTGCCAGATGTGCTAACCAATAAGTCCACTAAGCAGTTCCAAGCTTACCCACAGCCCAATCGTTTGGATGACACTCAAGAACGTGGTGATTATCGCTCAAGCCGAGTTGAACAGACTGTATATGTGATTCAGCAGGGTGGTGAGTTTACGCTGCCAGAGTTTTCATTTCAGTGGTGGGACAGCAAAAATCAACGCCTTGAAAACGTGGTGATAAAAGGCGAAGTGTTTGAAGCCAAACACACAGTCCAATCTTTCATCAAGGCCTACATGTCGGTGTTTATTAGTGTTGGTTTGGTGTTGTTAGTCTGCATTGCGTTTATTGTTTCGGTTAAGCGTTACTACGCAAACCGCCCAACACTGAGTTGGCTGGTACTACGTCGTTTAGTTAAGCAAGGTAATTGGGCTGCATTAAGAACCTTTATCTACCGTCAATTGCGAAACCAAACCTCTAAGTTAGAACTGAATAAAGTGCAACTGGATAAAGCGCAACATGGTAAATCAAATGGACAAAAGCGTTGGCTAGAAGATAGCGAAGCCCTTCAACAAGGATGTGAAGATAAAAACGTATTCACTCGTTTATGGAAAGGGTTACGTAACTTGCCCAGTGACACATCAAACTCAAGCAATTCTCGTTCAATTGCCGCTCGCTTGAAAATCCCTAAAGCCTTGCCAAACTTAAAAGATAGAACTAAGTAGCAAACTTTAGTTATTCGCATCGAACATAATCGGCAGGTTCTCTACTATGGAGAACCTGTTTCTTTAATATGGAACTGTATGAAAAGTACCGAACTAAATCTAATTCCTATATTTGTCGCTATTTATGAAGAGCAGAACTTATCTAGAGCTGCTAATCGCATGGATATAAGCCAACCAGCAGTGAGTAAAGCACTTGCAAGGTTGAGAGATATCTATGATGAGCCACTGTTTCATCGCACCACATCAGGCGTAGAGCCAACCACATTCGCTATTGATATCTATCCTGCAATGGCCGCTGCACTTAAAAACTTTACTTCTACCTTATCCGCATCAAGAGACTTCGATCCTAAAACCTCAGGCCGCGTGTTTTCCATTGCCTGCGTCTCGGCGGCGAGCTACGAAATGATGCCAAAAGTCATGCGGTTAATCAGCCAAGTCGCACCAGGTATCGCGTTAGAGGTTCATCCTCTGTTTACCGAAGACTATGAGTCTGATTTAAGGCTGCAAAGACACGACGTGATTGTTGATATGACGCCTAAAGGAAGAACCATGCTTAAGCACGAGGTGATTTCTACAGAAGAGCTGGTCGTGGTGTGTAGTAGTGATCATCCTACGGTTGGCGATACCATCGATATGGAACAGTTCTTAGCACTCGAGCATGTGGTGGTCTCTAGGTGGCATGCGCGCAAAAGCTTATTAAGCTCTGAGCACTATAGTGACCTTGAGAAACGTAGAATCGTGTATCGCGCAGCGGGCGTTGTAGAGATGCTTCCTGTTATCGAAGGCTCTGAGTACATCGGAGTAATGCCTATTTCATCAGTGCGTTGTTTTGCTGAAAAGTACGCGGTAAAAACACTACCATTACCCTTCGAGTTGGAAGACCTCGATATGTGTATGATTTGGCATCCAAGCCGTACTAATGAACCAAGCCATAAGTGGTTACGATCTAAGATCAAAGCGGCAGCAAAAGAGTTATCAAGTTAGCCTATACAAGGACATAGCCATGGACAGCATTCGCGTGATTTTAAACGGAAAGAAAGCCAATATCCCGGAATTAAGGCAAGCCATCTTTGCGGCGAGGGACAATGATATTGACCTGCAAGTTAGAGTGACTTGGGAATCGTCGGACATGTTTCGTTTGGTAAGCGAGGCAATATGCGATGGTGTTAAGCGTCTGATTGTTGTCGGTGGCGATGGAACGGTGAATGAAGCCGTTAACGCGCTCAACCAGTTCCGTGCCAGTGAAAGACCACAACTGGCGCTTATCCCAATGGGCACTGCGAATGATTTTGCTACCGCAACGGGAATACCTAACGATATTTCGGGTGCTTTTGAACTAGCGCTGGAAGGCAAGGCGTTTGCGGTGGATAGCGCGCGTGCGAATGACCGCTATTTTATGAATGTCGCTGCGGCGGGTTTTGGTGCTGAAGTCACAGCTGAAACGCCAGTCGAGCTTAAAGATTTTCTCGGTGGCGGTGCGTATACACTAACAGGTGTGGTGAAAGCACTTGGCTTTAAGCCCTACAGTGGCACGTTGCCCATAGACAAAGGCAGCTTTACCGGCGAGATCCTTGTTGGTGCTTTTTGTAATGGTCGCTTAGCGGGTGGAGGACAAGAGTTAGCACCCAATGCATTGATTGATGATCGCTGTTTACCCAGTCGGGTATCGAGCTATCACGCGCCACCATGGCAAGGTGGGTTATCCAAGTCAGTGAGAAGTTCGCCCCGCTGTATGTGGCCTTGAAGGAGAACCTACTTCAACAAGTGGTGGTTCAGGCGGATGAAACGCCGCTCAATGTGCTCAAAGAAGAGAAGCAGTGTTATATGTGGCTTTACTGCTCAGGCGCTGACTCGCCCGAAGCGGCACTGCCGAATGTGAAAAAATCGCCTTGTACGACTATCAAAACAGTCGCGCGAGGGTGTGCCCCGTGGACTTTTTAGGTGACTACAACGGTTATCTACAAACCGATGGCTACACGGCTTATCATGGTCTGCATCACGTCACTAATGTGGGGTGCTTAACGCAAGTTCATGGACGCGAAGAAGCTTCAAGGGGAAGGTAAATCGGGCAAGGCTGATAAAGTGCTGGCTAAACCCCAAAAGCTCTACGGGATAGAATCAAGCTTAAAAGGTGCGCCTGCCGAAGAACGCAAAGCAGAGCGTTAAGCGTATGCCAAGCCGATACTGGATGAGCTTTACCAATGGATGACAACCCAGAAGGTGATAGGCTCTAGCCCACTAGGCAAAGCAATAAAGTACAAGCTCGGGTAATGGCCTAAACTCATTCGTTATATCGACGATGGTCACTTATCTATCGATAATAATCGCGCTGAACGCGCAATTAAACCGCTGGTTATTGGCAGGAAAAATTGGCTATTCTCCAACACACCAAACGGTGCTGATGCGAGCGCGATGCTTTACAGCATCATCGAGACCGCGAAAGCCAACGGTCTTATCCTCTAAGACTACATGGTCAAGTGCATGAAAGAGCTGGCGAAAGCAGAGCCTGATATCGACGCACTTCTACCTTGGACCTCTTCGGGTCAAGTCAAAACAGACCTCAACAATATTGGCTTTGGCCTCGAAACTTACGTTTGGTGCTAACTATGCCATCGGACTCTAATAACATATTTGGGTTCTTTGATGAGTTTGAAGCTTCAGAAGGAGAGTCACAGCAACCCCCTATAGAGCTGTTTCAAGAACCCGTTGAAATTTTATCAACCCTAGATAGTCAGCCAAATAAGGTACAACAAGAAGTCTTTGTGATAAATAAAAAGCGACATCCACTCACGGTAGTGAATATATGTAGGATCACGTCCTGCATAAGCGATTTATTCAAATTTAAAGAGTGAATTAATATCGCACCATAAAGAAAAAATACTTCAAATACTCCAGAAATGAGCATGGCTGAGCATAGGGATTCTCAGGTTTGATGATACCAATATCAGGTCAGATGGCCGAACACATTTATGGGTACAACCATGAATTTAACGCATCGCTCACTCATGGTTATCGCTATCACTGTTGCTCTTTCTGCGTGGGGTAGTGATGAAACCAGCTCTCGTCCTATTAAGCCAGAACCGCTTCAGACATTACCAACAGAGCAGGTTTCAGTACCCATCGGGGACGCGACTCTTTTCGCAAATAGAGAGTCTGTTGTGATCAATACCTTAGCAGGTGACGAGCAACGCGTATCCATTGAAGCGTTTAAAGGAATCACTTACGCCGATCAACAACGTTTTCAGCACAGTCACTCCGTCAATTAGAAGACAATGCTGATAGCGCTATAGATGCGACACAATTTAGCGCCGTGTGCCCACAGCTTAAAATAACCCAGCAAGAGCAATCTGAAGATTGCTTGAATCTTAATATTTGGCGTCCTTCGGAGATCAATGATTCAGAGTCATTACCCGTGTATGTCTTTATTCATGGTGGGGACTTTGAATATGGCGCAGGTTCTGATACCGACATTAACGGTGATACCGTCGTGGCTAAAAGATACCATTCGATATACGGGTGGCGTTGGCGCTGGAAAGGCGAACCTCGATATTTTCAAAGAGTTCAGTATAGGTGCGTCGTACAACAAAACGATTCAATTCGGCACAAAAAACTCGGGAGTCGCTGCGCTTCAGCAGCTCCAGTTTCGAGTGGCAAACACACCATTGATGCTGGGTGTGAAACAGATTATTGGCCAGAGCTCGGTGACCTCTGGGCTGGGTGTTGTCGCGGAATACGATAATGCGATTGATAATCGTTGGACCGTTTCTGCGTTTTATGGCCTGGGTAAAGCGACAGTAGAGGGCAGTCTGTCAGACGATGAAAGTGTCGATGCGTATGGTGCTGGATTTCGCTATCAGATAGCTTGCTGATATGGGTTACACATGGGGGTAGACCTCGCTTTTAGTGACGTTGACAGCGCGTTTTATATAACGGTTGGCAGTGGATTCTAATGATGGAAAGGTGGGTGTTAGTCAATCGATTGATTTTTCTACATGCAGCATAGTTTTCATAGCAATCATGAACTAGTATTTTTTTACAACAAACATAACAGGTATCAATATGAAAAATTACGACCCAAATGAATTGGACGCTACGCAAGTATTACTTGATGGTGTCGATACAGATAAACGTTCGACTTTGACTAAGTTAGCGGTTGGGGCTGCGGCACTGCCTTTTGCCTCTGTTTTACATGCAGCCCCTGAAAAACTGGTTGGCCAAAACATCAAACTGATGCCTAACGAGAAAGGGCCATTTGATATCGTTATCGAAAATGGCCGTGTTGTTGATCCTGAAACTGGACTCGACGCAATTCGTCACGTCGGTATTAAAGGTAAGCGTATTGCTGCAATCTCAGACAAAAAGCTGCAAGGCAAAACAATCATCGATGCTGAAGGTCTCGTGGTTGCACCTGGCTTTATCGATATGCACGCTCACGGACAACAACTTCCTGCTGCCCGTGCTCAAGCATTCGATGGCGTAACCACCGCTCTTGAGATGGAATCTGGTCTATTCCCAATCGGAACGTACTACGATATTACTGCTGCTGAAGGTCGCCCGATTAATTACGGCGCTTCTGTAGCATGGACTTACGCTCGTATTCAAGCAAAAGAACCTACGATGCCTGCTCCTGATGGTACGATTGTTTGGTTCCAGAAAGCTTTTTCTAAAAACAATTGGCAAAATACCCTAGCAACCCCAGATGAATTAAAACAAATTCTGGGCTCGGTTGAGCAAGGTCTTAAAGAGGGGGGCTTAGGCATTGGTATTAACGCGGGTTACGCACCAGGTTATGGCCACAAAGAGTACTATGATCTTGCTAAACTAGCAAAACGCTATGAAGTACCAACCTACACTCACGTTCGTTACCTAAACAGCGCAGAGCCACAATCAAGCTTTGAAGCATACCAAGAACTCATTAGCCTGTCGGCGACAACGGGTGCACACATGCACATTTGTCACCTCAACAGCACGTCAGTACAAGATATCGAAGATTGTGCCGATTTAGTTCAATCCGCCATTGATCAAGGTTTAGCCGTTACTACTGAAGCTTATCCTTATGGTGCTGGCTCTTCCGTTATTGGCGCAGAAGTTTTCCGTGGTGACGATTGGTTACAACGTTGGGGTGTACCAAGCGCTAGCTACATGGAAGCGAATGGTAAAGCACTAAACCAAGAAAAAGTCACTGAACTACAAGCATCAGCGCCCGGTACCGTGGTTGTCATGCACTTCTTAAAACCCGATGAGAACAAAGAAGATCGCGCTAAAATGGACCGTTCAGTATTGTTCCCAGGTGCAGCTATCGCTTCAGATGCAATGCCTTGGATGGATGATAAAGGCGTATTAATTGAAGGTGATGTATGGCCACTTCCAAGCAACGCAATAGCTCACCCTCGCTCACTTGCTTGTTTCTCTCGTTTTATTGAAAAATATGTCGAGGAATACAAAGCGGTAACACTAGTAGAAGCGATGGAAAGAACTAGCTTAAACGCATGTCGTATTCTTGAGGATGCTGTGCCACAAATGGCAAATAAAGGTCGTATTCAAGTAGGTAAAGATGCTGATTTAGCTATTTTCAAACTTGATGAAGTAAAAGCCGTTGCAACATTTGATAAACCAAATGCCCTTTCTACAGGCATGAAATACGTACTTGTAAACGGGACACCTATCATTGAAGCTGGTGAAATGTTGTTAGATTCAAACCCAGGTGAAGCGGTTCGCAACAAAGTTACTGGCTAAGTTATCCTGACTTAAAAGGTTGGGCATTAGCTCAACCTTTTTTATTGCTTACCGAGTAAATATAGACAACGAAAATCGAAAGAGAGCATGCTATGAGCAAGAAGCCTATTCCAGTAACAATTTTAGCCGGATTTTTAGGAGCAGGGAAAACGACCCTACTAAACCATATATTAACCAATGCAAATGGAATGCGCATGGCTGTGATCGTCAATGATTTTGGATCAATCAATGTTGATGCGGAGTTAGTTAAATCTGAAAGTGAAAATATGATCAGCCTAGAGAATGGCTGTATCTGTTGTAACCTTGCAGAAGGACTAGTCGTTTCGGTAATGCGTTTACTCGCATTAGAGGAACGCCCAGACCATATTATTGTTGAAACTTCAGGTATCGCAGAACCCAAAGAAGTGGCACTTCAATTTGAAGATCCGGAACTGCAGGCACACGCACCTTTAAATGCAATCGTGACGACGATCGATGCGGAAAACATTTTAGGGCTAGAAGGCCCAATGGAGACGTTGTCGAAGCAGCAAATTCAAGTGGCTGACATTGTTCTGGTTAATAAAGTTGACCTAGTCGATGCTGATAAACTAGAGCAAGTCAAAGCATGGTGCCGAGTACAAGCTCCGTTTGCTAAATTGATTGATATTTCATTCGGCGAAGTGGATTTACCTATCTTATTTGATGCCCCTGAAAGTACGCGCTTTGTCACTAACAAAATAGCGGGTGATCAAAGGGAATGCCAGCACCATGATTGTCATGATGAGCACTGTCATCACGTGAATCATGATTTCGAAACATTCAGCTTTGAAACTGATCAACCGCTTAATCTACAAAGTTTGTATCCTCTACTGCAACAGTTTTCAATTGATGCTTATCGCATGAAAGGTATTTTAAATTTAACCGATCGTCCTGATCATCGCTGTGTATTTCAGTGCACGGGCCAGCGAGCCAATGTGACGGTTGGAGATGCATGGGAAGATGATGAATCTCGTTCGTCACGGTTAGTCTTCATTGGACCTAAAGGTGGCCTTGATAAAGAGAGTATGCGTAAAAAACTGAACGCACTGGTGGCGTAGTTAGAACGGAAATGGAGTAGATGGCAAGCCTATCAACCTAGCGCTTGCCTATACCTAGCTTACCTCTGCCTACTTTGCATTGACTCATCCTAAGCATCCTTATCTTATTGAATTATTGGCTACTTTCGATTCTATTCGGTTTTTCCAAATCCATATTGCTCATTCCCCTCGCCATCTGAAACAAAATAGTCTTATCGATTTTCGAGACTCTGTTCATCAGTACCTTCTCAGAATCGGTTAACGTCAAAAAGCAGATAAAGACTCAATCGTGGGTTATTGGGGCGTGTTGATCAGCGATTGTTAGCTCGATGGTTAGTCCTCAATGATGGAATCAAAATGACGACTAAATATAGAATAAACCATGATTTGTCCCGCCATAATCGCGCCAAACATCAGCAAGGCGGACAGACCAATATTCGGAATGGGTAAAATGGAGGTCGCAAAGAAGGACTCACTTGCTCCGACAATGATTCGACTACCGGGGACAAGAATGATGATCCCTTGAATAATGTATATGAGTGGTGGAACGTGACGCAATTTTCCCATCCCCAACCCGTAAAGCGTAATGAGTATTGTGCTTACCCATGTACCTACAACCCAATCGGAAGTAAACCAATGTGGCCCCCACATGCCAATTGCCGCGACAGGAAGGCCTAAGAGAATTTCTGTCATACTTGCGTTGAAAATAAGGCCAATAGCGACAGAAATCCCGATCAGTGCGGTGACATGAAGAACGAATGGGATTTCATCAATAAATACCGGTACCGATAATGGTTGATTGATTATGTTGGCTAAGCCTAACCCCATAACAATGCCGATGAATATTTTCATTACTATGAGTGCGCTTTGTGCAAGCAGTTCGATACCTGACCGAAAGTCATTGAGAGCAAGACTGGCTAAGCCGTTGGTGACGGTTAACCCAGGAATAAAAAGGACAATGGAAGAAATGCACAGTGCCAATGTTGGTAAGCCGGGAACCTGTGCCGCTATCATACCGGTTAAAAAACTGGCTACTAAGGCGACAAAGAACTCGACAAGAATGCTTCTTGGCCCAGTCAGGAAAATTTGTGCTAGCCAGGCTATAGCGCCCAGAATAATGGATAAACCGACCGCCAGATAAGTACTGCCAACTAACATTAAATAACATGGCGGAAGCAATAAATTGGCAAAGCACAAGGTACGATTCGAGTAGGTTTCTGAACCTTCGTAATGGGAATGAGTCGAAAACCCTTTAAGCGTTGCGACTAAATCACGTAAGTTAACCGAGGGTGGTTTTTTGTTTTCCATCACGACTTTTTGCGTGGGTTGCTCAAAAATAGTGATGACTTTTGTCGGGGTCACATCAATAGAGACATCAATGTTCTGGCGTTTTGCATAAGCTTGAGTGTATTGAGCTACCGAGTAAGGCGCACAACCAGATTGATGTAATCGGTCCGAAAAGCTCAAAATTTCTTGCTGGCATTGTTCGATATGATTTGTTTGTTTCATTCTGTTTGTTTCTCAATCACCAAGGCGATATATGTTTGAGGGGCATTCTAATTCAATAGTATCCTCATTCAAGCGTAACCAATAGTCGTGTATAGAGGACGGGCCCCTACAAACGAACAAGGCAATGGTTAAAAAGATAGGATTCATTGAATGAGAGGTTATCAGTTTATCGTTGAGGTAAATCAGTCATTGTTGAAGCTGCAACCTCAAAAATAGATCCGCTCACGCAGCTATTTGAAGGCGTAAAACTCCAAATCCATGAGGTGATTGATTTAACTCTGAGGCTTTTAGAAAAGCTCGGTAATGAGTAAAGGAAACTAATATTTAGGAAATGGAAGCCTAAATAAGATTGATGATGAGCGTTAGAATCACAACTAGAATGGAACCGACATAAGCAATTTCAATAATGTTTGAATCAATCCAGTTGCAGTATGCTTGAATTGCTAAACTCAGTTTGTTTTTCATAATGGCCTTTGGAAAATTAACCGAAATCTACTGTAAATAATAGCTTATTATGAGTGAGCTTTGATGACGGTTTCAAAGGTTCCTTAGCGCTAACAGTGTGATTGCGGCGCTCACGTATTAACAATATCGTCCCGTGGGTTCATGGGGCGGATACAGTCGATAAGGTTTAAGAGCAGAAAGTTGGGCTAAAAAAGAGCCGCTTATTTGTGGTTCATCGCGGCTTTCCAAGAAGTAGTCGGTATCTCGATACCCATACCCCATTCGCTTGATTAGCTTTATCTTGTTGTTTATCCCTTCTAGGGTGCAGGTGTTTAGCGGATAACTTGCCGATGCGATAATACCGTGAAGATAAGGACTCAGTTTTCGTGCGAACTCTTTCAATGGCTTAATTCCACTCTCTTGTACTTGTGCCCACCACGCCTCCCAGAGCCCTTTAGCATGTGCTTCTGATTCACAATACCAAAGCTCTTTGAGTTGTGCCCCGAGTATATAAGTGGTCATTAAGTCCTTATTGATATTCAATATTTCTGTAAGATAGCTGTCTTGCCGTGGATTTAAGTTGCCTCTATTTTTCAACAACACCCAGCGTGAGCGCTTG
>NZ_JBFSUR010000005.1:0-226847 GCF_041467535.1 Vibrio sp. 10N.247.311.47
TGATTGAATAGCTCACGGCGAATGATCGCTTTTTTACCATTCTCTTCGATGTCTTTGGCGATCCCTTCTTGAGCAATAGAATCTAAACGGGTCATTAATTGCTTCGCATTATCAACAGGGCAAATTAAACCCATACCTAACGACGCATATTTCACGCCCTCTTTTTTTCTCCATCGAACTACTTATTAGACAAAGCAAAGAACGCCCCCGCCTCATTAAATGCTTGCGTTTGTTTGGCTTGAATATAGTGAGAGAGATATTTCATGGCTTACTCCTTACGTTAATACAAAAATATCCCAGTAATTAAAACGGACAACGGTGAAACGAAAAGAGGGATCTTGAAGGAGCTGATACATCCTTAACAATAAAATTGTCAGTTAAGTCCGCTATTTTAAAGTGGTGTAAGATACTCTCCTCAACCTCAGCCTGAGTGGATGGGTAGAACTTAGAATCACGCGAAGTAAATCCCGCAATTTTGAGTTCAGCTAATGTAATGTCGCTACACGGCGTAAGAGAAAAGCCGTGCTCTTCTCCCTCTGTTCGCTGAGGAGTACGCAGTAAAGAGATATCATTTTTTGGTAAGCTTTCGTGCCCAGCGGCGAAACGCTGATCGCTGAGCGTCAATTTAGAGATAGTTGGGGTTGGGTTTTGTTGTGCCATGACAAGTTTCCTTTCTGTTTGAGGATGGTGAACAGTCTGCGAGCGACATCCAGTGATGCGAGTAGAAAGGAAAATCGGCACATAAGAAAACAAGCCCTTACTCGACCTTAATTGAAGCCAGTGAAAGGCAATAAGGAGGCACGACGAAGCACAGCTACGCAGTAGCGGAGGCGTTGGGTGATTACTTAATGTCAGATAACAGTGCCATAAGTTATCGCGAGAGGAGGTGTACTTGAACCCTGAAAAGTGTGCAGCGTAATCATTCATGTTACTAAATTGTAAAAAAGACGACAGCTTGCTTGAAAAACAGCGTATGCAGATGATCTTCATCAAAACCTATCGTCTCTATCTCAACACCAAATAAACTTCGCAGTAACTACGGCATAACCTTTCGTAGGTAGCTGCACATACCAGGATTCAGGATTTTCCGAGGATACTTAGCTACCCAAACTACGTGATATTTCGTGTAATAAACACTGTAGGGCGATGGATAATATTGCATTTATCCATCGTACCGCCTCCAAAAGCATTCATCCAAGGGTAAACCCGTGGTTTTCTGTATATACAGAATAAAATTAAAAATAATATCTAGTCATCAAATTTAAACTTGTCATTGCATTAAATTTGTCCATTTGATGATTGATGCTAGCCCCAAGTGATAGCATGGGCGAAAAATCATAAACTATAGCCCCACCAATTACACCACCAAAATGATTTTCTTCTAACTTGTGACTCAAAAGTACTTCACTTAGTTCTTCGCCATTTACATTCTGATTGTCAGTTTTTCTAGATTTTGCACGATATTGATTATATGTGACGCCGGTTTTAAGTCTAGCACTCCATTGGCCATCTAATGCGAGCGTATACACTGAAGATAATTCTACTTGCTTAACGTTCATAGATGCATCCCACTCTTTATCGAAATATAGACCAGGGGTATCAACACTAATATCTTTCCGGGACTCACTTATTTTATATTGGCTATAGCTGAGTTCCGCGGCCCATTTTTCATTGAATGAAAATCCCGACGTTGCACTAACAATACCATAATCAAACTCAGGTTTTAAAGTGACGCCATCAGAAAAGTTTGCGTTGAATTGACTCTTGTGAAAACTAAACCCATATTCCAGGCCTATATAAGGTGAAGCTAACGATGTTAATGGAGCCAGAAAAATGGCAATTAATAATAATTTTTGCATAATAACCTACACAATTTAAATTAAAACCTATAACCTTAAAATTTAAAAAAATTCTTACCTTCGACTTGGGTAATATATAATTTCGCTTGGATAAATAAGGTCAATTGAATTTCTTTTTAGCGCTAGTTGCGGATTAGATAATATTAATTCATGTAATGGAACACCTAACTTACGTGAAATAAATGTAAGATTATCACCTTTTATCACGGAATATTTTTTATAATACGTATTTTTTACGCGTTTATCACCATCAAAATTTTTGATACTTGTTGTCGGACGAGATAGAACAATAAAATCATCCTTAACATTATCAACTTGAATTGGATTTATTTCAAACTTATAATTTATTGACAACAGTAATGAATATATATTGTCATTTATATCCGAAATTAAGGTTTGATAACCAGCATCAACATACCAATCCTTGTGAAACTCAAAATGGATACCAACATTGATTCCTGGATAGATTTCTTTATTAAGATAATTAACTCCTGCGCCCACATAATAAGAGGCATAATCACTTAAAGGAAATACCCTACTAGATCTTAAAAAATAATTGTCAGGATTAAATTCGTTACTACTATTAAGTTTTGACAGTCCCGTTTCTACCAAAAATCTGTCTTGATATATATAGCCGAAAGAAACCTCATAACCATGATATTCATCATACCCTTCACCTGATTCAATTAAGCTTCCAGCATAACCAATGCCAAACTTAATGTTATCGTTAACAGTAACATTATCTTCTTGAGAAAACACTTTACTCGTTACAAGAATAGAAAACATCAAAAAGACTGCTCGATTATATTTTCTCATTATCTATATCTCTGGTTCAATTGCAAAGTTGACAGTATCCATATATTCTCCAGAAGTTAGAGTTGTACCATCTACATCTATATAGCCAAATGCTAAATTAAATATAATTGGATCATTTATTAGAGAGACACCACTCCCGATAGTGACCCATTGATTTAAAATCGTACCACTATCATTAACCAACACTTTATTTTCATTTCGATTAGCACCACAACCTTTACAGTGAATATAATATGGTATTTTAATATTGACATTATTAGTGTTTTCTAAAAAGTAATTATTATCTAAAAGAGATAATCGAATACCATTACTAAAATAACCATCAACTTTAACTTGAACAGCAGCTTCATTACTCGACACAAGTCGACTAGTTGGGTAATAAATAGGTTGTAAAACCACGTTTTCTGGAATCAAATCAACATTAGTAATCCAAACTGGATCATAATCTATTACAATAATAATGACGTCACTGAACTGACGGTAAGTTAGTGTCGACCCGATATAATAAGGTACTTTAATTGAAACAGGCACGGATGCTGAGTAAACACCTTGATTAGAACCATCTAATGCACCTAGAAGCTCAGCATTATCAATAGAAATGATTGGTCGATACAAAACGAATGGCACGGATAATATATCATTATCTATACGGATATTTGATACACAATTATCTCCCCGAACATCTATAACAGATCCAGAAATAAGTTGAGAGTTACAACCACTACCAATTCCAGAAGAAACTTTTGAGCTTGCAATACCAATAGTGTTGTATTGCATCCCCGTCACAGAAAAACTAGAAACTTCAATTGAATCACTGCCGTTTAAAGTCGAATAGCCAAAAAATTTAATTCCTTTCGCAGGAGGGACTACAAACGTGCTTGGCACCCAACTTTTTACCGTAGGCAATCCCAATGAACTGGCTTCATGCCAATTAGAGATCACCTTTTCATCCGCGGAAATATCGACAGCGTTTTCCCATTGAATGCCGTTAGCACCAACTTTAACTCGATATTCTATTTTTGCCTGTGCTACTGAACTTGAAAAAATAACAATTTGAAAAAAAATTAGATAGAATAACTTCATTGTTAATCCTTAAACTCATCGTTTATATTTAATTTACCATGTTTATTAAATGAATTGTCATAGGATGCAACATCAACAGTAATTTCTTTGTTTTCTATTTCAGATGGTAATTGAAAGACCTTCGTTCGGCCTGCAATTACAATATATCTAACAAAACAACCAGAATACATTTTATCATTATCACAACTATTAACAGAAACATATATTAGAGTGTTACTTTTATTTTCAACTACTAAATTATCATCTGTACGATTAATTTTGTATTTTATATCTGGTTTGTCTGTTGGAATAATAAAAACTGGAGAAAAACCATAATTAAGTTGCATAGCGGAACTCATATCAGAGCTATCGCCCGGATCTCGATACGGCGATGGCATAAATGTCACGAAAAACATTAAATCTCGGGAACTATCACATGTCACATTGTAACAAAGACTTCTAATACCTACATTGTTTGACTCACCAGAATGGAGAACTAGCTTATTTTGAGTTGTACTAATTTTCCAGTTTTCTACATTATTAGCGTTATAGGGCGTTTTAATAAAATCAGATCCGTCTTCGTTTACATGAAATTCATCAATATTCGCCGAAATAAACAAAGGCAAGTCACTAGTATTTGTTAATGTTAACAATCCATTCTTTTTTTCGTCTGCAATAATAAACATTTTATCCACAACTAACCCTGACGCTTGGGCCAAAGATAAAAATTGACAAAATACAAAAATCAATACAGAACTTACTTTTAAAAATCTCATATTTGACCTCTTAAATTATTGTTTCGCCACTGGAAAAAAAATATTGTTAATATATTTTCTTTTAGCATTTTCTTTTAATTTCTCTACTGAATCTATATGATTTACGAGCAAATCCGTCATTTTTACTCTATTGTTGGCTATATAAACAGCGTTTAACTGACCAACTGGTTTAGTGATAATATGATAACTATAATTCTCTAACTGTTTAATTATGCCGCTTTGCTCTAATTCTGCATTAGTAAATAATCCGACATAAATCGCTTCATAACCTCTCCCATCAACATTTACAGCAAATACGCCGTCCGTATCCGTTGGCAAACAATAATTCTTACCAAAGTTCATATATACATTATGTTCATTTCTAGGTATAAAACACTCATTCCCATCACTGACTAATCTAAAATCAAACCCTTCTAAAACAGTGACACGATAAACACCATCGATAAGTTGAACAACCGATATACATCCGTCGCCTAAGCATTCTACGTTAGAGACGAAGTTATTATTAATATTATTAAAGCCACTAATAAATGAAACCGTTTTATGTACTTGTGGAACAAATTTTAAAACTTTACCTGGCGTAGAAAAAAACATCGCATTTTTATCTCCGGTATTGTTTAATCCAACACTCTCAGCATCAAAATTCACTCGATATTGACTATAGCTCGAGAGCGGGATGATATTAAGCGAATCCGTTGTGGATTTCTTAACTAGATTACGCCCATCCTGATTAACCGTCACAAAACCGTTTACTTCTTTATCGATTAAATTCTTATTTTTCTCTTTAATATCCAATGCTAAATAAGATGAAGCCGATTTTGATGAAATATATAGTTCATCAGAAAATATTTGTGTAGAAGATATAGTACCCGTTGCCCCAATAGTACCGTCACTGTTTGCATAAAGCGAACCACCAAAATGTGCTTTATCACCAATACCATTAGCCGTAATCATACCTGTTTGAGAAACTGTGCCTTGGCGCCTGTCATACAAATTACTTATATTTAATGAACTATTAATCAGGTCAGACTCTAATAAATCAGCTTTATTTAGCGTATTAGAGAAGCGATTAGCTGAACTCTTGTCACCCATTACCGACGATATCAAATCGACAGTATCAGATAATGGTAAAGTCCACATTATCGAAAAAGAACCCTCTTCAAAGTCACTATCAGTTTGAACAGTGATATCGAATGACGAACGGCTAAAAGAACCAAATCTATAACCTAACAATACATCATCATAAATACGCTCACCTTGTTCCAAGTTTTCATCTTTACTTAACGTATACACAGCATATAAAGAAGAACCATTATCAAATCTGTAGTTAGATGACCAAAACAACTTTTCATAACTTGATGAATTATAGAGATAAGTAGATAAATATCCTCCTTCACTGTTCATTTTTTCATAATTTAGACTACCCCAATTGGATGAAAACGTCGTGTTCAAAAAATGACCATCGCTAAAAACATGACTATTTAAGACTATATCAGCATCGAAAGACCCAAGTGAATACTGCATGCCAACTTCAAATGCGGCTTCATCTTCAATTACTTTCGTACCAAGGCCTATAAGTAATCTAGGTAATAATTGATAACTAAGACGCCCTTGAACAAACGCTTTGCTTTCTATTTCTTG
The DNA here is from genome assembly GCF_041467535.1 of Vibrio sp. 10N.247.311.47. Classification (NCBI taxonomy): domain Bacteria; kingdom Pseudomonadati; phylum Pseudomonadota; class Gammaproteobacteria; order Vibrionales; family Vibrionaceae; genus Vibrio; species Vibrio sp. 10N.247.311.47. The sequence goes on from NZ_JBFSUR010000005.1 coordinate 6,155, forward strand.
ACCGTTTTCATACTCAATTGTTGAAATTCCATTGCCCGATGACGTTTTTCCAGCTGAAATTAAATAATCAAATTGCCCCTGAGTTAGGCTATCTTCAATACTATTAAAGATGAAGTAAACACCCTGATTTACCGGAGCTCCCCCTGTACGCAAAACCAACTCAACTTCATAACGTCCTGATGGCAATTCATTGTAACTAATAGAATTTTGACCTTGTTCAACATTTCCTTGATATATAATTCGACCATCTCGAATAAGCTCAACATCGCCGCTTTGAGCCGAATAAAAGTTAAACTGTTTATTCGCATTACTCCCGCCGACTATCATATTTTTTGATGAACCTAGAAAAAATGAAGTTTGTGGCATAATTGAACTAGAACCAGAGAGAAAGTCAGTGGAGTTTACTTTCGGCAAGTATTGAAAATAACCGGTTTTTATGAGCTTGTCATCCCAGTCTAAATTATAAGAAATATCATACAAAGTAAGATCGTTTTCTTTATTACTATTTCCAAAACCAACATTAGTGCCAACATTAGATGTGATATACCCATAAGGTAAACCCGCAACCAACTGATCATTAATCGACACAGATGTATCTTGATCCAAATATGATGAAAAATACATATTTACGTTATTTACAATCCCAGAATGCTCGCTATAAGCTGAGTGATAAGAAATCGAATCCGGACCTTTTCCTAAATCTAAAACTTTAGGGTGAACAAACAAATATAATTCTTTATCTCTATTATTGAAAACAAACTCGAAAATTTCAGGATATAATACACACTCAGTAATATACCCGCGACATGAACTTTGGTTAGAAACTCCATCCGACAATGCTTGGATTATTTCATCTACATATTTGGCATCAATACGATTATCGTTTAAAAAGTCACGAATCTTAGAATGACTTTCTACAGTTGTCAGCTTAACTGTTTGATAATTAGACACAAGCAAAATAGGATCTGTAAAGCTACCATCTAAATTTCTAAGTTTTATTTCGTTAATACTATTTCTAAAGAATTCATCAAAACCACTAGGTATGTTATTTTTCAAAGAGCTTGCTTCAACCAATGCAGGAAGTAAACAAATTGCTATCATCGCTTTTATTTTGACAAGTCGAAATAACATATCATAAACCTATAGTAACAGAAAAAGAGAGGCTACCAGCACATTCAGTGTTCATTGCACTACCACTAGGCATCGCTTGTGCAATATCCGATATTGTTAAAAAGCTCAATTCAACCTTGTGCGTATTCTTTTTAACCAATAGCCCATTAGATAGCGAATCTGTTTCAGCGAAATCATCAACTACAACTGAACCATTCGAACTTCCGACTCCAACAAACTGATAATTATCACTGCCAGAACCAACGTTGTTAATTAACGTGGAAACAAATATAGGATTTGCTGATTGTGTAGCTGAAAAATCAACGGCGTCATTTAAAAAGTTATTATTTATACAGTGAGCGTCATTCTGAACTAACTCAATTGAATAAGGAACATCAATACTAACATCTGGCACATTAGCAATACCTGAAGGAATATCTGTCTCTATAATTAAATGCACATCTTCTCTTTCAAAACCGCTCTTATCCGCCAATAATTTCAAATTGATTTTATTTGGGACAATAGAAACTCCAGTGATTGATTCTGTATACAAATTATAAATTTCAATTTTTGTAGTAACATCTGTGCTACCTCTGAAATATTTTGTTTTTGCAAAGCAATTAGCACTCAACAAAATCAAGCACATTATATAAACCAGATATCTCATTATTTTTTTCTATAATAAAAATAGCACAAGAGTTTACGTACTCTTGTACTATTAACACAATCACACGATCACACGATCAACAATATCATTGACTAGAGACCTAATATCTTAAGCGGCTGTCGCCGATAAATTTACTTCCACAACAATATCACGACCGGCTACTACACTTGGATCCAGTGCTTGCTGATTACTAACTTTAACACCAATTCGATTAAATGATGTATCACTGTAACTCGCGCCTTTGCTTACATTTTCACCATTAATAGACACGACAATAGGAAGCGCACCACCTGTTTGTGCTTGCAAGTCAACACCATCAATATCAGCAACTACATTATCAAGCGTCCAAGTAACAGTACCGCCAGACCAAAGATCACCAGCTACAGGACTTGTAGCGTCTCCACTATTCGCACGCATTTCCAATACAATATGCTCAGAATCAAATGTTGCATTAGGTTGAATATCTAAAAACGCCCCTTTAAATGCATCAGCAGATGTAGAACCATTATTACCAGTAATCATGTAATCATTATCAGCCAAATTCGCTCCAACTTGACCATTCCATGTTAATACAGCTGTAGCATCGGCAAATGCAACTTGGCTAGTCAAAGCACTCATAATAACTAACGATAATGCAGTAATTTTTTTCATTTTACTTTTCCTTTTCCTTTCTTTTTCAAATAAAAACGTTTTGCTTGCATTTAAATAAACTAAAAATAATTCAAAAATAAAATATTACAACCAAAACTAAACTAAAACTAAAACTAAAAAAAGCCTCAATTTGTAAACGTATTTTACATTAAATAACGCGCATCTAGTTAGCAGATGGAATTTTATCCCACTACAAATGCTAACCTGGAAATATTTACGTCTGTAGGGATATGTCCCTTATCGATCAAGCTCCCTTAGAGGGCTAAATATGCAAGACCTCTCGAAAAGCGGAAACCAGAATATTTTCTTAAAAAACGAGCACTAGCTCTCTGGCTAAGCAACTTAAGCACTTATAGGTCCTTAAAAAGGATGTACCAGCATCTGAGTGGTGACTCTGGTTAATTAACTGATGATGCTAAATCTTCCGCGCTTTTTATTTACCGCATATAGTGGGAAAGGTATAGACAAAGATTGTATAGATTGGCGTTAAAGTCGCTTGGTCGAAAATTAGGTATACGGCAATTTCAAGTAGATATTACAAGTTAGAGGGAAACCATGCCAACATATCAATGATTTATTGTATTGACAAAAAAGATCAATACGCCTTAATAAATCTCCTCGAATACGAAAAGGGGTAGGAAATAAAATTTTGGGGCGAGGACAGTTTTTAGACAAGGACTGCTGGAATGAAAAAATTAATTTAACGATATGTACGACATAAAGGTAAACAGGACATAGAGTATGATCGCCAATTCCAGTTATTGAATACCTAACAGCATGGATACCATTTTTTAGAGAATTATGAGGAAAACCCACCTTCTAAGAAGGCGGGTATTTATAATCTAAAAAGATTGGCCACAGAGAAAAGTACTAGTATCTGTTTTCCAAGTAAAGGACTCAGAATTATTACTCATATTATATAAGTACCGTTCGCTACCACTCTTCTCGTTCCACACCCCATAGTATGTGCCATAAGGCTTGCCATCATCGTTTAACTGATTTACAAACATGTCATGAATTTCTTTAGCTACACCAGCGTTATAAATTTGCTCTGAGGTTCCAAGGCTTAAAGCACCCCAATCAGAATCTCTTCCGCCCCAATCTTCACCTTGTACACTTGCTACATTTCCACAAAACCATTTCGACCCCGACCAATTTAATTCGCTCCTAGAAGGAAATGAAATTCTCATGTTGTTAGATGATACATAAAATGAGTTGTACAACGTTAATGTAACAGTGTCACTTGTAATCCCATTTAATTTGGCAACAAAGTCCAAACTTCCACTTCTTGTATATCCAACGCCAACCGTTACTTGCGCCCCGTTTATGGTCAAACTACTGTCGTATCCAGAAGAAGTTTTAGACCATGATACTGTATCAGATATGTCTGCGGTGGTTCCGTCTGAGTACGTACCAATTGCGGTTAACTTTTCAGTTTCTAACCTACTCATTCGCCATGAATCTGGCGAAGCATTTATACTAACAAGAGAAGGACCTGTCACGGAAATTTTCGTGCTACTAGACAATGTACCTGTACCATAACGCGCATTACACTCAGCAGTGATGTTAACGTCGCCTAATTCGCTGGATGCATTTGTTGAGACTTTACCATTGACATCCACAGTTGCTCGGTTTGAGTTTGAAGATGCCCAAGTACACCCACTGACGGTTTGAGATGAGGCATCACTATATGTACCAATAACAGTGAGATCCACGCTAGTACCTCTGGGTAAGATGTGGTGACTTGGCGTTAGTGTAACAGACATCAAATAGGGTTCTGCTATTATGACACTTTTACATATAGACAGCCCATTCAACCAAGCTTTAATTGGCTGACCGTATCCACAATCATTGGGATTTCTATTAACTGCATGACCAGTAAATTGGTTGAATGACGTACTTGATTGATTAACGTAGCTACTATCATATTCCCAGTTTTGTTGTTCAATCATTGATGTTACATCACGTGACACACCATCTGTAAATATACCCATAACAGTGAAATAAAACGGACGGCCTATAGCAAATTCATTCGCTACTAAGTGCGAGGTACTATCTTTCGTTACGATACTTTCTAGGTTGACCAGGACAGCTTCAACAATGGTCACTTCTTTTGGGTTAGACTCGACACCGTCAATCATCCAATAGATCTCAAAAGTTCCTTGATTTACACTTGACTTTAACGTCCAATTTGAACCGTCATATGTAATATCATCAACATAATAGTGAGACCCCGTACCAGTATATTCGGATTTATCAATCATCCATGTAATGCTCGCTTCATCACTGACTAGGGAACTCGAATTATCACTGTACTCTATTTGTCCATCAAGAGTAATCGTTGAACCTTGCGGTACCGTACTCGAAGACACGGATAGCGTACCATTTGTAACTACAGCAGTTGTAACTTCAATATCAATAATATTAGACCGCAATGGGTCTTTATTAGCATTATATTGACCATATAAATCTGTGTTACCAATAGTATGTGCGATAAATCCAAAGCTATCTTGAGTCAAAAGCTGACTACTTTGTACGAACGTGGTCAATGACTTATCGAATAAAAGCATGTCATTCTCTACCGAACCGTCGTTAAAATAGCCGGTCAGCGTTGTATTAATTGACTTGCCATTTGGCACGGAAATGGAAGTAGTACCAGAGCGTAACTTGGCTGATAATTGTAAACTCACTAACATACGATCTGTCGCATCACTTTTCTCGACACATGCAGGATAGTAACTGATATCCGAAAGAGGGTTATCTAACGTTGTTATATCTATAGTATACGCACCAGCTGAAATATCGAGAATTTTAATGTCTCCAGAAATACGGTCTAAAACTAAATATTCACTATTTTGGGGCCAAAGTGCTGTGTTTAACCAACCTCTATCTACTAGTGATTTTAGTTCTTCACTTGTTGCTAACTCTGCACTTAGTTGAGAGCAATATTCAATAACGCTATCGCTATATAATCCAGCTACAGAGTAATTTATTCCAGATACACGAGTGGTGATTGATTCGTCAAAGGTATAACTATTTGCTATTGCGACGTTTAAAGTCTTTGGTGCGTAAAACAATGTATTGGATTGTTCGTCAGTTACATCAACCCAAGGAGCCATATCATTTTCATCCAACACGGTTACACTAATATGGCCAATTTGATAACTACCTTTATGATCACTGACGGCATAAGTGACGAAATGGACATTTTGGGTTGATGCTTTAAATGTAAATTTAGTATTAGTTAAATTATTTTGATTTGCGCCATCAATGCTTGTTTGAGGGGCAGTTAATGATTTCACATAAATAAGTTGAATATCGTCCCCATCCAATGAATTCACATAGGGGCTAACGTCGATTTCAATGCCATTAATCGCGTCCTTAAGAGGGACATAAGTTTTGCCGTTTAAACCATAAATGGCATTGGGAGTTAACAACTCAATCCCTTGGTTCGCATTTTCAGCGACTGCAATGTCTATAACACCACTATATGCTTGACCAGCAGAGTCATCAATATAGCTGTACATTAGTCTGTCAATACCGCTGGTCCCTGGAGCTGGTATATATTCAATAAGGTGATTTGTAACATCAACGTTAACTAAAGAGCCTTTGGTATAAGGCTGCGTGATTGAAGGAGAGAGCGTCCAATTAGACACATCGGTTCCAACTAAGCTTAATTCATTAATTAGATTAATTTGAATTGGTTCGTAGTTATAGTCTGGATCTGTTGTTGTGTTTACTTCATTGATTTTTGCAACATGCGAAAGTGCTGGCAGTTGAAACATGTCGCCATCACTCACAACAACGCGCACCATACCACTACTATGTTCGTTTACATCTGTTTGATTGTTAGCAATAACAGCATACGCGTAATCACAAACTGTAGCTTGCTTACGGTTAATCGTAAAAGACTGCTGTTCGATGGAGATAGGGCTGCATGATGAATTACTATTTATAACGGACACGTCAGACAGCCTAAAGACATTCTCAGATTGATTAGCTAATACAATAGTGGATAAATCTACAATATATCCACTATCATTAATTTCAGTTTTAAGCAACGCATCTTGAGCAACGACTTCCACTATGGAATCTTGTGGAGAAGATGGTTCCTCCTCGCCTGTACCACACCCATTTAATGCAAGTGTAACAAGACCAATAGAAATAACTTTTGAATTATATAACAATCTATGTTTGCCTTTTCTCATTCTAACATGACCAATTTAATGTTTGATTTATTTACATCTATGAACGATTAATCATAGATAAATTGTTTACAAAGGCCGAGATGTTACATGTAGAAAATTAGTTGCAATCCTAATATTGCTTTTACTGATAACATTCAACCATTGTTTGAAATATAAAGGACAAAAAAAAAAAAACACAGCAGAAATATAAAAACATTGAAAATTTAAGACTTTTCCTACACGGAAGGATGGACCTTCGCTTAATTTGATAGAGCTAAATTAAGCTTTGAAATTTTATCGTTCACAATATTTCGTCCTTAATATAATTAGCATCGCACTCAGATCAAACAGTAAATTCGCTAAGAGTATTAATATGTTAACATTAATTAAAGTGGCTCTTTGCCTCATTGAATTAGTAAAAATCCCCGCCCTGAAAGGTGTTACACATTTAGCATTAATGATGACTATTCCAAGTAAACACCGTGTTAAGGGCTTTGTTGCGTGATTAAATTTAGAAGTAGAGCCTATCTGTTTCGTGTATTTCTTAGTCGATACGACTAGTTGCAGGCATACTTAAGCCAGTGAGCTTGTTCAACGCTTTTGTCATCGCGTAAGTTACCCACCGGTGCATTGTAGTTCTTAAGCTCAATCGTTCTCCTGGCAACTGTTTAAGTCAATACATCGCAGTTTCTGAGAGTGTGCGTTTGTGGTAACCATACCGTTATTTCCAATACTTAGCTGAGCTGTATAATTTGTTCAACCTACTGCGAGATTTCTGGGACGAGCACGTTCCCATAAGTGCCCTTTGCCTTGGAAGAATAATCGTAACAACACACTTAATCCTAATGACATCGTGATAGGCACTTGCACCATAAGCGCCATCACCAGATACCTCAAAGATGCTTCGGCGTGTTTGTTTTAAGCAAGAACCAACATGCTTTGTTCTTGACTGAATACAAGTGTGTGCGGACAATTTAGTGGAACATGGGCTAGCCTAAATATCGAGTAGATGAATGCTTCAGCGCTCTCGGTGGCATAGAAAAAACTCGTTTCACCATGAGCGCTGTCGTGATAGATAAATCACTGAACCAACGTGGATTCCCGCGGCTAATGAGCAATTGGTTGCCGTACTTCAAGCTGATTATTTCGTTAAGAAATTTAGCATAGGCTACAACAGGTCGTAGACGTAGCTTATCAGATCGTAAGTTCTTGATTTAGTTCGACTGAATTACGCAACAAAACCAAGATTAATGGGAGTAGTTATCGCAAATCCTAGCTTCTTTATATTCATCGATCTAAGCAATAAACAAGAAAGAGCTTACATGCTTTTACGAATAATCTTACTTACCAGTAAAGCCCATTATTTTATATTGAATTTGATTGCAATTATTTATCAGGGAGAATGAAGTGGAATCGAAAAAATTTGAAAAGTTAAAAAGAACGTTACAGTTAAATCAACTAACCGTATTACAACGGAGTGAACTTCAACGATTAATTGGCGACCAGATGAAAATAAACGCCATTACGTTAAGTGAAGAAGAGCAGCGCTTTATACTGATGATGTTTTCTGAAAAAAAACCTGTAGCGGGTTAAACAACACACGCTTCGCCATACAACCTATTGGTATGGCTAAGTCACTGAATGGACGCGACCTCTCGCACTTGAACCTAACCATTTACTGCTTATCTATCGTTCCCAAAGGACGGTGTGTTATTTTTAGTTGGTTGTTTTTTAAAGAAACTCAAGCATCAAGTGATGACAAGTAGTGGACGTAGTTGAACAGATCGTAGGTTATGGATTTAGTTCCAGTGAATCACGCAACAAAGTCGTCTCTGATATACATTAACATTTTCAGCCTGTTAGCATCTTCACTTAAGTAAATTTCAATATGACAACGCTATTTCAACTGCCAATAGATAAAATCAATTCACTTTTTTGTAGGAATTGACTGAAGTTTTATTGGTGTGAGCAAATAAAATTTGGGACCAAATGAGGTAGATTTTGAAAAACGTTCTTATTGTTGATTCACAACCACTTTACAGTGAAGCACTTGCTAATCTTGTAATTGATGTAATAAATACTGTTGACGTACAACAATTGACTAGCTGTGCAAAAGTAATGGCATTAGTTCGCAATCAAAGTATTGATTTAATTATTTTAGATGTTGTTATCGGTGATAGAGATGGCATGCGTTTAGCTAAAAACATCTTGGCTAGCGGATATCAAGGGAAGATCCTTTTTGTTTCCTCCAAAGATTACTCTAGCTTGAGTAAAGCCGCTTATGAACTAGGTGCCAATGGTTTTTTACACAAAAACCGAAGTAAGAACACAATCAAGGACGCGATTATTAGTATTGTTCGTGGCTATTCTGTATTTGATCTTGACCATTCACAGTTTTCAAGCAGCCCTGCATTGTCAAAACAAGAGGCTTTAGTGTTTCACTACTTAGCTCAAGGTTATTCGAATAAACGAATTTCTGAACAGTTATCGTTAAGTGCGAAAACGGTCAGCACTTATAAAACGAGAATCTTGAAAAAATACCATGCAAATTCATTGATTGAGCTTTTACATACGTTTGCGGAATCAGAGAACACAAAAACTTTTAGTATTTTTTTGTAATTCTATATTTGGTGATAGTAATGATACAAACTGGTTATGATACATCATGTTTAAGTTAATTGTCCGTCTGACAGGATTTGTATAACATAGTACCTATAAATAAAATTTGAATTTGTAAAACTAACCGAAAATCTGCAGATAAGAGTTGAAACGGAATTTTTTTTGATAATTTTGCACTGGAAGCAAATAAATCTAAAACATGCAATCTTGGATCTTACACTTTTGATTTTTGACTTAAAAAAAGGTGGCTAAAATGTATGAATATCAGAAGAAATCTTAGTTTTTCATGCTATTATCCATAGTATTAGATGAGACTGAGAATTAACCAACTTTAAGAAAAATGTATTTTTCTTAAGATATAAATATTGAAGAGTTATATGCCTTTCCCTAAAGATACGAACAGAACATTTATTAAAAAAGCAATAACAAAATGGGGTAATTACTACGATTACTCTCTTGTTCAATATGTAAACAGTCGGACACCAATTGTTATTATCTGTAAGAAGCATCAACAAGAGTTTGAGCAAACCCCCAAAGCACACTTTTCTGCAAAGCATCATTGTTGTAAATTGTGTTACCAAGAGGTGGCGGGTAGTTATCAAAATGAGTGGCGGTTACGGAATAAGCCAGCAAGTTTAGATAAATTCACGCGATTAAGAGAAAGCATTTTCCTGGACATTTAGAAATAGACGCGCAATTCGTTAATCTAAAAGCCTTAAATAGGAGAGCGATCAACCCGAGAAAGAAATAATTTAAGGAAAGAACCACAAACTAGAACTTCAAAATTTGAAACTATTTTTATAAATCACGCATATAAACAGAATCGGTCTTGCGGCTTTTGTGCAAGTGCAAGTGCAAGTGCAAGTGCAAGTGCAAGTGCAAGTGCAAGTTACATTAAATCATTATTATTTTTAATTCTACATAACAGACCAAATCTCAAGTGTAGCCAACCTCACCGATAAAGTCGCATCGGTTTTGATATTTACTTATATTCAAGGATATATATGAATAAAATGCTAGTCTCAGCAGTAACTTCTTCAGCACTTCTACTCGGAGGTTGTTCTTCAAGTCCAGATGAAGAAACAATGACGAAAATAAACAATCTTAATAACCAGGTAAGTCTGTTAAACCAAGATTTACAAGACCTTAAGGAGCAAAAAGTAACACTAACATCTGAAGCTCAATTAACTAAAAGCACAGCAGTAGAAGCCCAAGAAGAAGCTGATCGCGCAAACGAACGAATCGACAACATAACACAGTCTTGCAACAAATAGTTCAGTCAGTGTGCTTACACCTCCCTCGGGGAGGTGTATATTCGCATCACAAGCATTCGCTCACTGAAGTAGCTATGTATTAAGCAACACACTCTATGAAAATATACAAGAATATAAACATCATACAGTTGCTTACACCTTTATTTCCCGAAGTAATGTTACTGTTAATTAATAACAAGAAAGGACGTTGGTATACTAAATCAGTTGAACCGCTCTTAAATCCTGTAACCTAACCTCATGTAGTTGATGTAATAGTAGCGACATAGGAAAGTCAAAAAAGAAAATAACTGACCGGAGTGAATATAATAAAACTCTATACAAACGAAGTAGAGGCTTTCCGTTTTCTGATGCTCACATCGAAACCGTTTTAACGCCGCCTTACACTTACGCGTGCCTCAAGGCTTTATAGACTCTATATTTGCATTGATCATTGGTTGACGCCCCATTTTTGATTACACAAGCGTAAGTAAGCGGTTAAATATAGGAACAGTTCCAAAGGTCCAATTCGACACATCGCGATAGATTCAACAGGCCTGAAAGCCTTTGGGGAAGGTGAATAGAAAATTAAAATACCTGAAGCTGAAAAGTTAGGACTTGGAGTAAATTGCACTTTACCCTGCGATTGATATTGATACCCATAATGTGATTAGTGCTGAGTAAGTCTTGTTAACGTTGGTTCAGTAGAGTTCATCCGATATTACTGAACCCAGCAAAGGAAATGAAGCCGTTGAAACGCTCAAAAACGATAAGTTAGCTTAGTGCAAAACTGCCCTTATATCACGACCGTTGTCTCTATATAAGGGGCTGACTATCGATACATTGAGCTTGATATGTTACAACTCCCAAATTGGAGAGGTCATAGTTAGTATTGAACAACGCCCTAGGATTAGGTATACCTATTATAAACTAACAGCTAGATAATGCAGAGGAACTGCATTCCTTACCTAATTTGATCAACAACGCCACTAGAAAGCATTAGAATTTTAAAGCACGCATCTAACCAAAGAGAAGAATCAATGTTTAAAGAATTATTAAAGAAAACGAGGCAAGGGAAAAACCTTAGTCAAACAGACATGATAGACCTGTTATCCACACATCCAAGCTTTGAAAGATTAGATAAAGGTACTTATTCACGCTGGGAGAATGGCCGCACGGTACCATCAACCCAAAGACAAATACAAATAATGTTAATTAATTCATCGCTAAAGGATGCGCTATCAATAGCAAGGGAAGCTGCAGGCCTGACATTAATGAAATCAAAGGCAGACATTGAACAAAGATTATTTGATAAAAGGTTTCCTAATGTAAGTCATTCCGACCTAACAGAGGAAATAAGTGAATTTCATTATGAACTAAACTATTCAACAAACTGTAATGCTATAACAACCCCACAGCATGCCGACCCTAAAATAAGCAAGATATTAATGCGTGAATGGGGAGAACAACGGTACAATGACTTTCAAAAACTAATCAACCCTGACAATTCAAACTATTTACTTCTTGAATATCATAATTGTGAAGGCGAACTTCGAGCGCATCATGTAATTTATCTAACTACGTTACGCGAGCTAATCAAGGTCAACAAAAATAGGCCACGCATTATGCAGAATAACTTAGTACATGATAATGTACTTTCCACACCAAGCACTTATTCCTCATCAACAACAATATTTTGCTCTAGCATATTAGAGAGCATATCATTCTGCTTAGAAAGAAACTTCACTGCAGAGTATATATATATACAAACATCTCGCACGGCTTTCAAAGAGTATCTAGAATCACTTGAAGGTACCGTCACCAACTTTGGGGATGAATCTAAAAGTGGCTTAAAGCACTTCAATAAGACTTACAAATGGGTCGGCATACTAATACCCTTTAATAAAATGGTCCAACAAATACCCATCTTTGAAGCGATCTACAGTTCGCTTGATAACAAAATAGAAATAAAATATCTAAAATAATACAGATATAATCTATACCAACGCTAGCTCGCAAGCTGAAGTGGGCTTAGCGAAAAAGTACCCTTGCACAAAATCAACACCCAACTCTTTTAACGTTTGCACTTGGCATTGAGATTCGACCCCTTCCGCAACCAACTTTAAATTAACATCCGAAGCAAACCCAACTAACATTTTAATAAACATTTTTGTCTTTTCTGCGTCTAACATATCGATTAAGGATTTATCAACTTTAACCTCATCATAGTCAACACTCAAAAGATTACATATAGTTGCCGAATCTTTTGCAAAATCATCTAATGATATTTTAATATTATGACATTTCAACTTCATGACCACTTCCCGTAGCCTTAAAGAATCCACAGCTTCCTTCTCAGAAATCTCCAATGTAACAATGCCTTTATAACATTTTCTAACGCTTAACATTTTAGAGACGAAAACATCATCTAACAATTGATTTGAATATATATTAAATGATACCTCAACATCAAGTAAGTCATTTCTATTTAACTCTAAAAATGAACTTTCAATAAATAAAATTGTATAATCATTTATTAAACACCTATTATTTAAATTCGACAAATACAATTCATGATCAATCTTCAAACCGCCCTCAAACGTTCTAGTCAGTGCTTCCAACCCACTTACCTTGTTATTTATCAAGCAATACTTAGGTTGATAAACAATATTAACCTCCACACCATCATATAAAAACATTCCAACCCCTTGCAAATTAAACCATTAACTTTACCCGGCGGAAGTGAAAATTACGTTATCATATCAAAACCCACTCAAGCAAAAATGCTAACAACCTATAAACATCCGAATACGACTCTGTAGCGTGACTTCACTTAGAGGTAGAGCGGACTTTATTACGTGATTCAGTGCAACTAAATCCATAACCTACGATCTGAACAGCTACGTCCGCTACCTCTTGTAGCCTCATGCCTAAGCTTCTTTTCAAAACAACCTGTACAACCGTTCACTCAATTACCGCAGTTCTCTGACCTTTTGGGTTGATGAACACGCGGTAAATGACTAAATTGAAGCGTAGGAGGTCGCGTCGATTCTGTGATTTAGCCACACAATAGTGTTCATGGTGAAACGAGTGTTTTCTATGCCACCGAGAGCGCTGAAGTATTCATCTACTCGATATTTAGGCTAGCCCATGTTCCACTAAATTGTCCGCACACACTTGTATTCAGCCAAGAACAAAGCATGTTGGTTCTTGCTTAAAACAAAACCGCCGAAGCATCTTTGAGGTACCTGATGATTGCGCTTATGGTACAAGAGCCTATCTCGATGCCATTAGGATTAAGCGTCTTGTTACGATTATTATTCCAAGGCAAGGGGCACTTATGGGAATGTATTCGTCCCGGAAACCTCACAGTAGGCTGCAAAAAATTATACAGCTCAAATGAGTATTGGAAACATCGGTATGGTTGCTACAAACGCTCACTTTCAGAAACAGTAATGTACAAAGTTAAACAGTTGCTTGGAGGTTGTTTAAGTTTTAGAAAAATCACAATGCCCCGTGGTGGAAACTTACGCCTTGAGCTTGCGAATCCCCTCATAATCAGGCGTAAAAACAATGAGGTAGACGCGCATCGCCGTCTTTGATCTAATGAATATCGCTGAACACACATTTCGAACAAGTGGGTTAACAATGCGCGACATTCAGATTCTACAACAAACCATACAAGACCAATGCCCCTCCATTCACAAAAAACGCTCGAGTTCTCTGATACTTGCTACAAAAAGTGTACTTGACGGTTCAGACTCAACGCTGACTAAACTAGGTCGAAAACTGGAAACTACATCGTGAAAAAGACCTTATCTATAAATGGCATGCCTACTTAATAACGGGGGCTAACCCATGCCTTGTCATCCTTGTTGATTGGTCTGATGTTCGTGAACAACTTTGTTGTTATATGACGTTAAGTACATCCGTTGCACTTGATGGTCGAGCCATCACAATCTTTGAACAAGTTTTTGAGTATGGCCAATACAATTCACCGAAAAGTCACCAAACATTCCTCGATAAATTGCAAAGTGTTTTGCCGAATAAAATCAGTCCAATCATCATTTCTGATGCGGGTTTTAGAAATACTTGGTTCCGCCAAGTACAGGAGAAAAGTTGGTTTTGGTTAGGTCGTGTCCGAGGTGAAGTATCAATCAAACAACCTCAAAAACCTTGGGCCTCAAATAAAACCTTTTATCCAAACGCTGTCCATAAACCCAAATATATTGGCCACTGCTTATTAGCAAAGAGATCACCGATATCTTGTGAAGCCTATGTTTATAAGGGATTAGAAAAAGGCAGAAAAGCCCAGCGCCATAGCAGAACCAGCCAAAAACACTCCGCTACATATCTCTATCAACGCAGTGCAAAGGAGCCGTGGCTACTCGCGACTAATGTCCCTCGACATATCTTAAATGAAGTACAAATTACCAATCTGTACACCAAGCGTATGCAGATAGAAGAGGCATTCCGCGATCTAAGAGTACCGCCTATGGAATCGCACTTCGTCACAACAGAACTCGCGGTACTAAGCGATTGGATATCCAGCTTCTTATTGCGTTGCTCGCTGAAATCTTGATGTGATGGAATGGCCTAATTGCAGTACAGGCCAAATGGCATTTTGACTTCCAAGCCAACAGCATTAAACACCGCCGAGTTCTATCCATACCTCGTCTAGGGAGAGAGGTACGAAATCATCGGCGATATCAAATTAATGAATCCAATATCAATGGGGAATGTTCGAATATCAAAGGCTCACACACAACGCAGGACTAGGGAAATTATGAAGAGATCCGTCAGTGCCTTGAGTAAAGCACTGAATAAGCTTACAAGCTTGGTATACCTGAAAACTTACTGTATTGATAAAAAATACAGAACAGACCGACCTATCTTTAGACAGAATTAAACAATAATATTATAAAAACGACAGCCTAAACCTAAGATAAAGCGACATGGTAAAAGAATAGCCGCTATTGCGCCGGCAAACAAGAAGGTCAGAACTACCGGTGGGATTCAGCGTAAGTGACGTTAATCAAACTTTTAGTTCAATGGCTTAAATAAAATAACTAACAACAACTAATGGTATTCAGATACTGTTTTATGGCATCAAAGGGCCAAAATAGCCATCCCAAAAGGACCTTGTGCAAGTCCTCTGTCCGACTCAACTAGCAAGCTATTGAGCAACCTTCGAGATCGTAGTAATACAAGAAATCTCCTAATTTTCTGTCAAAAGTTAGAATACTCCAATAAGATTAAAAAACTACCGACTGTCCAAAAACCTTTACTATAAAAAAATATAATACATTGAGTTAAAAATTGGCTAAGCAATAATTAAATAATCCAGATAAATAACAACGTAAAGATTTGCTAAATTCACACTATGCTCAACTGCAAAATATACTTAATGACCAACTATACTTAATATTTACTGTTTTGCTTTTGCAAGATCTGCGATAAACCAACCAACATAGGCAATGTATCATCGAAGAATCGGCGGATACCAGAACAAAGGTAATTAAGCCCTTGTTCACCGTCAGGGGTCATGATTAAACGGTTTTTCGGGCATTCGCCCCAACAATATTTTAGGTAGGGACACTGCTTACAATATTCTGGTAGTGAGTCACGCTTTGCCATACCAAAAGTAAACTGTCGAGTAGAAAATACCATTTCATTCAACGTTTGGTCGTGAATGTTCGACAACTTGTATTCGGGATACACATAATGGTCACAGCTATATACATCACCGTTATGTTCAATCGCTAAGCCTTTGCCACAGAATTCTGCGGTAATACAAAGCTGAGAAGGCTTTTCCATCACTTGAGCGACAGCAGTTTCAAATAGGTTGACCAGCACTTGACCTAAGTCATTGTTGACCCATTCGACAAACATGGTGCTAAGAAATTCCCCCCAATCATCAGGATCAACTGACCAATCAGTGACAACTGACATTGGATGTCCCGGTTTAGCTAACTCACTCCCCAGCTCTGGGATCATCTGTTCATTCCAGAACTGTGGTGCGGTCGTATGAAAATCATTTGGCTCGACCACAGGTGCTAACTGGATATAAGCCACACCAAGATCGCGGGTAAGGAAACGGTAGATCTCCAATGGATACTTCACGTTGTGGCGATTTACCGTCACCAAAGCGTTGAATCGCACCTGACGTTGCTGCAGTTTTTCAACTGCTTTCATTACCAAATGGAAAGTAGGCTTACCGCTACGAGTTTTGCGATATTTGTCATGCAGCTCTTGTGGACCATCAATCGACAATCCAACTAAAAAGTTATTCACATGTAAGAACTCACACCACTCATCATTAAGTAGAATGCCATTGGTCTGTAGATCGTTTTCAATACGTATGCCTTCTGGCTGGTATTTCTTTTGTAGCTTAACCACTTTGCGGAAGTAGTCTAATCCAAGCAGTGTTGGTTCACCGCCCTGCCAAGAAAATACGATTTGCTCTCCGTCTTGACTCTCAATATAACTCTTAATAAATAATTCTAATGTTTCATCATCCATTTTAGGTTGCTTTGGTTGATGAAGCAGGTTTTCTTTATGTAAATAAAAGCAATATTGGCAGTCAATGTTACATTTTGCACCGCCGGGTTTTGCCATCACGTGGAACCGACGTTCATTTCCTTGTAAGGATTTAAACGCCGTTTTCATTGGCACAATTGGCATAGTGGTAGAGTGACGTGGGGAAGTTTTGCTCATGCATATCTCTCTTCGGATTGTGGCACCCCTATGAGCGCCACTTGTAATTATACGTTACTTAGGAACAAATGAAGCAGCTTCCATTCGAGGAGGGTACTCCATAAAGGTGTCCATAACTTCTTTAACCTTCGCAATTGCAGGCATAACTAAGAACGTACGTTCGTACATCCAACGGTCGTAACCCATACCTGTGTCACCACGTTCGAATGGGTCGATGCTTAAGTCATAGAACTGCGGAACGCGCAGTTTAGTAAATGGTTTCTTCCAAATATCTAAACCAGTTTCATTCTCTTGAATCAAGAAATGGAACTTATACTTACCTTGACGTAAAGCGAGTAGATCGCCGTCATCACTCCAATAGACGAACTCATTACGCGCAGACTTATCTGTTTTACCTATTAGGTAAGGTAGCTGGTTGTATCCATCCAAGTGAACTTTGTAGTTCATATCACCAACTTTTTTTCCCTTAAGCAACTCATCAGTCACTTTATCGTTACCAGCGGCCGCGACTAACGTTGGAAAAAAATCTTCTAGAGACATCATACCATTGAACGTTTTACCCGCTTCTATCTTACCAGGCCACTTGATCAACATAGGCACACGGAAAGCACCTTCCCACCCCGTGTTTTTCTCAGAGCGGAATGGCGTCATCCCCGCATCTGGCCACAAGTTGATCATAGGACCGTTATCTGTGGTATAAACGATGATGGTGTTGTCATCAACACCCAATTCCTTTATTTTATTTAGTAGATCACCAATTTGGTCATCGTGTTGCTTCACACCATCAGCGTAGAAACCCGCACCTGTTTTACCCTTGTACTCTTCTGGTAGATGAGTGAAGTTGTGCATACGAGTGGCGTTGAACCAAGTAAAGAACGGTTTATCTGCTTTGACTTGTTTTTCAATGAAGCTTTCAGCTGCGTCGAGGAATTCGCCATCAATGTTTTCCATGCGCTTACGTGTTAGAGGGCCTGTATCTTCAATTTTTCCGTCAGCGTACGAGTGGATAACGCCGCGTGGACCAAACTTCTTCTTGAACTCAAGGTCCGTTGGGTAATCCACGTTTTCTGGCTCTTCTTCCGCATTCAGATGGTACAGGTTACCGAAAAACTCATCGAAACCGTGGGCTGTTGGAAGATGTTCATCTCGGTCACCTAGATGGTTTTTACCAAATTGACCTGTCGCGTAACCCATCTGTTTTAAAATGGTAGCGATGGTTGGATCTTCTTTAGAGATACCTTCAACCGCACCAGGTAAACCGACTTTTGATAAGCCAGTACGCTTAGGCATTTGGCCTGTAATAAAAGCAGAGCGGCCAGCGGTAGAGCTTTGCTGTGCGTAAAAGTTTGTAAACTTAGCGCCCTCTTGAGCAAGAGTGTCGATGTTTGGCGTATTGTAAGCTAACATATTTTGGTTATACGAACTTAAATTCCAGTAACCTACATCGTCGCCAAATATCACCAAGATGTTGGGTTTGTCAGCCGCGTTTGCGGTAGCAGAAGCAGCACCTAACGCGAGCGTACAGGCGTTAAGCACCAGTCTTCTCCCTTTTTCTTTGGTTGCCTTTTTCATACCATCTCCATTAATTCTCAGAAATTATAGGAAGTTCATCTTAAACTCCCATACAGGTTAGGTTAAACTAACAAGTAAACGAGATAAATATAGTGCAATTTTGTTAATGTATAAATTCAATTTATGAGAACGATAATGGACTTAAACCTAATTCAAACCTTTCTTGTCGTAGCGGATCTCCAATCTTACACTAAAGCAGCAGAGCATCTGCAACTTACGCAGCCTGCAGTCAGCGCATCGATGAAGCGCCTAGAACAACAAGTAGGAAATAAACAACTGTTTGTAAAGAAAGGCAGAGGTATCACGCTGACTTCAACAGCGTATCAACTGGTCCCTCAATTTCAACAAGCCATTAACATTATCGAAAGCGCAGTATTAGAAGAAAAAGTATTTGAAGTGTATTGCTCAGAATCTATTTTGCACAAAATCAAATCACTAAATGGCGCAGTATTACACGAATCCCCCCCGGAAAAATGCTTTTTATTTGAGCAACTTAGACGTCAGGAAATGGACCTAATCGTAGATACAGTGACCACCAAAGACCCTGCGTTTGTTATCGAAGAAGCTTACCAAGAGCCTGCTGTAGTTATTTGTCGTGGTAAACACCCTCGAATTCAGGGTTCGCTAACCAAACAAGAGTTTTACAATGAAACTCATTGTTTGTTTTCTGGAAGGTGGCAAAACGCTACCGGTTTTGAGCAACTAGCTAAAGAAGCGATGCAAGAGCGTAAAACCGGTGTAGTTACTTGCTCGCTGGCAGGGATGGCAATGAACGTCGCGCTACATGATTACTTAGGGCTCATGTCCAAATCATTTGCAACAAAGTGGAGCAAGAGTCTCGATCTACAAATAATCGAATGCCCCATCGATATTTACGAAATTCCTTATAAACTCATCTATCATAAACGTGATACGCATAACCCCGCTCATATGAAGTTACGCGAACACATTAAGATGCAAATCAACAACTTTAACTCCGTCCCTTTGGCATTGTAATATTTCGGCACATGACGACATAGTTAAATGAACTTCCTCACAGAAACTGACAAACTATATTACAACGAACAAACAAGTATTTAGAGCCTGATTCAATTTGCTTTGTTGCGTAATCCAAACTAGATCCATAACATAAGAGCTGATTAGCTAATTCCATTCATAATCTTATTCCTAAATCTCTTTACAAAAAAACCAACTGGAAGCAATACAACCAATTTCTCATTAACCGCGGTTCTCTGCTATTTTGGGGGTAAGTGGCGAGTCGATTCAGTGACTTAGCCTTCACGACTGCCCTCAGGGGTATGGGAAAACGAGCATTTTCTATACCACCGAGAACGCCGCAATGATTCACCGACTCGATGTTTAGGTTCATATTCCGTTTAGTATTAAATACAACACTTTTGTTAGCCGAACACAAAAGCAAGTTGAGGTCACATTTAAGACAAAAACGAGAGCCTGCCACGATGCGATTAAGATTAAGCGAGCCGTTGCGCTTATTCCTCCAAGAGAAGGGGCTACTTTCTGGGAGCGGGGTCATCCCCGAAATCTCACAGTAGGTAACCAGAAGTTATATGGCTCTAATGAGTATTGGAAAGAGCGTTATAGTTACCACAAACGCTCCCTCTCAGAAACAGCGATATATCGAGTTAAACAGTTGCTTGGTGGTCGTTTAAGTTTAAGAAATTACAATGCACAAGTAGGTGAAACTTACGCGATGATAAAAGCGTTGAACAAGCTTACTGGGTTAGGTATGCCTGAAACTTATCGTATTAACTAAGAAATGCCCGAAACAGGGTGGCATTAGCTCTAAATTTAATTACGCCTCAAAGACAATCAAAGACAATCAAAGACAATCAAAGACAATCAAAGACAATCAAAGACAACCACGATAATCGAGTGCTGAACATAACTCAACTTTTGCAGTCACTAAATTATACTGAGCATCGATTTCAGTCAATTTGGAATTCAGAAAATCAAATTCTGTAAGAAGATCTGCATACTTTGATGTAAAGCCTGCGTTATAATTATTCAAACTGTAATATCTAGTCAACCTAGCTGTCGATAACTCAATTTGACTAATTTCATAATGCCTTTGCGCTGCATATAGATTAATTAAAGAACTGTTCATAACGTCTACGACCGAACTAATTACATTTTCATAATTTAAATGTGCCGTTGTTAAATCAGCATTAACTAAGCCCATATTAGTAGTCCGCTTATGCCACTCAATAACAGGAAAAATCAATAATGAAGACATAGAACCAAACGGATTTTCAAAAATTTCACGCAGTTTTTCACCTTGAGTACCAATGCTCCCAGATATCGAAAATTGTGGATACCAGGCAACTTCTTCAAGTTCGAAATTTAGTTCACTAGATTTAATTTGAAGCATAGAACCTAATACGCTATGATGTGTACCTGCGAATTTTGGCAAATCAGAAAATGTCACGTCAGGTAAATTTATGACATCAACTTCGCTAATTTTAATTATATCGATAAATTCAGTATTCCCAGAAAAAAATTCAATTCTGTTAACTGAATTGAAAATTTCTTCCTTGATATTTTCAATTATAGCCACCGCGGAGTCTAAAGATTGTTGAGCGGACAGGACCTCAGAACCAACAGAAACGCCAGAGTCTAATCGTTCCCTTTCAATTTTCAAGATATCAATACGGATATCTTTGATTCTTTTATATACATCGAGCTTCAACTTGTTAGAAGATATTGACACATACTCGTTAATAACTAAAGTGGTTATGTCATTCTTAAGGCCTAAAAAGTCTAAAAACGATAACTCTTGGTCTATCGACATCAACTTATCTTCAATATTTTTTTTACCAAAAAAATCAACATCATAAGACAAACCAAAAGAGGTACTATAGTTACCACTAGATTCATCTCCGTGGTCCAAATATTTTGAATGAGAAGAACTAACATTAATATTCATCTGAACACCCTGTTCATCATCTTTCTTTTTTGTATTTAGTTCCCCTTTTTTGATGTCTAGTATAGCTAAGTTTAACTCGAAATTATTGATAATGACACTAGCTAACAATTCATTAAGGTAAGGGGCAGTTAACAAATTAGATTCTTCTATATCATATAACCAATCACCCTGTTCATTTTCCACCTTCGTTTTTTTTTCGTAATCAAAGTAATTACTTTTAATATTACTACAACCAATGATAAGCAATAAAAACAAATATAAACACTTTTTAAAAATCATCGAGAAAGCGCTTCTATAGGGTTTAATTTCGAAGCCTTAATGGCAGGTAACAAGCCGAATAATAACCCAGTAAATAAGGAAAATGTCACGCCAACAAAAATGGAATAAGAAGACAATATAATCTCAAAATCAATTAATATATTTTTCATCACAATTAATGTACCAACGGACAATAGAACACCTAAAAAACCACCTAACAATGTAACAAAAAGGGACTCAATCAGAAACTGTTCAAGTATATTTTTTTTTGATGCTCCAATTGCACGACGCAATCCAATCTCTGAATACCGTTCACTAACCGAAGCCAACATTATATTCATAATTCCTGATCCTCCAACAAACAAAGAAATAAAAGAAATTGACAAGATAAAAATTGAAAATAAATTTTTCACTCGATTAAGAGATTCCACATACTCTTTATCTGACCAAAATGTATAACTACCTTTTGTAATCTTATATAAGTAATCAATAATGATTTTTTCTAAATCAGACTCAATTGCTGTAAAGTGAAACTCGTTAATAACATTTGAATTACTAATTCGATGGATAAATGTAGTATACGGGATCCAGGCAATAGGTTGTGGTGTGCGTACGTCACTCTGTTTTACTATACCTATAATAGTAAAAACCATGTTATCGATAATCAATTTATTGCCAATTGAATCATGCGTTCCAAATAGTTGTTTGTTTAGAATTTCATTAATCACAACAACAGTTTGACCAAGTTCCACCTCTTCTTGATTCATTAACCGACCAATTAAAAGCTGTAACTTAATTAGATTCTTAAATTCATGAGATACGCCAAGTATTGTACTGGCATCATTTGAAATATTATTATCATATTTTTTGAAGGCTCGCTTTATTTTCTTTTGCGTGCGTAAATATGGCGAAATATATTTAATTTCTTTAAATGTTTTTAATTTATTGAACGTATCTTCTATTAGCAGTCCATCTTGCTCTCCATAAGATGCAGCTTGAACCGTATTATTTCCCATTCGTGACAACTCTGATATCACTTGTTTTTCTACACTTTCAGATACAGACAAACTAAGTACAATAGTTGCAATACCTACTATTACTCCTATGAGACTTAAAAAAAGCTTTATCTTATTATTTTTATACAAAAAAAATAAGTTTAACAACACGGTTTTCATACGATACGGAAAATTATAACCTTGTATTTCATTATGATTAATTTTATCATTAACAACAGAATCCTCATTAATACCATTTATAACCTTACCGTCCGAAATTGAAACTTGCCTATCGCACAACTCAGCAATACTCATATCATGAGTAACTATTATTACTGTAGTTCCATCTTTATTTATTTCCTTTAAAATATTTATTACTTCTTCACTATTTCGTATGTCCAATGCACCAGTTGGCTCGTCAGCCAAAAGAATTCGAGGTTCACTAACCAAAGCTCGCGCAATAGAAACCCGTTGCTGCTGCCCGCCCGATAGCTCACTTGGCTTATTAGAACTCACTTCTTTAATATCTAACCGGTTTATAGTCTCTACAAGGGTATTCGAATAGTAATGTTTTTTGCACTTAAAGTATAACAATGGTAATTTAATGTTCTCTAAGCAACTAAGGTAAGGTATTAAATTATATGATTGAAAGATAAAACCAAAATAACAACTCCTAATCTTAGCCCATTGTTCATTGTCATAAGACTGCATATCACAACTATCTAAATGATAATCTCCACTCCAGTTAGAATCCAAGCCAGAAATAATATTCATTAATGTAGACTTTCCCGAACCAGAACTCCCTACTATAGCTACTAACTCGCCTTCATGAATATCTAAGTCAATCTTGTCTAATACAACAGTATTATTACTATTTTTATGGAATGATTTAGTTAGATTTCTAATTTTAATCAAAGGCATTAATCGATTCCTTCTAAAATCAAAACATCACCAACTTCAATTCCGGAAACCACTTCGGAATTTAAAAAATCATACAAACCTAATTCGACTGTTTTGGTGATAACATTACCATTATCTAGTACAGTAATATTCGCAACTCCATTTGTGTCATATCGAACATAATGGCTAGGAACAATAACAACATTTATTTCTTCCATTATTTTTATTTTCGCACCTACTGACATACCAATACGAACGTGTTCTGACAGTTCTCGGGGAACATGGAAAGAAACATTATAAATAACACCTTTTGAGGTTGAACTGTTACTTAATGGAGTCAAATCAATATTCGATATTTTTGATTTATATGTCTCATTTGAAACACCCAAGATATGGAAATCCACAACATCTCCAATAGATATATTCGAAATATCGTACTCCGATATAGGAATTCTCACAATATATTGGTCAGAACTTGCAACTTTTATCAAGTTACTTACTTGCTGAGTTGAAACCAAAGTTTGACCTTTATCAACCTGTATTGACACCACTGTTCCGTC
The DNA here is from genome assembly GCF_041467535.1 of Vibrio sp. 10N.247.311.47. Classification (NCBI taxonomy): domain Bacteria; kingdom Pseudomonadati; phylum Pseudomonadota; class Gammaproteobacteria; order Vibrionales; family Vibrionaceae; genus Vibrio; species Vibrio sp. 10N.247.311.47. The sequence goes on from NZ_JBFSUR010000005.1 coordinate 30,585, forward strand.
AATTGGAGAACGTATCATTGTGTAAGTCAATTGAGCTTTTTTTGAGTCCACCGCCAACATCGCTGTCTCTTTAGAAAGTTTGCTACTTTGCAAGGACGCTTTGCTTTCCAAGTATACAAGATTTTGCTCTTTCAACTCTTGTGATGTTTTGCTTCCAATCTTTACTAAATGTGCAATGAGCTCTAACTGTTCTTGTTCATATAGAAACCGTTCGCGACTCACATCAAAATTTGCTACAGCTATCTTCAGTTCATTCTGTGCTGTTTTAAGCTCGTTTGCACTTACAGTAGGGTCAATTTCGATCAACAATTGACCTTGTGAAACTTTATCGCCTACACCAACCATTAATTCGGTAACTTCCCCTGAAACACTGGCACCAACATCAATCATTTTAGCGGCCTCAATCACACCGATAGACTCTACATTACGAGTGATACTGCCAATCGAAACAACATGCGTCTTCCGTCCCTGAAACTTATTTGGACTGCCAATGATGTTCACATAAATAAAACATAATAAAATTAGAATAAAAAGTAACAAAAAAGTGTTTTTTTTATTAGTTGCAATTTCACGAGAATTCACTTTCATGATCCTGATTTTTAATATTAAGATCAATGATTTTATCTGCCTTCCTAATTGAAGAAGGGTTATGACTAGTAAAAACAATCGTTTTTCCTGTTCCTTTCAATGTACTCATAATTAAATCACAACTCAACTCGTCCAAATTACTCATAGGTTCATCTAACAATAAAGTATTCTTATTTGAAAGTAATGCTCTACATAATAATACACGTTGCTTTTCTCCTGAAGAAAAGGGATTTGTATAATCATTAATTTTCGTATCTATACCTTGGGGTAATGATGCTATAACCTGTCCCAAACCAAGCTTTTCTATTAAAGTAAGGATATCAGAGTCACTATGATTTGCATCAAACATTGTGATATTCTCACGTACAGAACCACTAATAAAGTCTTGATTGGTAGCATGATAATAATTTGATGAAATAATCACGTTATTATCCATCTCGCCCCCATCATCATTCAACAACTTAATATTACAATATAAACCAGACAATATTTTTAATAACGTAGTTTTACCCGAACCAGAGCAACCAGTAACAGCAACTAACTGCCCTTTAGTTATTATCAATTCGGGGAAAATAATTGAATTTCTATCAGACTTTTTTTCGACAATGCCTACATGATGGAGCCCTCCGACTCTATCGCTATCGAACTGGTGAATGCTGTTATCTTTTTCAAATTCAATAACGTCTTTTCCTCTTTCCTGTGCTGCATCAAAAGCGCCAAACGAGTCATTTATTTCAATCAAACGATTAAAAGAAGTAGAAAACACCTGCTTAACATAAAAAAACAAAAATACAGATGATAAAGGGGTGTTATTATATTGAATCAACCAAAAACACAAACATAATGTCAATATCATATCAAATATCCCAATAATTTCTTGCATTATTGGGAATTTCAGATGCTTTAAACCAGATTCAATGTTAAAGTCTACGAGTTGATTCACTTTCGAATCATTTACTACGCAAAGATTCTTACTTGCCTTTTTTGACTTTATGTCAGAAATTGAATTAAAAGATTCCACAAAATGCTTAAATATATTTTCTCGATAAGATTCTTCAACTATGCTAATTTGACTTAAATTCTTCCTCGACACCCAAGCTAAGAATGATGATATGCAAGATACAGATAGTAAAAAAAAGGCCAAATATGGGGAAATGTAACCAACAATTAAAAATGAAATTATAAGTTGAATAATACAGATAATTAAAGTGTTATAAATAGTCGATTTTGCAACTTGCGCACCTACAAATTTAAGTGCCCTATTAGCAACATCTGTTGAGGTCCGACGCTCAAAAAAAGACATCTTATTATTTAAAAATCGAGCATACATTTTATTACTTTCTTTGGCCATAGTTGCGCCTTCTATTATCATAGTTCGCTTATAGCCTTGCCTAATTATAACCACAGAAATTATTTGCGCTATTGCCAGATAAAATAACATATGAAAATCTAGGTTTTCAAAGTTCTTAAAACCGTTATTTATATTTAACATTATTGCCGGCAATATCAAAGATAGTAATGTGGATAATAAACCATAAATTAATAAAAGAGCGTCAAGTTTTATGACTTTATTCTTAAACTGGAAAATGTTAAAAAAGGAATTATTAGCGTTAAGCTTCTTTTCTTCATCCAATACGATAGCGTATCCGGATAAGCTCATTTTTAATATTCCAAGTTTTAATACCTGCCTACCTAAAGCGGGATTCATTACAACTGCACAATAACTATTAACCTTCTCCAATACGACATAATGGCTGTCATTGAGATGAAGAATGCAAGGAGTAGGCAACTCTTGAATTAGTTGAATGTTAAATAAAACTGCACGAGCATTAAGATCTAATTTCCCAAAGAGTTCAGTTAAGTCATAAAGGCTAGTCCCAAGATCTGATGGTCTGCATAATGTTCTTAAATAACTCAAAGGCGCATTTTTATTATGGAGCTCAGCTATACTACTTACACAAGCCAACCCACACTCAGCCATTTCACCTTGTAAACACACTGTATTCATTATTTAACCTTGTCGATAGAAGAATGAGGGAAAATGCCAAAGTAACCACTGCTTGTAATGCATTCCTCCAATTACATGCTCTATCAATAATGGAAGATCATGCTTAACATTATTTTTTTCAATAATAGGTAATATTTCGATTTTCAAACGCCCATTTTTTAAAAAAATATAATATGGTAATACATCTTTTCGCATTAAAGAAGGAAAATTAAAGGGGCCAGCATGTAAATTAGATTCTTTACCAAACAATATTGATTTTTTATAAGAGTGACTTTGACCACTCCTCCTGGTGTATTCTGGTAGTGCGTCAGGAAAAACTGCAAAATCAGCGGTATTATTTCTTACTTTCTTTACTATTTTTCTTATACCTCGTGAGGCGTCAGTTTTCGATTTCACAAAGGGATTGAATAAATACAAATCTCGATTGTTTTTTTTCCATTTTTCAACGACATCCCCCCAACGCTTTTTCCAATCACCTTCATCAACATCACTAATAACATATAATCTATTATTTGACGCACCCAAGCCAACAATCACTGCTATTTCATCAGAAAAAACATGCAACGGATATAAAATAACATCACAGCCAGTTTGGTTCTTATATTCAACTCTAGATTCTTCAAGTTTTTCAGAACAAAAGTTAATTTCATTACAAATAACTTTATTGCCATAACACATCATCTGTACATACAGTTTACAATACATATCAAAAAATGCTTTGTTAGGTAAAAAACTATGTTTACCTACGATTTTTTTTGTGTTACTTCTAACACTAAACCCATTAACACCCAAACAAAAAATAAGTGAATATAAAGCACTAAACGAAAGACAAACATATAAACACACTTTAGGAAATGAAGTATTACAAGACCCAATGATTACCCTAAAAATCAAATAAAAAAAAGCCGCCATCCTCTTTAAAAGCATAACACCCAGTTCCAATAGTGAATAAATACAAAACAAAATTTCACTTCCATAAGAATGGTGGCGCCTTTCTTTAAAACGCCACCATGATTAAATACTAAATACTTTTATAACCTTGAGAATAATTACCGCTACCACAAACGTCGTTAGCTTTTTTGTTGCTCATCTTTTTGTCATTGGAGTATCTAGTGAAATTATACCCACGTTCTACAACTTGCCCACCACTAATATAACTAGGAGCGTAACAATTTATTTCCCACTTCCCACCAACAATCATTCTTGATTCATCTAAATTTACATTTTTCATTTTTCCACCTTACATTTTACATTTTTACATTTTACAACATTTAATGTACAAACAGAAAGAACAGGCACATACCACAACCCATTGCTAAATCATTTATACACACCTTCATTAACTAATATTTTTGCAATGAATTTTATTTTCACCAAGCGTATGAGTCGAAGATGAAAATGAAAATGAAAATGAAAATGAAAATTGACAGCTAACTTTTATCAACCTTCAAACCAACGCTCACCTTTCTTCCATTGTCGTAACCGAACTTCCATTTGCAAATGCAAACATTGGTAACTGAATAAACACAAAAGAATTTTCCATCCAACTTTTCAGACGCAAGCTGATTATCGCTAATTAGATTAATTTTAAATCCCAAACCCAAGTCAGTGCAATAGCATCTCGCCGAAAATATTTTTCTACCTGCCAACAAATCTTGAATGTAAGAAATTAAATACACTCACCAAAGATTAATAGGACATTAATCCTACGATTTTTATATTTCCTTGCTTTTATTTTAAACTTTTGAACTACGTTAGTTTTTGATTAACGAAACCCTTAGTTCTATTCAATAGCCCTTTTGTACCAATTTCTCCATAAAAATAATGTTCCGTTTTTATTAGCTTCGTTAGTAATGATGCGCCCTAGATTCTTAATTTAGTTCCACTGAATTACATAACAAAGCCGAGTCGCTGCGTCAGCGAAACAGCCAGGGTTAGCGAAATGGCGTCAGGAAAACCACCAATACCAGTCAGTGCGAAAAACCCTAACAGCTGAAGTTGCTAAGCTCAAAAGGCAATTGGCTGAGCAAGCTGAAGAGCAAGATATCGTAAAGAGGTCTGCCACCTGCTTCGTATATGGAATCTACGAGTTTACAAGATAAGAATGTGCAATGGAGTAAGATCCGGTCGTATATTCGGTTTTTCATTCAAGGAACGACCTTCTAACCTTTGATGCATGCGTATCTACTGTCCTTGGCGCGAAAAAACTTTTTATAACATTGCGAAGTAGTCAGGGCCTCAGTAGGCTGATCTAACCATTGAACATAATTATTTGTAATCTGTTAATTCATTTTGCAAGCAAGTAAAATACCTTTGACTGATGTTTTGTGTTTTAGCGTAGCATTGCCCAAACTGTTCTGACTGTTTTGTTCGCTAATGCGATACAAGCCCTTTTGAAACCGACCCTATTGACAAACTAGATAAGCCACGTCTGTTTTTCGTTAGTAGGTGCTATGGCTGTCGATATATGTATGCCATATCACCAAGGTACAGCATCGAGCGAAGAGCCCTAACTCTGCCAAGTTTATTAGTCCCTTCATTGTCATTTTACCACCTAAACTGTATTGCTTAGGTGGTAGCCTGATAAACGCTGATGCTTGTCGACCGCTAGTAAATTGTGTCCCATCACCCAAATTAGCATAAAGCATGGTGGTGGTTACCTCACGAACACCTTCAAGAGCCATGAGTCTTTTACAGGGTTCTATTTGGCTAGTGGTCGCATTCATTATTTCTGAATATGGTTTAACTCATCTTGCAGGTAGAACATCCCTTTCATAATGTGTTGAAGTCACTAATGCAGCTAGGCCTTTAACAATACCGTATTCGTTATATGATATTTCGCATGTGCAACCCCAACGACACGATAGTTTTCGAAAGAAACTGGCGATTTGCTTCAAGATACATCAAAGTTTGTTGTTCAATCGATTTGGGTTTGCTGTATTTTCTTCTTATTTGAAATGTTGCATTAGCGCTAGCAAACGCATCATTGGCCCCAGTTTTATGACCCTCAACATAGGCCTTCACTTTTTAGGACTAATTATACGCACTTCGTGGCCGAAGGACTCAGCGTATCTCCCCCTGTAGTGATAAGTAGCCTTCTAGATCAACAAGGGATGGTTTGGCTTTAGCAAAGAGCTCCTTAAGCTTCTGCCCGCTGATAGCTTTGTTACAGAGCAACTCTCCCTGGGGGCTTATATTGCAAACCTAAAATAGATTTTTCTCTAAGTCTATGCCGATTCCGTTAGTTCTTAGCATGATGACACCTCATTTTACTTTTCCTGCCGATGCTTAAGTTTGGCAGAGAATGAGTGGACCCCATACATCGCAAAAAACTAAAGTAGATTACGATGAGTTTATGTTCGAATACCTACAATGTTCTCCGCATAGCTATGGTGTTAGAAGCTTCACGAAGTGGATTTTATTACTGAATTAAGCATCGCCACAAGGTCACCCAGCGTGAGGCAATACACCAAAAGCTTGATAAAAAATTCAAAATAGCTTTTGACAATAGTAAAGGTCGTGGTGGCTCAATGCGTATCCACAAAGAGTTGGCTGATAGTGGGGAGATCCGTAATGCTAAAACCTTACCACCAGTATGAAGTGTCAGGAATTAACGCCGAAATCGTTATACCGTCTTATTGATGTCGCCCTTCTCTATTAGCGCAAATCGTAGCGATAAAATATCACTATGCATGATCTCTTTATCGACAAGAATCGATGTTCGGCCAATATAGTATATCAAGCTAAGTTGTAAAAAGATGATTTAGCGAATACAAATGAGCAGCGAGGACTATAGTCATCTTCTTGCTTGGAACGCGGCAAAGAACTAATAACAATCCGTCCAAAGATCGATAGGAATGAAAGACACCGTATTAGTTGGCGTATCTGTGTTGATGCTTGAAAATCAATGAGTCCATTTAAAGACACTTGCTCTATAAGCAACTCTTAATCAAAAAATCTCTCGGTGCTAACTATCTTCTTGATATTTTAGTCAATAATCTCATCACTTGACTTTTTGTATCAGATGTAACTTTAGTTATTGTTATGACATGTTGTTGTAAGAAAAAATGGATTGTAAGGATACGCCGGACTTTGATAGAAAAGTTTCTAGGTGTAAAAGCAAAATACATGTGTAGACATTGTCGTACTACGTTCAAAGTCAAAGGACACTAATAGTCAGACCGAACACTGTATTAAGCGACACATGTTCAACGGCATACATTTGCTTCGCATTTTATGATGAACAAGGGGATATTTTGTTGTTACAGCGTATTCTTATTTTGCTCCAGAATATTTGATACTAGCTGTACACATCAATCCTTTAGATAATTAATGGCGGCAAACGTAGTAATCGACAGTTTTCACTGTCGACTTTTGCTATTCAGAGCATCATTTTATCTATTCCAAATCAAGGATAACCTTGCCAGAAAGCCAGCTACGCATAGCATCAAAGCCTTCTTGGAAATTATCAATATTGAAGAATTCGCTTTATGTCTAGAACTGACTGAATCAAAGAGGATAAAGTAAAAAAACTGATGCACAGAAACTGAGGACATGGCAATAGTTACACTTAACTGTTCATGTTGATACACCCTAAACCATGGGTGTGGAAGTCAGTTTTGTTGCAACATGAGGCTCTAAAAAAGAAAGTTGGTATCTCATTGATACCAACTAAAAAGAATGCAATGCTTTGGGAATGATGTATTTTATAACTAGAAGCAGTTAACTTTGTCGACAAGAGCTAATAACAAAGAGAGCCAAAGTTGACTAAATTAATTAACCAATAACTTTTAGTGTTTTTGGTTATAGTATGTGTAAGACAAATCCCAATAATACTTGAGTTATTTTAAATGAAACCAGAAGTACATAGGTTTGAGCTATCAATAAATAGCACTATCTCTGAAGTCTATAGCCACTTTACTAAGGCAAATAGTGACCAAATCCTCGATAGAATGTTTGAAGGTCTTCAAAAAAAACTCCGCAAAATTAACTGCTCAGAGAGAGAAAAGGAATGCACTTTCATTAATGTGTATATTGCATACGGCAAAAGACAAGAGGACTTTGATGGTAAAGGAAAGGCTTGTGAAATTTTGTCTACAAGGAGAATCGAAAGTATAATAAAGACTCACTCTAACCTTTCGCCAGAAAACCTACTAGGTGAGGCTTTACGCTCTTTAAAGCAGTAATCTTGGACTTTGACACTTTCTGATTTAGCGCAGGATAGCTAAAAATATGAGCAGAAAAATTAAGAGTAATTAAACATCATTAACTCGTTTATGTCCGTGCGACCTGAAGTCGTATGAAACGTTGTTCACCACTATAAGAGTGACTGAAGGTATGGTACGCCCCGACCCTGTAAATAATAACGTGCTGATTTGCGCCAATGTATTCAGGGTTTTTATGAAGTCACTACACAACTTCGCTCTGCGATGAGATCCGCGCCAGATTGTCTTCATAACCATCGAAGCATTTTAATTTGCTTGTCCACTCAACAGGTTTCAATCTGGTGGTCTAACCATTTTGTCATCACTTATCATCATTGCAAATCTGGTTTAAATTTTTAGTGAGAATTCTTTATTTGTGACCAAAACAGACCACGCTATTTTTGCGAGCTTATTAACTAAAGCAACAACAACCACATTAAATGGTTATGCACGTTTTAGATTTTGCATATTTCGGGATTATCCGATCACCCATTTCGGTTTAAACCGATCACTGATTCCGCGATTATCCGGTCACTTTTAACTTATCTCCGAAATCGGTGTTCGGAATAGCGAAAACCGCGGTCGGAATGTCCGAAACCCTACCTTTTTCTCTTTTAAATCAATAGCTCGCTATTCTTTACTTCTTAAACAAAAAAGTAAGGAAGCGACCGTGGCAAAAAAGAGAACTCCAATGAACAAAATCGTAAGCGCGTCATAAACCCCGCATTCTAATCGCCTAGCGCGAAGAATAAGATCAAGTCTCCAACCATAAGGAGATTTGAAATGGGAAAACGACGCACCAATCAAGAATGGCAAACGCTTATCGAGTAATCTGAATCGAGTTCACTGTCGACACTCGCGTTTTGTAAGCTCAATGAACTCAATCCCTCAACGTTCTATGCCAAGCGCCAGCAACTCAATAAAACGGACGTATCTCTAGGCTTTATCCGAGCTGAAGTCGTCGAAAAGACAACAAAGTATCAAGCTCAAGTAGCAACGGCTAACATGACGCTGCTAGTCAATGATGTTGAGCTGAGCATTCCACAAGGCACGCCAGCGGTCTATCTCGCAGAACTCATCGGTGCGCTATCATGAAACGTATGCTCAGCGCTCCAGAGATTTATCTATATCGTGACAGCGTCGATTTTAGAAAGTCGATCAATGGTCTTGCTGCGATTATCGAAAGTGACACCGACTTACCCTTGGCAAGCGGCGCACTGTTCCTGTTCACCAATAAACAGCGTGACAAAATCAAGATATTGTACTGGGATAAAACTGGCTTTGCTCTTTGGTATAAACGCCTCGAAAAAGCCAAGTTCAAGTGGCCATCAAAAGAGAAAAATGAGGTGTTTACCCTAACTCAATTCGAGCTTGATAGACTGCTTTCTGCCTTCACGATTATCGGCCATAAACCCGTTCGAATAAATGATTTCACAATGACTTAATCGATAATAAAGCCTTATCCACCAAGCGTTAACGGCATGACTTTAGTATAATAAATGCCATGAAAAAGACGCCAAATATCAACCCAGAAAGTCAAAATGTTGCCGAGCTACAAGCGATGGTGAAAGCGCTAATGGCGTCAGAAAGCCGATTGAAACAAGAGCGTCAGTCGCTACTTGAACAACTCAAGCTTGCCTTCGATCGCCAGTTCGCTAAACGCTCGGAGGTGTTAAAGCCTTACGATGCATCTCAAGGTGACCTCTTCAACGAAGTGGAATGTGAAGCTGCCAAGGAAGAAGAGGTTGAGGTTACGACGAGCACCACAACGAAGAAGCGCGGTAAACGTAAGCCACTTCCAAAGACCTTGCCTCGTGAGGTTATCGAACTCGATTTAGATGACAACGAAAAACAGTGCGCTTGCTGCCAACATAGCCTGCATAAAATAGGTGAAGACCGCAGTGAAAAGCTAGAGTTCTCGCCAGCGGTACTCAAAGTGCTGGAATATGTTCGTCCTAAATATGCTTGTCGTCAGTGCGAGCAAACTGAAGACAACAGCCGTATCGTTCAAAAGCCAGCGCCAAAGCATTATCCCTAAAAGCTTTGCCACAGAAAGCTTGTTGGCCAATATTATCCTTGGCAAATACCAATACGCAATGCCACTGTATCGCCAAGAGTCGCTATTTACCCAATCGGGTATCGAACTATCGCGCACTACTATGGTGAGGTGGGTTATCCAAGTCAGTGAGAAGTTCGCACCGCTTTATGCCGCCTTGAAAACACACCTATTAGAGCAAGTAGTGGTTCAAGCGGATGAAACACCGTTCAATGTGCTCAAGGAAAATAAGCAGTGCTATATGTGGCTCTACTGCTCGGGCGCAGACTCGCCAGAAGCCGCACTTCCCAAAGTGAAAAATATCGCCTTGTACGACTCTCAAAACAGTCGCGCGAGGGCGTGCCCTGTTGCCTTCTTGGGGGATTACAGTGGTTATCTGCAAACCGATGGCTATGGTGCCTATGACGGCCTTCACCAAGTGACCAATGTTGGCTGCTTGGCGCATGCACGTCGTAAGTTCATGGATGCTAAGAAGCTTCAAGGTAAAGGTAAGTCAGGTAAAGCAGATAAAGCGCTGGCTAAAATCCAGAAGCTCTATGGGATAGAATCCCGCTTAAAAGGTGCGTCTCTCGAGACACGAAAAGCAGAACGTCAACAGTACGCTAAGCCAATACTGGACGAGTTGTACGAATGGATGACAACTCAACAAGTGATAGCGTCTAGCCCGTTGGGTAAAGCGATTAAGTATACGCTCGGCCAATGGCCGAAACTTATCCGCTATATCGATGACGGTCATCTATCTATCGATAATAATCGAGCTGAACGGGCAATTAAACCGCTGGTCATTGGCAGGAAGAACTGGTTGTTCTCGACCACTGCAAATGGCGCTGACGCGAGCGCGATGCTTTACAGTATCGTCGAGACTGCGAAAGCCAATGGCCTTATCCTTTACGACTACATGGTCAAGTGCATGAAAGAGCTAGCGAAGGCTGAGCCAGATATCGATGCGCTCCTACCTTGGAACTTCAAACACTAACAACATCGCCCCGTGGGTTCATGGGGCGCATACGAACAAGCTTACGCTTACACTCAGTTCTGCGAGCACTTCACTCGCTGGTTCAAAACCAAAAAGCGCAACATGCGTCCGCTCCATGTCGCAGGTGACAAGCTGTTTATCGATTACTGCGGGCCTCGGCTTCAAGTGGTAAACCCTGATACAGGTGAAGTGCGCGAAGCCGAAGTGTTCGTGGCGACCTTAGGCGCGTCAAATTACACCTATGTTGAAGCCTTCCCTAGTCAAGGTAAGGCTTACTGGTTAGAGGCGCATGTGAATGCGTTCGAACACTTCGGCGGTATACCACAGATCTTGGTTCCCGATAATCTGCGTAGCGCGGTCACCAAAACCAATCGCTATGAGCCGAGACTTAACGACAGCTATCAAAAACTGGCAAATCACTATCAAACCGCTGTGATGCCTGCTCGCCCCTACAAACCGAAAGACAAAGCCAAAGCAGAGAATGCCGTGCCCCTAGTTGAACTCTGGATCATGATGCGGCTACGACACCAAACCTTCCATACCTTCAAAGAACCGAACCTCGCCATTCGTGAGCTTATGAATGACTTAAACCAACGTGAGATGAAACAGTATGGTGCAAGTCTTAAAGCGCTGTTCGACAAACTCGATAAACCTGCATTGAAGCCGCTACCTAAGCAGCGATACCTATATACCGAAACCAAACAAGCCAAAGTCGGGCCTGACTATCACATCGAATATCGCCGTCACTACTACTCGGTTCCTCATCAACTTGTTGGTCACCATGTTGAGCTAGAAACCTCCAACCGTCTGGTGCAAATTTACCATCAAGGTAACTTGGTCGCCCAGCACCCACGTAGCCAAAGGGAGCGCGGAAACAGCCCTCAACCAGAGCACATGCCGAGTAATCATCAAAATCAAAAGTGGTCGCCTGAGCGCTTACTCAACCTAAGCAAAGCCCATGGAGAGTCGCGCCTAAAGCAAGCCTGTAAAGATTCACTAATACTGACAAAACCCAATTACACTTTCGTCAACAATCTACTCAAGAACAATCGTGAAAGGCAACTGAGTAAAGACAAAGCGAATACGCCGAACCTTGTTCACAGTAATGTTCGAGGCCCAAACTGTTATCACTAGGAGAAAGGATATGAACGCACTCAATCATCAACTCAAAAACCTCCGCTTGAGCCATGCGGCGACAGCAACAAGAGCAACTGACTACTTACGCAGAGCTGGACTTCAAGGAGAGGTTAAGCTTTCTTCTGGAAAGCGAGATCTTGAACCGTAGTCAGAGCAAAATCCAACGCTTAAAACGACAAGCTAAACTGAGAGTGTATGCGCAACCGAGCCAACTCATCTACAAAGAGGGACGAAACCTCAATCGCAAAAAGATGAGCGAACTTCTGACGGGGAGTTATCCGCACAAGCACCAGAACATCTTGAGCACAGGCCCAACAGGAGCAGGTAAAACGTATCTTGGCTGCGCACTTGCAACCAGCTCCTGCGACCAACAACAAACGGTCAGATACTACCGATTAACTCGCTTGCTTGATGATCTGACCGCAGGCCGCCTGGATGGTAGCTATCAAAAGCAACTTCAATCGTTGGCTAAGAAAGCGCTACTGCTCTCTTGATGTCAGACTCCCTGAACGGTTCTCGATGATCTAGAAACTCAAGAAGAGTTATGCGGTGAAACAGCTTTGCGAAGTGTTCGGGGTTCATCGCAGTAGTTATCGTTATTGGGTAAATAGAACTAAAGCTCTAGCGTCAGAGCGTGTACTTATTCGCGCCGAAGTTCGACAAGCTCATGAGATTAGCAATGGTTCCCCCGGAGCGAGAACCATTGCAGACATAGTGACAACAAAAGGTATTCCGCTTAGTCGTTACCGTGTGAGTAAGTTCATGAAAGAACTAGAGTTAGTCAGTTGCCAAAACATACGTACAGAAAAACACAGCAGGAGCAGGCTCCTATACCTAACCATCTTAATCGTCAGTTCGCGGTAACTGAGCCAAACCAAGTCTGGTGTGGCGATGTGACCTACATCTGGACGGGGCAACGATGGCCTTATCTAGCTGTTGTCATTGGCTTATTCGCTCAAAAAATCCTTGGTTGTGCAATATATCACTCACCAGATAGCGCATTGACTGGGAAGGCGTTAACCATGGCTTATGAGAGCTGAGGGAGACCACCTGGCGTGATGTTCCACTCGGACTAAGGTTGCCACACTATACGAGTAAGAAATATCGTCAACTACTATGGAGATATAGAATCACTCAAAGCATGGGCCGTCGAGGTAACTATTGGGATACTGAGATTAGAATATAAGTACAGACTGTTTGTACTGACCCGTGCTGGGATTGGCTGAAATGTCTTTGTATTGACCTGTCTTTCAAAGAGTCTATTCAATTCTATCGACTCAGTTGTAACTTAATAAGAGCTTTGTATTGCATCTCCAGTGTCCCGTCCTGCTGGGCGATTCACACAGGAGAGTGATTAAATGAACAGTAACGATCCCCGCTACAAATTGTATTTAGGTGTAGATACTCATTTGGGTCTTCATGTTGCAACACTTATCAATGAGCTTAGTCAGGTTGTTAAAAGTAAGTCATTTAGTGTCGATCTTGCAGGTTATCGTGAGCACTTAGCATGGTGTAAGTCTTACGGGTTCCTTCAAAAAGCTGGCATCGAAGGTACGGGAAGCTCTGGTGCTGAACTGACTAAATTCTTGATAAGAATGGTATTGATGTATATGAAGTGATACGAATGAATCGAATGGAGATACGTCTGAAAGGCAAAACAGACGTTATAGATTCAGAGAATGCGGCTAGAAGCGTATTATCTGGAGAAGCAGCAGTCGTTCCTAAAAACCATGCAGGACCAGTCGAGTCATTACGGAGCCTGCTAATGACCCGCAATAGCGCTGTCAAAGCAAGAACTCAGGCGATGAATCATATACGAGCTCTTCTTGTATCAGGTCCTGATGAGCTAAAACAGTCCCTTTACCAGCCAAAGCCTAGTGCGTGTGCAACCGCACGCTTAGCTCGGTGCTCTAATAGTAGCGAGCCATTAATGATTTCGCTTGTGCTGTTGGCACAACGTTGGAACTTCCTTAATGACCAAGTAAAATCTCTTGATAATGCTTTGAAAAACTGACTTTGAACACAGCTCAAAGCCTTGTGTCAAGGTTTGGGGTCGGCACAAATGTGGCTGCAACGCTCTTAGTTGCGACTGTAGACAACGCCAACCGATTAAGGAAAGAATCATCGTTTGCAGCCTTGTGTGGCGTTGATATGACCCCTACTGTCAATAAGAGCGTAGAAGTTTCTGCTCCCACATTTCAGAGCCTTTTGTTTATTTTGAGATAGTGTTAACGCATAGATGAAGCAAGTAATTTCGTCGGTTCTCATGCTGATATACGTGGATTACTCATCGCGTGATGAGTAGCGCCTACCTTACTTATTTCGTCGTGGCACCTGTCTTCAGTCTATGCTCATGGTTCAATAAAGCGCGAGCTTTATTGCCATCCTAACGCCGTCGGTGTTTGTGCCACACCCGATGCTCCATCAAATGCGTTAACACTAATTCTTTTCTCATGCAGGCAGCCTTGCAATCCGTGTTTTTGGATCGACTGCGCTCACGACCACCTCTCTCGCGATAGCCCAGATATACGCGATCATTTCTCTTGCGATAGCGGCGGAGACGACATTTCGATGTTTGCCTTTTTGTAGTAATCGTTGATAGCGGCGACATAATCGTTGCTGAGCATGCCAAGCAATATCGACAATTTCTTTGGGCAGCCCTTCTTGTCGCAGTTGCAGTTCGACGGAGATATTAGCTTTGTGCTTATAAGTATGTGCTCCCTCAATAATCAATCGTCGTGCTCGGCTGTTTCCGCATTTGGTTAGGCTCCCTCGTTTCATTTTTCCGCCACTTGAGCTTTCCGTCGGTACGAGGCCTACATAAGCCATAAGTTTTCTTGGATGGTCGAAGCGACGTAGATCGCCTAGCTCGGCAATGATGCCGAGAGCAACAAGTAGTCGCCTCCCCCCCGCATGGCCTGGATGGCTTTGACAACAGGGTAGTAACGCCAGTTTTTGACTTGGTGTAATAACTCGTTATCCAACCGTTGTAATCTTTGCATCCTCTCACTGATGGTGATGATCATCTCTTGCAATACAATTTGTTGGCTGTGATGGGGAATAATGAGGTCGGTTAGCCACCGTAGATGCTTTTAGACCAGTTATCATTCACAGTTGCTTGTACATTATTGCTTAGAAGAAAGCCTTTGAATTGGAACTTTGCATCTTTAAGGTCTTTCATCGCGGTTTCTCGAGCCCTTGATAAATCTCTTATCGCCTCGTCTTCAGATTCAGGAACATAAATAGGTGTTAGCTCTTCAGCCTTAAAAAGCTGGGCAAGTTTTACAGCATTTCTCTTATCTGTTTTGACTCTATTCCCTGACTTCTTAGGAATAAGGGAAGGGGCGATGACACAGCAGCAATGCCCAAGGCTGGTGAGCAATCGGTATGTCCAGTATCCACAAGGCCCGGCCTCGTAGACAAAATGGAGGGTGGCTTTTGGGTATTTAGATTGCAGTTGCTGTGTGAGTTTAATGAGTGCGTACTTGTTAGACTTTATCAGTCCCAAATGTTCAAGTTTAGTCCCGCGTTGTTCTTGCAAGACGGCGACTTGGATAAATGACTTATGCGTATCTAAGCCTATGAAAATTATGCTATCGTTATTCATGCTAGCCTCCAAATTTAGTTGTTCGAACACACTAATTATGGCTCTGGCTTTACGCTAACCCACGAAATTGGAGGCTAGCACCTCGTGTGGGTCATTATGTCTAATCCAATTCCAGTGTCATCGGGGAAAACTACCCGGCATAGGTTGAATCGAGGAGGTAGCCGTAGTGCGAATAACTCTCTTTGGACCGTGGCAATAGTTAGAATGCGTAGTGATCCCAGAACAAAAGACTATGTTGCACGAAGAACAGCAGAAGAGTTATCAACTAAGGAAATAACTCGCATCTTAAAACGTTATATAGCGAGAGAGCTATTCCCGTTAATACTGAAAGATCTAGCGAGTATTCAGAAGCTTAAAAACGGAATGGGTGCCAACGAATGGCGATAGAAGTTTTACAGAGGCGTGCCAAGCAATAACAGATTATCTGGTTGATTATTACAACCAACATCGGCCACATCAATACAATGGTGGATTAACACCAAATGAATCAGAGCGACAATTCTGGTTTACCCATAAAACCGTGGCCAGTTTTACTTGACCACTTCAAGTGTTATCACACACTGATACTCTCCCCCTTCCCTCGGTTGCCTTCCTCTAGTATTAAAGAGTCGGTATACCCAAACTCATTCACCAAAATCTCATGAACCTTGACGGCCTTTACGGTGGAGTAAAAGTCGGTTGAATTCACCCAAATCACGTGCATGGATATGTCAGCGGATACTGTAGAACGAACGGCCATGTGACCCCCTAAGCGCCAAAACGCACATCGAAACAAAATCCTGAGCACTTAAACGTTCCCTCCCCTGTTGTCACAAAGCGCAACGCTGGAAACACAGACCCGTAAGTGGTGTACATAATGATGCGATCCACTCGCTCGTGCAGAAACCATTCACCAAAGCCAGCGCCATTTAATTCGATGAAAAAGTCACGTATTTCATGGAAAGCAAAACGACGCGACACCAATTGCGGAAACTGCTGCTTGATAGCGTCAACGAACCCTTGGTCTTTTAACGCTGCGATATCAGCCAGTTGCTCTAGCGACTGACGACGACTGAACATTTTCAAACGCTGGATTTTGGAAACAAAATCAGACTTTCTTTTTACCTCATCACGACACTTTTTGACTTGATAGCGCAACTTCAATACCGCCAAAGGACTAGAGATATCATTTTTTGGTGAGCTTTCGTGCCCCAGCGGCGAAACGCTGGTCGATGAATTTGAATTAGAGAGAGTTGGGGTTGAGTTTTGTTGCGCCATGAGAGTTTCCTTTCTGTTTGAGTATCACTTTTCGGAGCCGCTTGGCTGTCCGCTATCTCAACATCGTTCTGCTTTGCAAGGGCGCGCAGCGGCGAAGCCTCCCTTGAAAAACAGGTTGTGGGGAGAGACGGTTAACAGCCTGCGAGCCCGAAAATGAGGCGAGTGAAAGAAATCGGCGCATAAGAAAACAAGCCCTTATTCGAACTTATTCAAAGACAGAGAGATCAACGAGGAGGGAGCGACAAGGCGCTAAGACTCTTAGGGCAGTCAGGCCTAGCCCATAGGGTGACGCCTAAGGCAACGATAAAAGTCGTGATAAGACACATTTAAAGTGTTTGTCTTTACAAGGAAATGAGGCTCAGAACAGGTGACAAGACTCTTCAAGTGTCATGTTCATCAGTGTTTGAAGTTAAGTCCGAGGTAGGCCCTATGACAACGCTTAAAGTCTATAACGAGCCTTTATATAAGATATGTAGTACATATGTAATACATATTTAATTCATTTTGTTGATCAACTCAATGAGATCTTCATCATCGATCTTATCTCGATATAAAGCCAAGGCTCGGTACAGTTTCGCTGCAGACACATTTCTCTCTGTCTGCTCTTGCAGATTTGCTACCCAATCAGTTATCCGTTCTTTATCAGTCAGTGACATTCTAAGAGTCAGAGGAGGCACCTTATAAGATGTCGTCACCTTCTTTTTGACAGTCGTAATTCCAGTCGACTTACTTGAACCCTCGTTCTTGTCACTAGAGATAGCTGTTATAGCTCCTCGTTTCTTTAACTTGCTCATGTGTATTACCTATGTATTACATTAAATTTAAAAGAAACGCAGCGAGTTTTCGGTAATCGTTATTAACAAGAGAGCCCGATTTATAAAAGCGCACAGGAGAAGAAACGGCATTAGCTTGTCCGACATGCTCAGAACGACGCACAGATACTGGTAGCAATTTATCTTGTACTACCTCCAATTCCTCATCAATGAACTCATTAATAATAGCGTTTCTTGAATCGACCTCGTTCCTCAGAATCAGATAGTTGCCCTCGTCATCCTTAATTTCAGAGACAGCTTCGAGTAAAGGACTAATGCCGTCCAGTGAAAATGCACCAGAATCAACAGGGATCAAAATAAGGTCTGAGGCCTGGATTGCGTTAAGAGTCGTTAGGGATAAGTTTGGTGGAGTATCAAGAAGAATGAAATCATAGGTATCACCTAACTTCGCCAATTGCTTCTCTAAAATTCGTTCACGATTAATCTTTGTCAGTGATGTTTCGATGACACGTGACAACTGAACATCAGCGGGAGCAACATAGAGGTTTTCAATGGAGTTCCCATTAAGCTTTGCAGGTTGAATTAGATCGACAATGGACACAACTTTAGGTTTATCAAACAAAGCAGCAACCGTATCTTCAAACTTAAAATCACGTTGTCCCGTTAACGTTTTGGAGCAGTTCCCTTGAGGATCAAGGTCAATGACTAACACTTTTCGTTTTCGTGCAAGCTCAGCTCCTAAATTGACAAGAGTCGTGGTTTTTCCAACACCACCTTTTTGGTTCGCTGCGCTGATGATCTTTGTTTTCATAGTAGACACCTAATGTATTACATGTGTAATACACAATAATAAACATACATCGCCCTGTCAATGTATTACATATGTAATACACTTTTCATTAAAAGTTATCCAGCCGTTACTAATCAATAATATCAAGGCTATAAAAACCCTAAAGAAGATGGCACCAGCCGCGAGAGCTCTATCCACGTTGAATTAAGTTATTAGGCTTCTCACCAACCAATACCTGTTGTTTAACCTAACCTCAAGACTAGAATCAAAGTCGAGTTCTGAAATTGAAAATATTGTAACTACGACTGGTACACTGTTTAAGCATAAATCTGATTCCTCAAGTGCCGTATTTGGAGCGAGCATATCGACAAACAAGTCGACGTCCGTAGATCATAAGAACGAGCTTAAAGAATCAACGTACGAGTGAAAGCATTTACACGCCACCAGTAATAAGGATAACCCAGGGAATAAACAGCCTTCTCGCGCATGGTTATTTACCGCTGGAGCATCATTGGGATGATTTTAAAATCAATGTCGACCGCGCGCGAACTTAATCCCAAAGAATTGCTCAGTTTTACCTACTGGCGTGAGAAGCATCGCCAACAGGTTGAGCGCCACAGCAAAATTGAGTCACGCCCCAACAAATCGCGCCTTGGGCAGAATTTGACAAAACCCTGGAAGTGAAATCCCATTGTTCATTGCGACTATTACAGAGTGCCAAGAAAAAGGAGTGAACCTTCTACCCCATAGATTTAACAACCAAACTCAGGAGCACCTGGCTGGCTCGCCATTGAGCACCATCGATTTCTCATTTCGGTTATTAATAAGACGGTATTGCAAAGAATGGGAAGACGGCGGATATAGTAAATAAACGCATTGAGTATTTAGACCACCCACACCCGATTCTCTGGTACTAAGGTTGACTACGCTGTAGTCTACAAGTTTCGGAAAAAATTTTTTGAAAGGCAATCCCCGAAAGAAAACATCCCAATGAGCAGCCCATTTAGTCTTCTACTCTTAACACGACCTCGCCCTGATCTAACAACTCGACAATCGCTTGTTGGTAAGCTTCTTCGACGATGGTTTGTTCCCATACACGTTCGTAATCGGGTAAGACTTGCTGTCTAGAGATGGTCGACACCCCGAAGCTTAATGTGCCCTCGATACGATGTCGTCGAATGGTGACTAGCTTGGCCTCCGTCCACGAAGGTCCTGGTTGGGTGATGCGTCTAGATTGGAGTGCTTTTTTCTTTTTCGCCACGCTCATGCCTTAATAGATGTAGGCCATCAGCTTATCAGAAGTGGCACAAACGCTTTACTGTTTGCTCAGCAAAAATCGACGTAAACCTCGCTCCGCGCGCCTTACAAACAAGATGTACACCTTGTCACCCTCTGCTTGTAAAAAACGCGACAAGGGTTGATACGACTTTACTATAATTAAGGTGCTCAGGAGGCTGGCGCCCAGACTCCGGAAAGTCATTGAGGCCTTCAACTTCGTCGAAAATATTTTAAACCAATTGCCTGGCCGCAACCCGATTTTCAAGGGCAATGTATTCCGCGATATCTTAAGGTCAGATAACGCGGGCTCACTCCAAATCACTTCAGCCATTTAGACATTTTGTCCTTAGCTTCATCATGTCTCAGTGACGTGCCTTCTGAGATGACGCGCTCACCGCGAGCGATCCCTTCAAGGATAGCCCAACGGTTTTGCATAAACTGATAGTCGTCCACATCAACCAAATACGCGGAAGGTTTGCCATATTCGGTGATTAACACAGGCTCTTTGGTATCGTGTAGTTCCGCGAGGGTTTTGGTGGCTTGACGCTTAAGGGAAGTAACGAGCTCGACTTTCATAAGTTACTCAAAAAGCAGACCAATAAAGTGATATATTGTATCGTTTTCACTGTAGCAAGTTGCGTCACTTTGGTTTCGACCTTAGAGCCTTGCTATTCTTATGATAAGATACCCTCACCAATAAATAGTCAATGTGAACAATGTCAGAACATTCATATCATCAACTTCTTAAGTCGACCTTCGAAAACACTCTTCTCCACCTTTACTTCAAAGTAAACGTTGCCAGTCACTTTGTTAAAGAAGAGCAACGAAACAAAATCATCATTGAATTCTTGAAGCCAAAAATCAAACAAGCTCGATATAGCATTATCAAGAAAAAGCTTAAAACGGTTTGTTTGATGAAGAATAAGTTTGGTTCAATCGAAAAACACTTAGAGAGCGTTTTATCTCAATATTCAGCGATAGAAAGTCAAAACGACGTTGATAAGCTTTACGCCTTGTTAGAACACTTCGAGAAGAGCGGATTAGAAACAAAACTTATTGAAGAGACCCCTAAACAGGAAATGGACGTTGTTTATATCGACAGAGCACATATCGATAACTGCTTCGATAATGAAAACCGTCAGATTGCACCAATTTCGCTGTTTATACATACGAATGAATTAGACAGGTTCACTCAGTGCTTAGTCACCCAGCCTTATTTCACATTTGAGTTGTGCCAAACAAGTGAAGAGTTGAAGAACTATCACTATCAAGTTCACCCAATTAGCTAACACAACCAAATCTAAAAAGCAGGGCACTTCCAACCCATATCAAGATGTGTTTGACGCGACTTACCAAGTGGTACTACCGGCCTTTTCCTTTTATCATCACAATCAAGGGAAATCTTTTGATCTTCGAGCAGTAAGCTGATCAGGTATAAGCCTAACGCTGAATGATCTTGGCCATTTGTCTTCACCGCCACGGCTTCAACAATGAATTCAATTCCTGTTGACAGTGTCTCTGTATCTTTAAAAGACATAAATCCCCCCTCTTTATGTACTGTATAGATATACAGCAATCTGGGGTGTGTAAATCCATATTTGCACGAATTGAGACATTAATCGCATAAAATGGGGTTATGTCGACTCAAACTCATTATTAAATTTACCAAGAGATCTTATTTTGACTCGATAGTTACTCATTATTCTTCAACTCAAGGAAAAGCTGACTCAAGCACCGCCTTCTTCTTCCCTACTTCATACTCCGCCCAGTATAACGTTATAGGGGCAGATATCTGATGAACAGCATAATCACCACGATGCTCTGGCCCATTTTGCCTATTTTCGGATAAAGCAGACTTGACCCATTCAAACAAATAGATGTAACGACTGACGGTCTGGCGACACAGGTCCGCATTACGCGCCACCAAACCAATGGTGAGCTCCTGATTTTTGCGTAACAAAACCTGACATGTGCGGATAATTCGGCGAGTGGTCTTCGTCCTACGAAGGTTATGGGTTCTTCTGGCCGCTCTACGCTGCTTTTCCTGCAGACTTAATCCACTATCCAACCTCATCACACCTCGTTGGCAGTCTGACCGAGCACAATATTTATCCCAGGTCCAACGGGAAACACTTTTCACCACCGCCAACACCTCACAGCACTTCAGAGGCGGCTTATCCGGGGTGCCGGTATTTTTATAATGAGCGAAACTCTCGACACGGCGTTTAAAGCTCGTATAACTGCCCTTTTCTCTTTCTTCGTCGACAATGTCATACGCGTATCGGCGAGTGTGTTCAAACAAAGTACAGTTTCGAGAATAAGAGACATCAGTATCTTGACGAAGCCATGGCCGCGTTGTCTCCAGCTCAAGAGAATCCGCTAACTCATTGAGTTCATAGACACTCCGATGGAGTTCGGTCGTCTGCCACCAAGGATGAAAGGGCGTTTTGGCAACAGGGCCTGAATAACTCAAGTCCGCCTCAAGTCGTAATGCTAAGGCGCGATAAATGGCTTTGAGGTACTGAATGGGTTTGGATCGTGCTTGATCGCTGGTGCAAACCGGCACAATAGCGTAAAAAAGGTGGGCTTTATTACTGGTGCGGTTTCGAACGATTAGATTAGGGGGTGGCAAGCCTTCATCTTGCCAAATATAGAGGTTGGGGACAGCTCGATGGTCATGATCGATGTCAAACACCATCCACGCCTGCATATCTTTACGATTAACCTGCATATACGGCCATCTGACCGCATAGTTTCGAGGTCTGATGAGCATCGCGGTTTTATTGTCACTGCACCTCGAAAAATAAGGCGCTTCCTCAAGTAGCCGACTCAAACACGAAATGGATGAAGACGCAGCGTATTCAGAGTGAGCCGTCATCTCATCACCCTCGGTGCACCTTGCCCATACTCACCTTTAGAAAAAACAAAGCAAGAGAGATTGTCTTGAGCGTTGAGCGCCGTTACTGAATCAGTCCTCTTGACTCTCTCTGACAAGATTTGAGAGCCAGTCAAAGCCATTCCTTTCGAGCTTTCGTAGCCGCCACGGGTGTCAATTTTTATCGAACGCCTTTTCGAAGGACAACAGACTGCATCACGCCACTCTTCTTTACCTTTTAAGACTAAATTGAAGACTGCTTCAATACTGGTTTGAATAACTTTACCCTGTACGACCGCAAACACATGATGATTCATAAAGTTGACCTCGGCTAAATAACGCTCACCTTCTGAGAAACCAATAACGCAACTCTGGAAAATTAAAATGCGTCAAAGCCAACGTTGTCTGATTCTTTGTATTCGCTTCTCAAGGCCGAATAAACGAATTCGCAGTCGTACTTGTTCAAACACATGGTTCGAACGCCTTAATTGGGTCATTAACCTCGCCTGCTCAACCCATAATGAAGAAAGTTGACGATCACATAACTCGCGTCGAATACGCCTGATATACCTAAGGCCTCTACGCTTATCTTCCTCCGTCAATCCATGACCAGACGTTTCAGGACATGACTTATCGCACGGAGTAATAGACATCATTGCTCCGAATTGATGTTTGAAACAAATAAACCATTAGCGTCTGCCGCCTCCTCTATGGCTTTAAGCAGACAACCACCTTGATTCAGTTTTTCCAGGCTCCTGATGAGTTTTACCTGAATGCTGATGCTGGTGTGCGCGGTATGAATAATCTTATGTTTTTGAGTGCGAGTTAGGCGATGATTTCCTGCATACTCCAACGCCATTCGAGACAATTCACCCGAATAGATCGAGTTCTCTAATGCGCTTTGAACAAAGGTGTCTTCCGTGCTATCAGATGTTATATGAGCGGTGACCACCCCCAACCCAAGAAGCAAGCTGTTTACGATGGTATGATTGCCACTCACTTTGGCGAGAGTGATGGCTTCAACACAACTCAGGACATGAGGCTGCTCAGGGTTAAGTTTATTCCGCAGCATGGTCGGACTCATCCCTATAACCTCTGCCAGCCTAGCCATATTCTCTGACCTAGCAAACACGCAACACGCCTCATTAAAGGCCCCTTGTTTTGTGCGAGAGAACTCGCCTATTGAGTCAGTTCCGTTCATAACCAATACTCACTTGAAGACAAACGAGACGACAACGAAACTCCAACCAAGAATGTTTAGCCCCAACGGACAAAAATCTTTGGACGAAATTATGAAAGATAAACACATGGCTACTTACCCCATTCTCTCCAACGTTTCACGCGTTGCCATTTCTAGCAACATGACCATATTGATGAGAGGGGTTTCTTTACCTTTTGCTTTAGTTTTAATAGGTAAGCGACCATCAGCGACCCAATCCATAATGGTGCGCTTCGGCATTCCAGAGAACTGAGAGTATTGATCGTACGTCATGAAAGGCGTATTTAGGACTACTTGATATGAGAGCATAATGATATCCTGTTTAGTCATTGAATGTTTAATTTCGGAATGACGAGTTGCACCCCACCATTCCGAACTCAATTGCGATTATTGATCACATATGAATAACAAGCAACTTAAAATAGACCAAATATCGTATTTGGGAGGTAGGGATATTATCAAGAAGTTGATAGATATCACGAATTCAGACCGCCAACAGGATGTAGCAGACGTATTTGGCATCCCAAAATCAACAATCGCGACTTGGCGACAGAGAAACCTTACTCCCTTTGAAATTGCAGTGAGGACTCATTTGAGCACTGGAGTCTCACTTGAATGGTTACTTCTCGATAAAGGCGAACCGTACCCTAAAACACCAACCCAAAAGCATATTAATAAGAAGAACGAATCGAAAACTCTTTTCGATATCGACTGTTTCTCTATTGACGACGGTAAATTGGTTGGGAAAGGGATACTTGCATTCGATAAAACTCTTCTAGACGAGTTAGATGTGAGTAATGTAATAGCAATCAAAGATGGAACTACTACGTTCCTTATAAATAAAGAATCTCACCAAGCAGTAAGCGGTACATACCTAGTTAATATGGACGGCCTACTCTCGCTAAACGACATCCAGCGCTTACCAGGCAAAAAACTAGCAATCAGCTTTAACGGTTCGATTCTAACCGTCGAAGAAGATGAAGTAAGGGTTGTAGGTAGAGTCGCGTTAGTAATGGAAAAGCGTTAACTGTTGCACTCACCTGTTTGAGAGCACTGCAGCTAATTTGATTAATAGCGTCACCGATACTTAACGAGCCTCTTATCAGCCTCCCCTCTTGGGGAGTGGCACTTGCAAAGAAAAAGGCTACCTTATGGCAGTCTTCTTCTTTGGCCCAGTATTGGTCGTTGTGCAATCTCTAAGTAGTTCTGAAACATTTTTGGACAGAAACGTGCTAGCACTTTTTCTAAATTAGCAAATTATCAATAAGTGCAGGGCGCACAATTTACTTATATAGAGGCTCGGGCTTGTTCAACACTTGGGATTTAACGTTGGCTACGCAACGCTTAATCCTTATTTGTTAGGGCTTGTAGCCATATATTCTCAACCCTACCTTGTCCATCTCTACTTCGAAACTCCCGAGCATATTTAAATGCTCTAATATTGGCGTTAAATCCTGCGTTTTGTATTGCGTTGGTGCATTTTTATATGGCTTAAACTCAACTCGATAAGGCAATAAAAGCCATTCAATACGCCTGAATTCAAAAGGACCATTCAAAGCGCCGCAGTCGCCTACGTAATTGTCACCAAGTTGTTCTAAATCGGGAACGAAGCCATTTCGGCATTGCTGTTCACCCACAAGTTTCCACGTACATTGTACCATTTTCAAACTTGAGTCATTAACAACCCCGAACAGTTTTCTCCATTTAGAATCGGACATGCACTTGTATGAAAATTTAGCGATATCTTTGTTTAACACCGTATTCTCCTAGAGCCCTAACGCTTATTAGACAACAAATTGTTGTCTTTCATCCTTAGGTGAGGCATTCATTTTCATATTAACTCAACTGACAATCAATACCTTATGCCACATAAAGGGGAGTTAGCGTACAAGATGTCACCTAGTAACGGAATGATGAGTTATCAGCTCAATCGAATAAGTTTTAGTAGGGTAAACGCACGCCCTCTTAATAGTGTAGAGTCTTTAATCTAAGTGATTTTGGGGCAGATCTGAGCTAGCACTTTTTAGAAAAGTGCCATAAGTAAAACTTTAGGTCTATGAAGTCTCTGCCATTCGGTGAGCTTACTCGCCTTGAGAAAAGCATCAAGGCCGCCAACCTTTAGAGCAGATTGCACAATTTACTTATATAGCAACTCGGGCTTGTTAAACATCTGGGATTTAACGTTGGCTACGCAACGCTAAATCCTTATTCGTTAACTGTATTATTTTTTGTCTCTAGGCGGGACACTTCCTAATACTGAACGTGTATCTGGCTTACTTGGTGGCGGCGGTGGTGGTGGGTTTTTCTTGTTCGACATTGTTCAAGTCCTCTTTAGCGTTTTGGTGGTTTACCATTTTCAATAATTTTTCTTGGTTTTGGAGCTGTTGGTGCATTTGGCGGAGGTGGTGTAACACCTGATTTTGAGTTTGTAGCCATTCTCTCTGATCCTCCTGGAAATTTTGGTTATTTGAGGCTGCCTGCTCTATGTTATGACTCAGTTTATCAACTTCTTCAACAAGCGAGCGATTATATATCAGGGTTTCTTTACGTGGTGATGATGTATCAAGGTCAAAGCTTACAAATAGCGCGCTCGCTATTAAAAAAGGAATAGCTGAAACTAAAAGCCACCTAATAGAGTTGTGGGTGTGTGCGAACCTAGAATCATTCACTTTGGTATTGTGAGAAGAACAATCTCTCAATTGTTCATAGATGAATTGTGAAACCATGTCATCTACATCGACTATCGGCTGCTTATTATCGGGATATTGTTCATTATATTCGAAAATCGAAGACGCGTACTTTTGCACCTCTAGGCGATAATTATCCGTTTCTAATGGACTCGACATTCCTTTGTATTCACTTCCCCAAAAAGCAATAACCAAATGTCGAACACCGATTAGAGAAATAAAACCACTTACAATTGTTAACGCTGCGAATGTTGTTGCCACCTCCTTATATGAGGTGAAATCAAGCATTCTTAACATGTAACTGGCGATTGAATACCCAGTAAAAAATAGAGCAAAAGTTATTTGAATACGGGTAAATATTTTTTCGCGTGTTTCCATTTCATGAAAGTAAATTTTTTCATAAAACGAAAACAGTTTTTCTCTATCCACGAAACCTCCTATACAGTCAGCGCTTTATCGACGGACTTTTTCTGTAATTATATGCAACCAATCATAACGCTAATGATACTCACGCTCAATCTAATGCCCGTATTGCCTTGCGCCTAGGATGTGAACTTCAGAACTTGCCGAAGTAAGTTCTCAATTGATTCCAGCGATATTGAGCAATATGATTTTCAACAAATTCATGCCTCAAGTACGCATGGTCTAATCCTGATGAATTGGATTAGATTTGATAGGGGAAATACACGCCGTTAAAATATATAGAGTATTAACTCTGAACGATCTTGGGGCATTTTCGAGCTAGAGAATGACAAATATTAAGATTCAGATTCAGATTCAGATTCAGACATTTTGGACAAAAATGAGCTAGATTAGAAGCTCTAGCTCGGTTGGTTAAGATGAGGGAAGTGAGATCTTGAACTCTTGTGTAGCTAATCTATAACTACCTCACCGTCAGCTAAGTAGTGTGCTTTTCCATCAACAATTGAACGTGCAATGACGATATCTTCTCGAGACAATTCACTTTCTTTCACAGTCTGAGATTCTTTTTTGAGCCTATCTAAGTTGAGTACACTACATGCTTTATCTAGATTTACCGAGAGATAATGGCCTTTCACACTATCTGAACCAATCTGCCCTAAAAGGAACCAGCCAACTCTGAAGACATTGTCTTGGCCTATTTCCTTAATAATACTTAGTGCTGCATCCTCATCATAACGCCACAATGGTTTAATTACTTGATATTCCAAAGCTTTTGATTGAAATACATCATCAAGTAAAACTGCGCGAGCTTTAGGAATATATTCTTTAATCATTTTGTTAATTGTTTCTTCATCTAGCCAAGGAGGTTCATAATTTCTTTCATTATATTGAGCTTTAAGCAGAACGATTGAACTAGCTACAAACGGTAACAGAACACACTCTTGCATGACTGAGCAAACAAAAGCTTCTCTGTTCTCTGATTCGCGTAAAGTTCGGTTGAGTAACCTACAGATATTGCCGTAAAGATTGCTCTCAGCAAATAGCCCTGAGTGTAAAATACCAAACCCATCAAGTAGATCTTCTGACAACAATGTGTCCACAATAACTCGAATTAATAGGAGAAGTTCATCATCATTAAACTTTCTTCTGTCCAAAAACATTTCGAATAACTCAAGAAACCTTTTGATAGCTCCATTGGAGATTGCGCTTTCAAGAATATCAATACGTTGACCAGAGCTTTCAATAAAAGTTGCCACATCTTGGTCTGAAACCGAGCCTCTTGGTGTACTAATATGGAGCGCTGTAGAGAGTCTACTGATATGATCCACTCTTCCTGAAGCATCAGCGTCATAAACTTCGTAAGTTTGGTAGCTTTTTGAATCTAGCGAAGGGAAAATTTCCTTCAGTAAGTCTTCATATACGTTGTTTTCATTAATCAAAAGTGCATTATAGATACTAAGGCGTTGCTGCTTACAAAGGTCTGCCGCTTTTTCCTTGTCAAGTGACCCATAATCAAAATAGCCAGAGTTGCGTTTACCTGCATACAGAGCTGGATTTGACTTTATATGGCTATATATCTTGTGGGCTTTTGTTGCGACAACTGATAAAACAAAGAGATCAGTGACACACACTTGATTTTGAACAAGGTTGTAGACGAATTTAAAGTGGTTAAACACTCTCTTAACGTCACGCGGGCTGGTGATTATGTATCGTAGATATCGTTGATAAATATATGCTAATCGATTCTGTTCGTCTTGGTAGTGGGCAAGAGAGAAGTTATCTCCCATCATATCAAAATGTCTATCTACAAGCGCATCTAGATCTTTACTTGTGATTGTTGGTAGTGGAATCCTCAACTGCACAATCTTGTCTATATACTCATTTGCATTGTCGATATTATTAGAAGCCAATACCGACTCTAGGTAATTAGGTTCAAATGCTAAAATGAACGCTGTTCTAGGAAAGTCAGCCACAGCTTTTACCAGACGAAGAACTTGAAAGCACTCCTTAGGAGTTAAACGATCTATGTCATCGATAATGACCACGATTGGCCTATCAATTTTTCTTAAGCTTTCTTCTACTCGTGCCTTTTTACCTGCAATATCTAATTCCTTTAAGTCACTAAGCGATTGTGTTGCATCTCCGACACCCTTGAATACGTTTTCGACTAAACTGCCCCACGGCTCCACACCAGGAACCAATTTAGCTACGCTAAACAACTTAGAATAAGAAAGAAGTTCTTCAGCTACTCGCTTTCCTTCTTCTGCATGATCTGCAAGGCCCAATTGAGAAGTAAACTGAATTAAAAAATCCTGAAGTAACGACTCGGATTGACCGTTCGCCCAAGCGTTGTATTGAACTAAAACAGGGGGAAAATCCATTTGACTAAAGACTTCCTGCACCATGTTCAATATTGAGGTCTTTCCTTGTCCCCACTTCCCTTCCAGAGAAACCGTCAAACATGGAGCATCGGCTTCAAGAACTAAAAGGCTAGCTATTTCTTTTGCAAAATGTTGTCTATTTAGTTTATCTTCGCATTCAGACGCAATAGGTTGGTCATTGTTATAACTAGTCATATATCACACAAAATAAGGAGTATAAGAGCTTTAATATCTCATTAAAGCAATTATCAAGTTTTCGATAAAAAGTTCAGTGACTGGATATGCATATCCAGAACTAAGCAGCTCAACATAGTAACATGCACAACCAAGTACATAAGTATGCGTGAGAAAAATTAGAGCAAACAGATTACAAAATAAATGTTACGAGCAATTACTCTAAACAAGTTTGGGGCAAAAATGAGCTAGCCAACTTGCTAATTTAGAAGATCAAGCCGACAGTACGGACTGTAAGTTTCTGGTCTAACTGATTTATAAATTATCACCTCTACATTAAAACAACCCAAACACATTGTTTTTCCCATCTTGTTCAAGACCTTTAATCTGATGGTGTTTTGGCTCTCCACCAAACAATAAAATATACAACTTCCGGTCTTGATACGTCCCCACTACATAGTGGTCTTTTTGTATCACGTACTCGATAGTTTCGGCTTCCTCATCGGTGCACAGATATTTAATATCAACTAGCTTCACCCATTTCAAACCGATCACGTTCTCTGCTTCTATAAACCCACCAAATGGCGCAGTAAAACGGTTACCTAGCTTCAAAACTGCATCAATCATCCCTTGGTTCTTCTTACTTACCCCAATTGGACCATCACTGTTAATTTTGAAGTGACTGTATCCAGCAGTCACATGAATTGATTGATACATAGCAATAACCTATTAGCTTTCTTAGCACTTTGAGATAGGAGCCTAACCTGTGCTTTTTGTCCGATATAAAACATTGTTCTACGTTCTAGCCCCAATTATACTGTTTTTATATACAGTAATTTTAGGCTTTATTATGTCTATCCGCAATTTAAAAGATGGTTCTACTAAATCTTGGCTCTGCGAATGTTACCCGAATGGGCGAACGGGGAAGCGTGTTCGTAAAAAGTTTACGACTAAGGGCGAAGCAAAGGCTTTTGAGCTTCACACTATGAAGGAGATTGACGATAAGCCATGGATGGGAAGTAAACCCGATCACCGTAGAATGAGCGAACTGTTAGACACTTGGTGGACCATACACGGTCATACGTTGAAATCGGGTAAACAAGCTCGGGATCTAATAGCCAAGACAATTGAAGAATTAGGAAATCCAATTGCCTCCCACTTTAAAGAACGAGACTACTTAGACTATCGTGCAGCGCGAATACCCTACCGTGGCAAAAATAAATCTATTAAGATTTCACCAACAACACATAACACGGAATTGATTTATCTAAAGGGAATGTTCAAGAAACTAATTAAGTACAATCAATGGAAATACCCCAATCCACTTGAAGCTATCGAAACAATCAAAACAAGTGAGAAGAACCTAGCATATCTAACCAAGCCACAAATTGAAGAGTTCTTAGTTAACCTGAAAAATTGCAATCGAGTCATTACAGTCTCAATTCCACAGCTCATTGTAATCTCTAAGATTTGCTTAGCCACCGGTGCCCGTATAAGTGAAGCTCTAACTCTTACCCGTTCACAGGTAGCTGAATTTAAACTGACTTACACCGAGACAAAAGGTAAGAGAAATCGAAGTGTGCCCATCTCACCTGCTTTATATCAAGAGATCTTAGATATCGCGGTGAGCAACCATGAAATTTTCAACACTACTTACAAGGATGCCTGGCGCTACATTAAAAGGGCTCTACCTGGCCACGTTCCGAGTGGACAAGCGACGCATGTTTTACGGCATACTTTTGCTTCGCATTTTATGATGAACAAAGGGGATATTTTGGTGTTACAGCGTATTCTTGGACACACTAAAATTGAGCAAACAATGGCGTATTCACATTTTGCACCAGAACATTTGATACAAGCGGTACACCTCAACCCATTAGAAAATTAATGGCGACAAAATGGCGACACACACTGTAATCGACCGTTATTTAGCGGTTTTATTAGTCAAAAAGGCGACAGTTTTCACTGTCGCCTTTTACTATTTAGAGCCTGAGTTTATCTATTCCCAATCAAGAATAACCTTGCCAGAAAGCCCACTACGCATAGCATCGAAGCCTGCTTGGAAATCATCAATTTTAAAGTGATGAGTAATGATTGGTGACAGGTCTAACCCTGACTGAATCAAACTTGCCACTATATACAAAAACAAAAATAACCATTAAATATCAATAGATTAAATTTATCACCAATTAAAAATGGCTACAGAATGGCTACAGAATGGCGACAAAAAAGGCAACAGTTTTACCTGTTGCCTTCTGATATTCAAAACCGGTAGTAACCTACTCCCAGTCTAAAATCACCTTACCAGACATACCAGATCGCATCATGTCGAAGCCTTTCTGGAAGTCGTCCACTTTGTAATGGTGAGTAATAATTGGTGTTAGATCTAGGCCAGATTGAATCAAAGAAGCCATCTTGTACCAAGTTTCGAACATCTCACGACCGTAGATACCTTTGATAACCAAGCCTTTAAAGATGACTTGGTTCCAGTCTACCGCCATGTCTGATGGTGGAATACCTAGTAGAGAGATCTTACCGCCGTGGTTCATGTTAGTCAGCATGCTGTTGAACGCAGATGGGTTACCAGACATTTCTAGGCCTACATCGAAGCCTTCTGTCATGCCAAGATCAGACATTACGTCTTCAAGCTTCTCTTCCATCACGTTTACTGCGCGAGTCACACCCATTTTCTTAGCAAGATCTAGGCGGTACTCGTTTACATCAGTGATTACAACGTGACGAGCACCAACGTGCTTAGCAACAGCTGCAG
This sequence comes from Vibrio sp. 10N.247.311.47, assembly GCF_041467535.1. Lineage (NCBI taxonomy): Bacteria > Pseudomonadati > Pseudomonadota > Gammaproteobacteria > Vibrionales > Vibrionaceae > Vibrio > Vibrio sp. 10N.247.311.47. The sequence goes on from NZ_JBFSUR010000005.1 coordinate 62,788, forward strand.
CCATGATACCGATTGGGCCAGCACCAGTAATTAGCACGTCTTCGCCAACTAGGTCGAAAGAAAGTGCTGTGTGTACTGCGTTACCAAACGGGTCAAAGATTGAAGCTAGATCGTCAGAGATTTCTGCAGGGATCTTAAATGCGTTGAACGCAGGAATCACAAGGAACTCAGAGAACGCACCAGTGCGGTTAACACCAACACCTGTTGTGTTACGACAAAGGTGAGTACGGCCGCCACGACAGTTACGACAGTGACCACATGTGATGTGACCTTCGCCAGATACACGGTCGCCGATTTCAAAACCACGAACTTCTTGGCCAATGCCAACAACTTCACCCACGTATTCGTGACCTACTACCATAGGTACTGGGATTGTGTTTTGTGACCACTCATCCCAGTTGTAGATATGTACGTCAGTACCACAAATTGCGGTTTTCTTAATACGAATAAGAAGATCATTATGACCCATTTCAGGTTTTTCAACCTCGGTCATCCAAATGCCTTCTTCAGGCTTTAGCTTAGAAAGTGCTTTAATTTTCATAATGTTACCTAGTTCATCTCGCCTAACTGTAAGGCGAGAATCAAAAATCTATATGTTCTACTGGGTGTTGTTCTATCTAATTAAAGGATGCTCGTGGCATCCCTTTAAAATTAGATGATACCCATGTCTTTACCAACTTGAATGAACGCATCGATTGCGCGGTCTAGTTGCTCACGAGAGTGTGCAGCAGACATTTGCGTACGGATACGAGCTTGACCTTTTGGTACTACAGGGAAAGAGAAACCTACAACGTAGATGCCTTTCTCTAGTGCGCGCTCAGCGAACTCAGCCGCTACTTTTGCATCACCAAGCATGATTGGGATGATTGCGTGGTCTGCACCGCCCATAGTGAAGCCAGCTTCTTCCATGCGAGTACGGAAGTGAGCAGAGTTTTCCCATAGTTGAGTACGTAGGTCGCCAGATTCCGCAAGAAGATCTAGAACGCGGATAGACGCAGATACGATTGCAGGAGCAACAGAGTTAGAGAATAGGTATGGACGAGAACGCTGACGTAGCCAGTCGATCACTTCTTTCTTACCAGAAGTGTAACCGCCTGAAGCGCCACCCATTGCTTTACCAAGAGTACCAGTGATGATATCGATACGGTCTACAACGTTGTGGAACTCGTGAGTACCCGCTCCGTTTTCGCCCATGAAGCCCACTGCGTGAGAGTCATCAACCATTACTAGTGCATCGTACTTGTCTGCAAGGTCACAGATAGCAGGAAGGTTAGCCACTACGCCGTCCATTGAGAACACACCGTCAGTTACGATTAGTGTGTGACGAGCGCCAGCTTCTTTAGCAGCGATAAGTTGCTGCTCTAGCTCTTCCATGTTGTTGTTCGAGTAACGGAAACGCATTGCTTTACACAGACGAACGCCATCGATGATAGATGCGTGGTTTAGTGCGTCAGAGATGATTGCGTCTTCTTTACCTAGAATTGTTTCGAACAAACCAGCGTTTGCATCAAAACAAGATGTGTAAAGGATAGTGTCTTCTTTACCTAGGAACGTAGAAAGCTTTTGCTCTAGTTCTTTGTGAGAATCTTGAGTACCACAGATGAAACGTACTGAAGCCATACCAAAACCGTGCTGATCCATACCATCTTTAGCTGCTTCGATAAGAGCTGGGTGGTTAGCAAGACCTAAGTAGTTGTTTGCACAGAAGTTTAGTACTTCTTCACCAGTCGAGATAGAAACCGCTGCTTTTTGTGCAGAAGTAATAATGCGCTCAGACTTGTAAAGACCTTCTTCTTTAACTTCTTCGATTTGAGTTTGAATCTGTTGGTAAAATGCAGAAGACATTGTCTCATTCCTTCCTAGTTATAATTTAGCAGCATCGCGCGCCGCTTTATGTAGGGATGTAAACGATCTCAACACGATCATTTACACTGTAAAACTTATGCCTATATTCTAGTTGAACATCCCCGTTCCGATTATCCCTTTAGTTGGAAAAACATTAATGAATCACAGGCACTAATAATAGTTCATCCCAGTGACATAGGGCACATTAACGCCCTTCACCTGCTTTTTTAAACGCCAAATTAGCTATAATTTCCGTCTAATTTCGCTTTCATATCAAATCTCAATTTTTCATCTCAGAATGCGCAGCAGCAACGCCGCTATACAGATGAGCTTCAAACACAACAACCTATCAGAGCAATCACGTCAATCAATTAATGAAATTGATTCACAAATCAGAGTAAATCGCTCACAATTACCATTAAGTTCATCGTTGAAACTAGCTTAACTGGATACTTATGATTAACCCAAAACTCATCGCCCTGCTTCCGGATCTCGCCTCGTTCATTTTGGTGGTTAACGAAGGTAGTTTTACGGCTGCAGCAAAACAGTTAGGCGTGACACCGTCAGCCTTGAGTAAGCTCATCACCCGCTTGGAAAAAGCGCTATCGGTGAAACTGTTTGAGCGTACCACTCGTACCCTTATCATTACGCAAGCGGGTCAATTGGTTTATGATCAGAGTGTGGTGATGATCAACGCAGCGCAACAAGCCGTTGAACTGTCTACCTCCGACCATACCGAACCTGCAGGCTCGATAACGGTAGCGGCGCCTGAAGCCTTCTTGAATTCGGTATTGCAGCCTTTCGTTGTTCCATTCTTAAATCAGTATCCAGAAATCCAACTTAAATTGAGAGCGGCTGACGGCGACATCGATATTTTACGTCAAGGCATCGACATTGCTTTCCGCCTGACTGATAAGCCCGACGAAAGCTTAGTATTGAAAGAGTTAGGAAAAACAAACCTCGTGTTGTGTGCAAGCCCTGACTATTTAGATGCCAAGGGGATTCCTCACCACCCTACCGAGCTGTCTGAACACGACTGTTTGTATCTTGCAGAGACAGACAAAGATCACATTTGGGATTTTCTTAAAGATGATGAATTTCACACAGTACCCGTCAGTGGACGTTACGCAGTTAACCACTCGCAGATGCGACTGAAAGGTGTGAAAGAAGGTCTAGGCGTCGGTATTTTCCATGACTTCGTGATTCAAGATGCGTTGGCTGAAGGGTCTGTAGTACAAGTGTTGGAAGATTGGACCATCAAGAGTAATTACCATGGTGCGATTGCGATGCAGTTTGCTCAAACCAAGTACATGCCCGCTCGACTGCGTGTATTCATTGATTACGCCATGGAGCACTTAGGTGACAAGTTGGCAGGAGAAATAAACTGATGTTGAAAGGAATACACCACGCAGCCATAATCTGTTCAAACTACAACGCATCGAAGCACTTTTACACCGAGATTTTAAAACTTGAGATCATTGCCGAAAACTATCGAGAGGCTCGCCAGTCGTACAAACTTGATTTAGCGCTACCTAATGGTGCTCAGATAGAACTATTCAGCTTCCCTAACGCACCGGAAAGACCTAGCTTTCCTGAAGCTCAAGGGCTAAGACACTTAGCTTTTTGTGTTGATGACGTTCAACAAATCAAAAGCTATTTGGAAGAACAAAGAGTCGAAGTCGAACAGATCCGAATTGATGAATTTACAGGTAAAGCATTTACTTTTTTTGCCGATCCTGACGGGCTTCCGTTAGAGCTTTATCAAATATAGAGCTGTACAAGTCTAACGTCTTCTTAATAAACAGAGCATGTCATCTGAATAATGAAACTGACCTCCTCAAAAAGGAGGTCAGTTTGTATATCAATTAACTCAATGCCGTCTTGAATTTCTCAACGCGTGAAAATAGTAACCAATCCAGCAGCATTGCTGTCACGATCGTCGCTCCCGCCAGTGGAAACAGTACTGAAATAACTATCACGATCACTAAACCTGTCTTCCAAAGCCCTGCATCGCCAAACTTCGGTGGCGTGCCAAGCTTTCTTTGACCTGAAGGTCTACGTATCCACCACATCACACCGCCAGTCACGGACACAACAATGAACGCCAAACAAAACAAAGCATTTAGAAGCTTGTTAATGATGCTGATGTCACCTTGATGCAATGAAATACCTACCGCTAACGTTTTGGCAATGAAGTTATAATCTTGCCATGTCACCTCACCCAAAATACGACCTGAGTATTGGTCGAGGTGCGTAGTACGGTCCTGCGTTGGATCAATGATGTCACCGCCCATAGTGTTGGCTGTGACCGTGTAAACACCCGTTTCTGAACGCGGGAAATTCACCTTGTATCGTGTAAAGCCAAGTGAGTATGCTTTTTCAGTAACGTCATCAATGTCGAAGTTGCTTGCTGACAACACATGTTGAGAGTGATCTTCACCCATCTTAGAGTGATCATGAGGTTCCGTCGCCTCTTCCACATGATGAACGTGTTCTGCTGGCTTATCTTGAGACAAAGGCAATAGTGTTTGCTCCAAGTTCCAAGGTAGCTCTTCTTCTGAGCCATGGTTGAGGGAAGCGTGCGTCTTATCAGACAACGGAATATCGTCCCACATTTGAGCAGGGAAAGTGCTCCATGCTTGAACAAGCTTACCGCCCCAAAAACCTGTCCATGCCAATCCAGACAGAATAAACAACAACAGAACGAGCGATAACACACCTCCAATGTTCGCATGCAGATCACGCATTAAAATACGCGTTCCTGAACCAAATCGAAGCTTAAGAAAACCAGCGCGGCTCGCGTTATCTCTAGGTAACCATAAGTAAATACCACTGATGAGCAACAGAATAGACAAGCTTATTGCGACTTCAATTAGATAATCACCCCAATCACCAATCAACAAAGTGCCGTGAATGTCATTCGCGAGTTGGTACAGGCTGTCGCTACGCGGAATCTCTCCGACCACTTCGCCCGTATATTGATTTACCGTGGCGAAGACCGATGTGCCGTCTACAAGTGCTACCGAAAAGCGGTTAGCCCGATCAGGAGCTTTGCTCGGAACAAACTGGGTAACCGAACCTTGTGGGTATTGAAGTTGTACTGCAGCTAACTGTTGTGACACTTTAATCGGCTCGCCCGATGCAACAATCTCTAGGGCTTCGTGGTGGAAAGTCAATTCGATTTCATCATCAAACAGCATCACCAAACCTGTAATGCTCAGCATTAACATAAACGGGATAACAAATAGCCCAGCATAGAAGTGCCAGCGCCATGTGAGGAAATAGAGGGTTTTATTGCGGTCTTTGCTTTTTATATTGGTTTCCGAACCGGTTGTTGCACTGCTTTTAGACTGCGAAGTTGCTTGTGCTTTCGCAGGGGTTTGAGATTCATTTCTCAACATTATAATTTCCTTTGACACACGCAAACATACCTTCTGAAAAATCAGAAAGTAATCTGAGCATGTTTAACTTTACTTAATACTTTATTTTTTAATTATTTTAATGGGTTAGGTTTAAGCAATAACAAAGGGAGGGCCGCGCGGGGCTTGCCTCGTGTAGCGTTCGCTTAGAGCCAAAAAAGCGTAGCTGTCGGAGACAATAGAACTCAGTCGAGTTGTCAGCAGTGTAGTGGGAAGTTCATCTTGGTGAAACGTGGAAAAATGGCTAAACGGACACGGCTTTCCTTTATGAGTATTAGGTTCGCCTTCTTCGATTTGAACCAATTCAAAGCCATTGACCGTACATAACGACGCCCATACTCCCGCACTATTACCATGAGCATTGATAACAGGCATTAATGTCACTAGCGCCCAGCTTAATGCTGTTGCAAGTAACATGAAGAAGTTGAACGAGGTTCGGCGCATTATTCCAAGTCTTTATAAATTTCCCTTATTATGAGGGACTTGGAATATAGGTAAACGTAAAGATTAACAGCAAGTTAAAAAATTGAAGCTAACGCACACTCTTTTTCGTTAAATACTGGTTACAACACTAAAACTAAGAAAGTAATACTCATCTCTTTGCAGCAGGCTTTCGATAAAAGAGACAATAAAAACGCCGCCTTACACCTTCCTCGAAAGAGGGTAATGTAAGGCGGCGTTTTAGAAATCGAATCTTGAGGTTTGCTCTTTGTTACCTATCTAGCAAACGTTCATGATTAACGAATTAACCGAAGATCTTGCTCCAGATGCTTGGGTTACGCTTCTCATGGTACTCTTCACGAAGGCCATCAATAGTACGAAGTTCTTGCTGTGCCGACGCTAAGTCACCTTGGTCTAGCTTCTGCTCAATGCTATCCAGTGATGCACTGATCTTTTTGAAGCCTTCCATGAAGTTGTCTTCTTTCTCGACTGGGTAAACACCCGTTTTCAGCTCTGCCACTAGCGTATCTAAACGAACGATAGGCTTTTGCATCTCTTCAATGCTTTGAGCTTCTGCCGCTTGTTTGAACGCAAGCTTCATTTCTTGCATGTTTTTCTTAAGGTCTACATTAGCAAATGCGTTGCCAGACAATACTGAAGCAGCGATTAAGCCAGATAAAAGGATTGAGCGAGTTTTCATTGTTTCTCCAAGTGAAGCGGTGTCTTTGAAGTTAGAGCCGTCATTACTGTGGCACTTCGACTTTATTATTTTCGGCTAGTGTATACAAAAATCTTTCAGGCACAAAAATTGATTGTGTCGAAATGCAAACCCGCCGACATTCTCTTAAACAAGATCTGAATATTCTGGGATTTCATTACGACCGCGCAAGGCCAAAAAGGCTAGGAACTGCTTTGGCGAATGGGTAATCACTTTACTCGAATCTACGCCCACTTCATCTAACAATGCTGCGACTAAGTCTAAGCCACCGACATCTAAACAGAAATGCGCATCGCTGCCTGTTGTAATAAATGCACCCTTCGCTTTCGCTATTCTTGCAATCTCATAGCAGCGGTCAACACTGCCAACTCGGCTATTGCCTTTGAGTGTGGTGTTGTTGATCTCAATCGCCACGTTGTTCTCAACCGCACATTGAATAACAGCTTCGAAATCGAAATCAAAATTAGGATTGCCTAAGTGACCAAGCGCATCAATTCGACCGCCCTTAATCACATTCAACAATGCTTCTGTATGGGTAGCGACATCCGATGGGCGAAATACTGGCTCATGAAAACTCGCGATCACCCAATCCAAGTTCTTATCCACACTCGGATGAATGTCGATTTCACCCTGTGTGTTCATGATGTTTGACTCAACACCTCGAATAATTGCGACATCTTCAATAAAACGAGGGAGCACACGCTGATTGCTGAAGAACCAATAGTGTGGCGCGCCCGGCATTGATTCTGAATGATCAGTAGTACAAAACATGGCTAAACCATTTTGCTTTGCCGACTTGGCGTTTTCGATCAATGTGCTGTAAGCATGACCACTTGCGTATGTGTGGGTGTGAGTATCTACTTTGAGTTCCATGAATCAATGCCCTCTTCGCTCGGTCAAAATACGTTTTTCAGAAAGTAACTCTGAATCTCTTTCAGGAAAAGAATACTTCAGAAAATGAATGCCTAATGGCAACAATTCGGCCAGTTTATCAGCTGAAAGTGACAATTAGCACCCAAACATAAAGGTTTATTACTGGTTCATTTACACGACACGGGAATACGTGGCTAACCAGAGCCAGCCAGCGCTTGGTCTTATCTAAGTCGAACCGCACACACTCGGTAATTGCGCCAATTTTTTGCAACCTACCCAAGTTCGTCAATACTTAAACCAGCCTACAAACTGGAGTGTTAGATGAGAAGAAGACGATATCCGCTGAGTATCCACATCACTAGCCTTTTCCTAATTTTGACAACACTTGTCGGTGCGGTATTGATTTCGATTAGTTATCGGCACTCCCAAGAGCTGCTGCTAGGCACAGTGCGCGAGATCAGTAATGAGCACCGCGACAAACTGGAATCAGTATTTAAACAAGCCATTGCCCCTGTTATCACAACCTTAAATGTGATGGCGGTGAGCCCGTTTGTTGCTCATCAAGCTTCCGCTGTCGAAAAAGACTCTTGGCTTGCTTCGGTCGATATCATCTTCAAGCAAAACACCAATTTGGTCGCTCTATTTTATGGTTCTGAAGATGGTGACTTCAGAATCTTTCGTCCATTAAGCACCAATAAACAGAGAGCCGAAAACAGCGCGCCCGCTAAAGCGACCATGATGGTCAGCAGCACCAATCTAGACGGTGAAAACTTTATTACCTATCTTGATGGCGCACATCAAGTGATCAGTACTCGACAAGCAGAGAGTAAGTTCAACCCCACAACTCGTCCTTGGTTTCGTAACGCAAAGCCTGACGGCTCAATACAATTCTCTGAACCCTATCTGTTCTATTTCCTGCAAACCAATGGTATTACGCTCTCTAGGCGTTCTGCCGATGGCAAGCATGTGGTTGGTGCCGACTTTACGTTGAGTTCCCTCTCTTCTCAGATCAGTGAATTAGCTTATTCTCCGCAAACCCGACTCGCCTTGTTCGATCAACATTTTAATCTTCTCGGTCAGCATCAACTTGAGCTATCAGTACCCAAGCCTGACTCCCAATCTGATGACACAAGTAAAACTGAGCAAACGAACAACCAAACGACGGGGAATCTCTCTGGCAGTGAGCAAGACCAAAGCTTCTTTAATGTGCCCAAACGTGAACAGATGGAAGCATTGAAAGCGTCCGTTATTGCGCCGCTTATCTCTGATGAAGAGAAGTTTAACCTCAATCTAAAAAACGTTGAGTACAACTTAAACACTTGGGCACTAACGCTAACGCCGGTTCAACTGACTCAAAATGTCACCTTATACTTGGCAGAAGCGACGCCACACAATGAGCTGCTCGCTGATCTTATCTCGATGCGAGACAAGCAAGTTGCGGTCGCGATTGGGATGTTGTTCATCTGCTTCGCTATCGTATGGTTTGTTGCTAATCGACTGTCTCAGCCGCTCAATACGCTGATGCAACTCACCGACAACATCGCTCGGTTCGACTTCAGGCGTACTCATTATCCCAAAAGCATGATTCAAGAAGTGGCTAACCTCGCCCACTCGATTGAGCTAATGGAACACACGCTTCATGATCTGATTACCCTACTTCGAGACACCGCCGGGAATCAGGAGTTTTCGATCTTAGCCAAGAACATTGCTCATCAAAGCTATTTAATTACCAAAGCAGAAACCATTGTCCTTTTCACTCAATCCAAAGAGAAAGACGTGTTTGATACGGCAGCCAACCTTGCCATTCTTCCTTTTAAGGCCGACATCAATGACTTCATCAAACACACGCCTTGGTTGCTGTGTCAGCTTAAATCTGGTGAGACGATCCATTTGAACCGAAAAGACAATGTTCTCAACTATTACCAAGATTCGATCTTCAATTCAGACCTGTACCTATTTCCACTATTAAACCGAGAGAAACTGTTGGTAGGGATTGTGGCAATTGGCTATGAGAGACCAATTACCAAGATGCAGGCAGACAAGCACGCCTTTTTAAGAGAGTTGCTCAGCTTTGCGGAAATAGCGAAAGACAACATCGACCAAATGCAGCAACAAAAAGACATGCTTAATGCCTTTATTGAGCTGATTGCATCGGCGATTGATACCAAGTCACCTTATACGGGCGGGCATTGCCAACGAGTGCCTGAGCTCACCAAATGGCTAACTCAAGCAACCATAGATGATGACCGCTATTACCCGCAATTCTCATTGGACAGTAAACAGTGGGAAGAGTTGATGCTCGCCGCTTGGCTTCATGACTGCGGCAAGGTGACCACGCCTGAATATGTGGTAGATAAGGCAACAAAACTGGAAACCATTTACGACCGAATCCACGAAGTGCGAATGCGTTTTGAGTTGTTGAAACAGCAAGCGGAAACCGATTACTGGAAAGCGATGGCGAACGGTGCACTACAAGAAGAACAACTCAAAATACTCGAACAAAGCCTGTCTGAACTGGATGAGGAGTTTGCCTTCGTTGCTGAGTGTAATCTTGGCGGCGAATCTATGACGGAAGAGCAGCTAGAACGCTTAGATCAAATAGCCAAACGCCAATGGAAACGTACACTGGATGATCAATTGGGTTTGTCTTGGTCTGAAAAAGAGAGATTTAACACCCAAAAAGAGTCGGTTGAGAAAGAGAGAACTGAGCCAACAAGTCAGGAAAAGGGTTTGCCTGTCATGGAGCCTCTGCTTGCCGACAAACCGGAGCATAAAATACCTTGGGACAATGGCTTTAACCCTGCCGATGTATGGCAAGAAGCGTTTGTACTTAAGCCCGGAGAAGTTAAATACAACCAAGGTGAACTGCACAATTTGAAAGTACGCCGTGGTACGCTAAACGATGAAGAACGTTTCATGATCAACGATCATATTATCCAAACCTTCACCATGCTCAACAAGTTGCCTTACCCGCCTTACCTTCAAAACATTCCGGATATCGCCAGCGGACACCACGAACGTATCGACGGTAAGGGATACCCAAGAGGCTTAAACGAAGACCAGTTACCTCTGCCGTCGAGAGCAATGGCAATTGCTGATGTCTTTGAAGCGCTCACCTCTAGTGATCGCCCTTATAAGAAAGGTAAACTCTTAAGCGAATCACTCAACATCATGACCGACATGGCCACCAGCGGTCATATCGATCCCAAGTTGTATTTACTGTTTTTGGAAAACAAAATCTACGATAAATACGCTGAGCGATTCCTAGAAATGAACCAACGCTGCGAGATTGACCCGCACGAACACATCGACCGAGTAAAAGAGTACATACGCTCATTATTTTAAGTTTGAGCTAACCATTTAGTCTTTAGGCTATAAGGTCAATGATTAGCTTTTAGCCGCAGAATCCAACACCGCAACGTCCACTACAGTCGCTACAGCCCCTGTGACTCGCGGCGTTTGCTTGGCTTTTTCTTTGCTGTGTCTCTTCGCTAATAGTGTGTTGGTAATGCTCGCCACAACAATCAGGTTAATGCCAATCATCTGCTGTGTAGAAAACACATCATCAAAGAACAAGCCCTGCCAAAGCGCGCTAAACAGCATGTTAGTAAAAATCAGAGGTGCCAACTGGGAGCCACTGTCTGCAAGCTTATACGCCTTGGAACGGAAGATTTGGGTATTGATGGTAAACATTGCAAGACCAAGTGATCCGAGAACAATCCAGCGTAAATCGTCAAAAGACAGTAACGCCGACACGAAGCCTTTTTCAGCACTTTCAAGCACATCGGGCACCGCAGAAAGTGAAGTAAACACCACCATTGGTATCACAATAATTGCCGCAACTAAAAAGGTCCACGTGTTAAGCTCTGCCGGAGTCAGGCTGGTTTTAGACGCTCGGTACAAACTCACTTGCGAGCCAGAATTAAATACCCCCGCGAGAAGCCCAAGCAGAAGCGCAGGTCTAAAGAACTCCGAACCCAACTCAAACTGCGACAAATCCCCCGCCATCATCACTACGCCAACAAAGGTGACAGCTAAACACACTATCGTCGTTGTATGAATCTTGGTTCTAAATATTAACTTTTCTAACAATGGAATAAACAGAGGCCCCGTACTGAACAACACAACCCCTTCAACAAGCGTTAAGGTTTGCAGTGAAGTAAGGAAACACCACTGACACGCCACCATAAAGATCGCCCGCATCACCAAAGGTTTCCACATTTCTCGTGTCGGCTTGCTGATTTTGTAAAAGGTCAGGAAAAGAAATAAAAACAGACTGGGTAACAAAAAACGCACAAAACTGAGTAACGAAGTGGGCATCACTTCAGATAGATACTTGGCCATCAAGCCACTTAAAGACAAACTGAACGTCGACAACAACATGAAAGTCGTCGCCTTGGTAATATCAGACATAATTATCACCTCCTATGACATCTATTTTAGAGGCGTGACGTAATGAAAAATAGCGAGTAATATTAACTATAACTGTAAGGAAAACTTACCAATGAAAAAACTCGTTCCGCTTAAATCCGTTTATGCTTTCATTGCTGTTGCTGAGACTGGCAGCATGACCGACGCCGCGCGGGTATTGTACGTCAGTCACTCTGCGGTAAGCCAAGCGATAAAGTCGTTAGAACAACTGGTCAACAAGCCTCTGTTTCAACGAGTCGGTCGTCGTGTTGTTCTTAATGCCGCAGGTAAGCGATATTACCGCAAAGTTGCTCCCGCACTTGAGCAAGTGATAGAGGCGACCGAAGAGCTTGCCAGAACGCCTAACGACCACCGCATTACCCTCAACATGGTCAATTCGCTAGCGATGCACTGGTGGATCCCACGAGTTCCCGACTTCCAAGCCTTCGCTCCCTCACTTGATATCCGCATTTCGACGCTAACTGGCCCTTTCGATATCGAGCAGGAAGGGGTCGATGTTGCGCTTGTACATGGCAAACCCAACGAGTGGGAACAATATTACAGCGAGAAACTGGGCGACGATGACCTAGTCTTGGTGTGTAGCCCTACGATATTAAAAAACCAGACCGGATTGAGCGTCGAACAACTCGTCAAACAAAACCCGACCATTGGCGTTTTTAACCTCAGGCGACAACACGACTGGCAAGTGTGGTGCGACAATTACCAAATCCCAATGCCCACATTCCATAGCAACCTGACATTCGATGTCTCCATTCAAGCGGTGCAAGCTTCAATTCGTTCGTTAGGCGTACTAGTAACGCATCGCTTGTTTGTGAAAGATGATATCAGCCATGGGATGCTTGTCGAACTGGGTAAACCGGTTGCTAACCCGCACCAAGATTTTTACTTTGTTTGCCCAAAAAACAAATTAAAACAAGAAAGTGTGCTAAAACTGAGAACATGGTTAAGACATGAATTCACACGCTCAGAGACAGCACTGAACGATGACATTCAAGAGCAAGACCAAACTATCAATCAATAAGCGAGTGACAGCTCAGCAAGCTTACAAGAGGCCATTATGATTATTACCACCACACAATCAGTCGAAGGCAAGCGCATTGTCGATTACAAAGGGGTTATTGCCGGAGAAGCCATTCTAGGGGTGAACGTTTTCAAAGATATGTTTTCAGGAATTCGTGACTTTGTGGGTGGACGTTCTGGCACCTACGAGAAAGAACTGGAAAAAGCACGTAACTACGCGTTCAAAGAGTTAGAACAGAAAGCGATTGAAGCGGGTGCCAACGCGGTGGTAGGCGTAGATATTGATTACGAAGTCTTGGGAACAGGTAATGGCATGTTGATGGTCTCTGCTAGTGGCACGGCGGTTGTCGTCGCTTAATCGCCTAGTCGCTCAATCGCTTGGTCACTTAGTCACTTAGTCACTTAGTCACTTAAGATCTCAACACATGAGCACTTGGGCACATAAGATGTTGAGCACTTAATCTATTAAGCTATTGAGCAATCAGGCAGCCTAATGAAAACTCGTTCCAACCCTTTGATGACTAGCCACCAAAGGGTTAGAACAGTTATAAGCTGATACTTAGCTTGATGTTACTCGTGCAACCTTTTGCCCGGAGAGCATGTCATCAAACGAGGCAACTCTCGCCAAGAATGCACCTTTATTTTCAGGTAAGATAGAACTTGCTAAAGGTAAGTTCGCTTTCATCGAATCCACCGCTCTTCCACGCACCAGCACTTCAAAATGCAAATGCGGCCCGGTTACGCGACCAGTCGTGCCAGACAACGCAATTTTCTGCCCACGCTTAACCTGTTGCCCCTTCTTAACCAAGAATCGGCTCAAGTGCAGATAGCGAGTTTTGTAAACGCTGTTATGCTCAATCACTATGTATTTCCCCGCATACGGGTGGTTACGAATAGCAATAACTCGACCATCACCGGTTGAATAAACTGGCGACCCTACGGGTGTTGCGAAGTCAGTACCATTATGCGGAGATATACGTCCGGTCACTGGGTGCTTACGGTATGGGTTAAATGGCGAAGTAATTCTTCGGAATTGTTTGTCTATTGGGTAGCGATTGAACGCTTGCTCAAGGCTGTTACCCTCTCTGTCGTAGAAGCGTCCATCTGAAGCAAGAAACGCGGCCACTTCCTTACCTCGTAACCTAATCGATATGCCCTGGATCTCTGTTTTTCCTGTTAGATGGTCGCCTGTGTATTGCTCATTGACCAACACATTAAACTCATCGCCCGCTCTTAACTGCTTTGAGAAGTTAATCTTGTCTCTTAACGTTCGAGTAATATTGGCGATCTGGGCGGTTGTTAATCCCGCTTTGTATGCTGACGTTGAAAAACTGCCATGAACGGTGCCCGTATAGAGCTTTTCTTTCCATTCGCCAGGCATTTCATGGAATTGGTAATTAAAGCTTCCATCATCATTTCGAGTAAAGGCTGCTTGCTCAACCAAACTCTCGTGATAAATCAGCTCCACAAGCTGTTTTGAGTCACTATCCAAAAGCAACTCTAGATGGTCACCAGGTTTTATTGTGTCGAGTTTCAAAGACTCCAGATCCGCTTCCATCACCTTTTGAACGGTTCCATATGGCAGTTGCCATGACGAAAAGATGTTGCTTAGCGTATCGCCAACTTTCACAAAATAATGGACCTTAACCAAAGAGTTGGGAGTCGCTTGCGAGTCGATGACTTCCTTATCATTAGGTTGAGAACCTTGGTAAGGTGTTATTTTGATAGAGATTTCTGGTGCTGGTTTGGAGTGAAAAGAGAGCAAAGCAGCAAGGGAAAATGCGCTGATCGCAGTAACGATCAGACCAATACGGAGGAACTTCATAAAATACTTAGCGGTTATAACGAGGAACTTAGAAAGTGTTATAACATAACAATTAAATCAAAAAAATAAATGAAATGTAAGAAACCATAGCGCGATAGGTGTGAAAGTATGGTGAGCATGCAAAGCCCACCACCTTAGTTAACACGGATCTTTACCTCATATTACTCTTCACGAAGTACTTCGAAGCGTTCTAAGCCTCGCAGCATCTCAAAGTCCGGCTCTTCAGTTAGCAGCTCTCTCATGGACCCACTGGCTTCAATAGCGCGCTCTAAGTCATCGATAGCTTGACCTTCTGCCCCTAATCGAGCATAGGCGCAAGCACGTTGATACAAGGCATGAGCATTTTGGTCATCGACTTCTAATACACGGTTACAAAGACTCATTGCCCAGTGGTATTCCTGTATATCCATAGCAGCGTCAGCTTTGGCAGTAAGTGCTTCTAAATCTCCAGGACGAACCTTCAGTATTTCATCGTAGATTTCAATTTTTTGCTCTGCCGTTTGTGCGTTCTGTGCTCTCAACCATAGGTTATGAATCTCATTGATAATTTCAATTTCGCGGTTGTTGTCGGAAATGATTCTGGTCTTGCGCTTAAGATCCCGTTCAAGAACATTAAACTTCTTCTCATAGTCTTGAGCGATAGAATTAAGTCGCTTATCAGCCATGTCTTGAGTTGTGTGTTTAAGCTCTTTGATGGATTGCCAACCCACCAGCGCGATAAGAGAGGCCACACCAGCAATAATGTAGAAGAAGTAGGTTACGGTTACATTGGCGTAATTCAGAGACTTGTCTGCCACAGTCAGTTCCCGGTCAGTCATCTGAATGGTCAAGCGTCTTTCAAGATCCTGCTGTTCCATTCGAAGCTGCTTCAACTCATCCAAGATATAGCGTTCCATCAGCGGTCTATCCAAATACTCTTGTTCCGAGTACTTAACATCTTCGCTTGCAAAACTCATCGTGCTGAACACCGAGATAACTGCAACCAATAAGATTCGAAGCATTATACATTCCTTATATGTTTATATTTAGACTAACTGTATCTCGTAATAGGCATACAAGCTAGGAAGTCGACAAGTTTGCTATGTCCATATTGGAATTAACACTCTAAAACATCATTGATAATTATAAAACACCTGAAGCAACATCATTAATTTCTAAATTATAAAAATACCGCGTAATACTGTTCTATATGATTAATTCGCGATGCGAATATACCGAAAAATGGTTTATTGCATCGAGATGAATCTTATATTAATAACGATCAGAACGAGGTTAATTTGAATAATCCACGATACGATTTAGTAAGCCGTGTACTGCACTGGGTAATGGCTTCTGTAATCATCTATGCAACGATCGCAGGGTATGTGATGCACTATGTCACCAGTCATCCAGAGCTGTTTTCTTTTCTGTCAGTGCTCAACATGTCATTGGCGACCGTTGCGACGCCACTGCTTGTGGTTCGTTATATCTGGAGCCACTTTCGCTCGTCGCCAAGCATGCCAACCTCTGTGCCTGAAGGGCAAAAATGCGTTGCCAAGCTTGCACACTCTTTGATGTATCTTGTGATGTTTATGGTTTTCAGCACCGGCTACTTAATGCTAAAAGAACCGTACTCTTTATTTTGGTTAGTGAGCGTAAATAATCTAATTACCGACTCTGCAATCAACGGCTTCTTTTTCTATTTACATCGTGCCAGTTGTATTGCCCTAGCCTGTTTAATTGTGCTGCATATCAGTGCCGCACTTAAACATCACTTTGTCTCTAGGAACTATGTATTGAAGATGATGCTCTAGATTCAAAGAATTCAAGACAATTTGCACAAACAACAAAAAAGCCATAGCATGTTCGCTATGGCTTTCTTATTTCAATTTGATTACTTGGTTTGAGTATCAATCATCACTTGCCAGTATTCACATTTAGCCAAGAACTCTTTTAAATAAAGCTCTGGGTTAGCAAGTTTCTCACCGCCTTTAACATCAGCACCAGTCACACGCCAAAAGCCACGAGTGACCAAGTTTCGATGATAAATAAAATCGTTGAGTTCATTAGCCTTCAAAGGAAGTTGTTCACCAAACGTATTTTCGTAGCGGCTCAGAGTCGAGGCTTGTTCACTTGGCTTCTCCCTTAAAAAGGTATCCAAATCCAAACCTAATGACTGTTGCTGCTCTTTTGATAGGGCTTTAGCTAATTTAGAGATCACACTGAACAGAGCCAACTCAACTTTTTGAGACGCTAATAACGATGCACCTAAAAGTGCATGTTCGTTGGAAATATGTTGTTCTGTTGATGAAACGGTTGCTGTTGTCACTGTGTTAACCTCAAATAATCATAACGGGTGTTACTGAACTGGATAGAGTCTTTTCACTAAGCTGAATCTTATTCTTGTTATTAAGAAGAATCTTGCAGCTAAGCAGAGCCTTTCGACTAAGCAGAATCTTTTAGCAGAACACGGTCAGCATCAATAATGGTGAAGCCTGATGCATCTTCATTCTTTTCGACTTGCACTAAACCTTTAAAACCAATCTGCGACAGCTTCTTCGCAAGTTGATCTGGTGCTGTTTCAAAAACAACATTCATAAAAGGTAAAGACTCAGCATCAACAAAACCATGCTCGTTAAACAGTTCCATTGCTTGAGATAAATGGTCTGAGTCGGTTAATTCGATAATTTCTACAACTTCTTCCAACAACATTTTCGATTCCATATTCGCCAGAAAGTGACTGACACAAGCCGGTTCTTTTTGCTTGCATACATCCCGATGCCCTAAGACACCCCTTTAGTAGTAGGGAGATCATAACATATTAATAATCGTAAAATATGTTTTATTTTCCCTAAGCTACTGGGAATACTAGAAAAGAATAGAAATTGGTGAAACATAAGCAACACCAATTCATAGTATCGATAACGGTAAACCTGATTTGAGGTGATCAGGCAACCGTTACTTGAGAATCGCCCGTTTCTACAATCGATTCTTGTAACAAGCCAGCATAAATACCATTGTGTGCCACCAGCTGTTGATGATTACCTTGCTCAACAATTTCACCCTTTTCCAACACCAAAATCGTATCTGAGTGACGAACGGTACTCAAACGGTGTGCAATCGCAATCACAGTTTTTTCCTTGAAAAGGCGCTGCATTGCTTTTTGAATCAGGTCTTCGGTGATTGAATCTACCGAACTGGTCGCCTCGTCAAGCATCATCAATTGACCACCCTGTGCAACCGCTCGAGCGAACGAGATAAGCTGCGTTTGCCCTACAGACAAGTTAGAGCCGTTCTTTTCCAAGTGGAAGTCATAACCTTGTGGCAATTGTTCAATAAACTTATCGGCATAAACATAGCGCGCCGCCTGTTCAACCTCAGTTCTAGATAGATGCGTTTTGCCCAGCGCGATATTGAATTGAATGGTCTCTTCAAATAAGTGCACGTCTTGCATCATCATTGAGAACAAATGAGCAGAGTCTTCACTTGAGATCTGTGACAGCTCTATTCCATTCAACAAAATGCTGCCTTCATAATCTTGGTAGGTTTTAGAGATCAGACGCAGAATCGTCGACTTGCCCGAACCCGTCGAACCCACAAGGGCGATTTGATGCCCTTTCTCCAATACAAACGAGACATTCTTTAGAACGTAGGGAGAGTCGTCTTTGTAGCGGAAGCTTACGTTCTTAAACTCTAGGCTCACAAACTGTTCAAGCTGCTTCTCAACCTTGTTAGATGACAACAGGTTGCGCCCTTCTTCTTCAGTCGGCTCAACAAACAGCTCTTCAATATGGTCAAACGCTGCAAATGAACTCTGAATCGAAGCGATCTGCGAAGTAAAGTCACGAATCGGAACAAACACTTTCTCTAAGGTGTTGATGAACGCAATCAGCACACCCAAGGTGAGCGCCCCTTCTAACACTTGCTCAGAGCCATACCAGATCATAATCGCGATAGTGATGGAGGTGATGCCAGAGATAAACGAGAACAAAATCGCATCGTATTTATTGATCTTCTTCTGCGCTCTTAAAAACTCATCGGTATAGCCTTGGTAGCGTTGCTCGACTTGCTCTTCTGCTCGGTACATCTGAACGGTTTTCATGCCAAATAAGACTTCTTGTAAAAAGCCAATACTGCGAGCCAAAGAAGAACGAGTCACCTTATACAAAGCACGAAGTCGGTTTCTCACATACACCGTCAAGTACATCACTGGTGGCATAATGATCAATACAATCATCGTTAACTGCCAATCAATAAAGAACATCATCACTAACAGAGCAATGGTATTGATGCTGTCTTTAACTAGCCCGACAACCGACTGAACAAACGTCTCGCCGATGGTTTCCAAATCACTGGTTAATCGTGAAAGCGTTGCGCCAATCGGTGTGTTATCAAAATAGCTGCGTGGCAGTTTGAGCACGCGAGCAAACAACACTGAGCGCATGTCAGTTATCGTGTATTGCCCGGTTTTACGTAGGTTGTACGAATAGGTGGTATCCACCACATAGCTCGCCACCAGCACGGCAACGAGATAGAAGACGTACTCGAGCAGTCCATCCATATCCCCGTGACTCAGGTGAACATCGATCACTTGAATGATCAGCCAAGGGAACAACAAGCTCGTGATGACAGAAAGAGGAAGCATAGCGATGCCCAGAATCGCAGAGCCTTTGTATTTCTTAGCAAACTTAAAAAAGTGCTTGAGGTACTTGAGATCAACACGTTTTAACATGCTGCTGCCTCCGTTTCATTCTGCTGTAGTTGCCATGTATCGTAATAGTAATCACAGGTTTTCAATAACGTGGCGTGGTCGCCCTTCGCGATCACTTTACCTTCGTTCAACACGATGACTTCATCCATATATTCAAGGGCATTAACGCGGTGTGAAACCACAAGAACCGATTGATTTTCCAAACGTTTAAACAAACCTTCCAAGATCTTACGTTCTGTTTCATAGTCGACAGCCGATAGAACGTTATCCATGATGATCAGGTCGGTGGGTTGCAATAAAGCACGCGCAATACTTAAGCGCTGCTTCTGACCACCTGACAACATGATCCCTTTCTCACCGACTAAGGTTTGATCGCCGTGTTCAAAACGTGTCACATCACTAGCCAACTGGCTGAGCTCTAGCACTTCATCAACCTGACTCTTTGCCAAATCGGTATCTAGGCTACCAAAGCGGATATTGTCTTCGACGGTTGCTGAAAACAGGTAAGGGTCTTGAGTCACGGTTTTCACGTAACGGCGTAAGTCACTGCGTGAGAAGCTAGTGACATCTCTTTCACCAAGGAAAACAGAACCTTGTGGTACATCCAAGTGGTGGTTTAAGCAGTTCACTAATGTCGTTTTACCCGCTCCGATCCCGCCTAACACACCCACTTTCTTACCTGTTGGAATATCAAAGCTGATGTCATCGAGAATCACGCGTTCTTCACCTGAATAGCTGAAGCTGAGGTTGCGAACAGAAAACGTTTTTCCCTTCAGTGATTCAACATCTAGTTCAGTCAGCTTATCTTCATCTAGCTCTGGGACTTTGGCATTAAGAATGGTTTGTGCACTTTGGATACCGACCATGCCTCGCTGATAAATGGTCGCGATTCTGCCAAGTTGCATCAATGGCATAGCGAGCAAAACCGAGTAAGTCAGAAAGGCGGTAATCTCACCAAGTGTGAGTTCCTGTCTCATTAACATGTAGCCACCAAGCCCAAGAATGATGATTTTCATCAGGTCATTGGCGTAGTCGAGTACCGGCATAAAGAAGACTTGAATGCGTGTAATTTTAAGGCGGCATTCAAGCAATAACTGGTTCAGCTTTTCAGTTTCGGCTTTCACCCAAGGTGACATCTGCTGGCTCTTAATGAGATCAATCCCAGACAGGTAACTCATTAGCTGAGCAGACAGGTTTTGTAGACGCTTCATGTGCTCTAAATGCAGCGTTTTCATACGCTTGAAGCCCACACGGAAAATCACAAAAGCGATTGAGATAGGAATGATCGAATAAAGCGTTAATTCTGGTGAGATACGCCACATGTAAAGAGGCGTCAACGACAACGCAAGCAAGGCATTGAAGAACTGCAAGAAGCCGACACCAAACAGCAGTCGAATGCCACTAAGGTCATTGTTGATAATCGAGATCAGTCGACCCGAAGCAAAGCGTTCGTGAAAGCTGCTCGGTAAGCGATTCAACTTTTGTAGAAGTGTACTTTTAAGTGCGGCCTCTGTAATTCGCCCCGGATTAAGCGCATAGATACGAGACAGAATTCTCACCACCACCATGGCAACCGACATCCCGACCACAATCCAAACATAGGTTTGAAGCTGTTGGTGGCCAGTTGAAGAGGCATCATCAATCAAATCTATCGCCAATTGGATATAGCGAGGGATCTCTACTTGTAACCAGTTAACGAGAAAGATGAACACAATCGCCAATAAGTACGAGGTGCGATTCATGCGCAGATAATGGGCAATAAACTGTCTTTTATTCATAGTATTCTTTGTTTAGGGCAGGCTCACAGCGAGATTTAACGATATAACCGGGCAGTTAAGCTAGATAGGTTCATCGCTGAGGTAAAGATACATCAAAAACACTTAGTTGACAATATCAACCATATTCAATAATTAGTTTCGGGTATTAAATTTTAGCATTGCTAGAAACAACTTTGCCGCCAAAAGTGGCGGCAAATAAATAGCTTAGCAGGCTAGTATTGATAACGGCTAAAGCATCTCTTTGGCAATCAAATGCAGCAAAAAGGTTTCACGTTCAATACTCATGCCCTTCTTAGGGCTCTCTGCCATGGTCTTTTCGTTATGAGCGATCGCTTCATGGATATTCATCCACACCGGTTTCATCCCGTTTTTCACTTCATAATCTTCGTAAGCCGTTTCACCAAGCTCACGATCGATCTTGCATGAGTAGCAGTAAGAAATCATGTGCATCATGTCTGCATCATCTTTGTACCAAGGACGAAACTCTTCAAAAATGCCGAACGGCTTGATGCTATGGATATTCTTCGCGCCAGTCTCTTCTTCGAGTTCACGAACCATACCTGCGATCACATCTTCCCCTTCATCCAAACCACCACCAGGAATGGTGTAGTCGTGATAACGCTCTGTATACAGCATCAGAATGTCTTCACCATCTAACACAATGGCACGGGCAGCGTTGCGCTTATAGACCGTTTTATTGTCTAGATGGTCGATATCAGGATGGATGGTTGTTTTTAGGTGTCTCATGATTCTGACTGCTCTACTGAATTTGGCGGCATCATATCATAATCATCAATAGATTCGAGGTTCACAACCGCTAACCAGAACGGATCGGACGGGGATATTCCTACGGTAACTTGAATCCACTTAGCTTGATCTAACACTCAAAAAGTCGTTAAACATGAAGAAATATCAACCTATTTCAATATCTTGACCAAATTAGGACAACCTTTTCTGAAATCTAAAATATACTAATTTCATAGAGCTTCTCATTTGGTTCTGTAGAACTTAACGCATTCGATTATAGAGTTATCACGTAGGAGATAGACATGAAGAAAATTGGTTTGATGGCTGTATGTGCCGTTGTATTAGGCGGTTGTGCAAACGACTATGCAGAATATAGCGAGGGCCAACGTGTTTCAGTCGCTAACCCAGCAGCGGTTTATTGTGTTCAACAGGACGGTGAATTAGACACGGTTACTGAAAACAATCAGCGTACAACTTACTGTGTATTCGATGACGGCGAGCGCATTGAACAGTGGGAGTACTACCGCAATAACCATGAGCAAGATTCAGAAAACCAAAGTTAATCACTGTAAAAAACACATGAGCCTTCTGGCACAATGTTATGGGCGATGATTACGTTCGAGCGGTTAAAAACATCGCTGAAGAAGGCACTGAGCTTCTAGCTTACTGTCTGATTGCCTTTGCGAGTTTAAAGACCGTTATTGGCATCACGAGAAAGAAATAATCACCTATCGCCACCAGCGATGTGTGTGATCCGATTCCGGATCTAAATAACGGTTCAATAAAGTCAGGTTAGTATCTAGTAGAGCTAGGTATTCCCTGACTTTTTTTACATCGGTACCCACTGAAGTCTGCTGGATACAGCGCTCCAATGCTGGGAGTAAACTCTCCACAATGTCAAAGTCAGATGAACGTCCAACGAGCTCTTTGGCAGTGATCAATGCTTCCAAAGACAGTCTTTCTGGCTCTCGTCTAACCAACTCTAAATCTCGCTTAAATGCGCCCGCACAAACACCTTCAAGATAAACTCGGTAGGTCGTCAGTACGTCCATCAACAGAAACAATTGCCCCTGAGCACTTTGATGTGGGTATGGCACCGCAACATGAGCCTCCAACCTGCGATCTATTTGCTGCTCTACCCCAAGTGCGGAACACTTCTCGATGAGAACTTTAAGCAAACCTTGCTCGCCCATGAGCGATTGAATCTCGAATATACGTTGTAAATGGTAGTCATTCGAAACGAATGTCACTTGCACACTTTGCCCGCGAGTAAACAGCCCGCTTGCAATCAACTCTGAGGCCAAGTTCTGTATGTTCTCGACAGTGTTGGTCGAGTGCTGCTCGAGCAAAATCGCCCCTAAAGAAAACGGATGTTCACGCTGCTTTTCAAGCTTTCTAAAGTACTGGTGCATCGCGTCGGCTTCAGACAGTGTTTGCCCTTTTGTTAGCCCACCACAAAATGCTACCGCAGTTTGCTGATTCGACTCTTCTACCAAAGGCTCCGCCAGATACTCAACCAAAGCATCAACTCGACTGATTCCTTCATCAGTCAATTTATTCTCATTAAGTCGCTTACCCAGCACAATAAGGAGGTGATTAATGCTCATTTTATGTTCAAGTCTCGTTTTGGGGATTAGATGGAGTGAATTATGTATACAATACTTGTTAACAAAAGTATTTTGAAATTCTTATATGTTGCTCGCAATAATGCTCACTATTGATAGCGACATCTTAGGTAATACAAGAATAAACGTGTCGCTTTACAGCAAACATAGCACGCTCTTGTATTTCATCGCTCTATGCTTGTTAGCACTAGTCGATAAAAGAGCCCTTTCAATCAATGAATACGCTCTATCGCATAACTGTTTCAACCACAGAACAGGTTCACTCAAAGAAGTGCAACTAACCAAATACAAATTTTACACAGAGTTCGTCCATCGAACCGTCTTCACAGGAAGTTACTATGCTGTCTATTTTTGATATCTACAAAATTGGGGTTGGACCATCCAGCTCCCACACAAATGGACCAATGATCGCTGGGTTTAACTTTACCCAAAAAATTGATGCTCAGCTTAAGCAAGTGAAGCGTATTCAAATCGACTTATACGGCTCGTTATCATTGACGGGTATTGGTCACCACACAGACAGAGCGACCTTGTTAGGTTTGCTAGGTAACCGCCCCGACACCATTAAAATCACCAGTGCTAACCAAGCAATGCGTAAGGCGATTGAAGATAAATCTCTATTGGTTAGCGGTAACCATGAAATTTATTTCGATGTAGAAAGCGATCTGCTCTTCCACAAAACTAACCTTCCGTTGCATGAAAATGGCATGACTATCTCTGCCTTTGACGAAAGCGGCAGCCTTCTGGATATGGAAACCTACTACTCGATTGGTGGTGGCTTTATCGCAACCGCTGATGAGCTACAAAACGGCAAACAGGAAGCAGAAACACAAGTTGAGTTCCCTTTCTCTTCCGCTGATCAGTTACTTGAACTATCCGAACAACAAGGACTGAGCCTTGGTGGCTTAATTCTACGTAACGAAGTTTCATTCCAAGGTATGGATGTGATTGACCGGAAAGCCGACCAAATTTGGAAGGTGATGTCTCTGTGTATGCAGCGTGGCTTTGACACAGAAGGCATCCTTGATGGCGGCCTAGAAGTCACTCGTCGAGCACCTGCTCTGCTTAAAAAGCTTGAAGCGAATGCCTCGATTGAAAACGATCCAATGGAGATCATGGATTGGATTAACCTATTTGCCTTTGCCGTGAGTGAAGAGAATGCAGCGGGCGGTCAGGTCGTGACATCACCGACCAACGGTGCGGCTGGGGTTATACCTGCGGTATTGATGTACTACCATCGTTTCATCAAGGAGCTAGACACCAAGCAGCTTAAAGACTTCTTGGCAGTCTCTGGCGCAATCGGCATCTTATACAAAACCAACGCTTCGATTTCTGGCGCAGAGGTAGGTTGTCAGGGTGAAGTCGGCGTTTCTTCATCAATGGCCGCAGCAGGCCTAACTGCCCTACGTGGTGGTAGCAACGAACAGATTTGTATTGCCGCTGAGATCGCGATGGAACACTCACTGGGCATGACATGCGATCCGATCGGTGGCCTTGTTCAGGTGCCATGTATCGAACGTAACGCAATGGGTGCAATGAAAGCCATCAATGCATCGCGCATGGCGTTGAAACGTACCAGCAAGTGTCTTATCTCGTTAGACAAGGTTATCGAGACCATGTATCAAACAGGTAAAGACATGAACAAGAAGTACCGTGAAACTTCTCTAGGCGGCCTAGCCGTGATCCACATGGCACCACCTTGTGAATAAAAGACAGGAACACGAGTGGAGAAAGCCTCTATAGAGACAGCATGCTTGTAAACTTAGTTTTCAATATCTCAACAAAGCCAGCCACCAAGCTGGCTTTTTTATTGGCTAAAGCCCAACAGCTAATTGAAAGTGATACTCACTCAAAATAACTTACAGAATGACTACCTCTAACTTTCCCTTTATTAGTTCATTACTTAGCCACAAATGATGATGGCTAAATTTCATACCGCCATGCATCCACTTGCAAAATCTAACGTTGCAAATCTCATTCATGAGAAATATGAATGCACTCATAAGAAAAGATATATCGAGTATAGTTCTGTTTGGGACAGATGTTTCAGTTTATGTATTACTACTAATGATATTATAATCGGGTAATTACACTACATATTAATACAAACGTGAGAATAAAATAATGTGGAATAGATTAAACAAATCAATGATGTTCTGCCAAATGATGTTCGGACTTTCGTTCTATGGCGTCATGGTGATCTTGACTCGTTTCTTCCTTGAAGATCTGAACTACAATGAAGCCGACACCATGATGGTTGTTGGTGCTTTCTCTGCAATCGGACCGCTATTTGCTATCGCAGGTGGCTTTATCGCCGACAAGTTTTTAGGCGCTTACCGATCTTTAACCATTGCCTTCCTAGGGTTCGCAAGTGGTTACGTTCTACTGGTACTTGGTGCAGCAGCAACCAATGTTCCGATGGCATTATGTGGTATTGCGTTAGCAAGTTATGCACGTGGTTTGATGTCCCCTTCTTACCCAAGTCTTTACAAACGCACGTTCAAAACTCAAGAAGATTTTGAGAACTGCTACCCAATCAACTACTCAGTAAACAATATTGGTGCTCTGTTAGGCCAATACCTGTTCCCAATGCTAGTACTTGTTGTTGGTTTCCACGGTGGTTTCCTTCTTTCAGCGGTTCTAGCCGGTGCTGCGCTTCTGATGATGATCTTTGTTCGCAAAGGCCTTGTTGAAGCAAGTGCTGAAATCGACCAAAAACCAGTAAGCACTAAAAACTGGGCAGCGTTCCTTGGTCTTTCTGCCGCTATGATTGGCTTGGTATTCTTCATGTTCTCGAACATGGATATTGGCCAAAACATCGTATACGCAATTGGCGGTGCAGCAATCGTCTACTTTGTTTCTTTGATGTTGAAATCGAAGAAATCAGACATGCTGAAAATGGGCACTATTTTAATCATCACATTCCTGACGACATGTTTCTTCGTGTACTACGGTCAGATGATGACTTCGATGACAATGGTAGCGATCAACACAATGCGTGGCGATCTATTTGGTTTTATCCCTGTTGCACCTGAAGCTTCAATGGCAATGAACCCACTATGGTGTATGGTTGCTGGTCCTATCATCGCGGGTATCTTCTCTAGCCTAGAAAAGAAAAACATTAACTTCTCAACTGCAACCAAAGTCGGTTTCTCTTTCATCCTTACGGCTATCGCTTTCGGTATCCTTACGATGGCAGTAACGACAGTGGGTGACGATGTTCTGATCCGCCCAGAAGTCTTCCTAGCGATTCACTTCTTCCTAGCATTCGGTGAAGTGATTGTAGGTTCAATGGTTGTAGCCTTCATCCTGTCTGTTGCACCTAAGCACATTGAAAACTTCTCAGTAAGCTTGTTCTCTGTTGCTATCGCACTATCAGGCATTGTTGGCGCGGTATTCTCAACGTCTATTGCACTAGAGAAAGGTCAAGAGATCACACAAGAGATCGTGCAAACGGTTTACGGTGATTACTTCCAAATGCTGACTGTTCTTGCCGTCGTGATGGTAGGTATCGCAATGGCAGCATCGTTCATTATTCGTAAGATGCTAGAAGCTGCGAAAGCCGCTGAAGAAACGATTGAACTAGAGCAAGCAAACAGCTAATTCTGTTCGCTGAGTCAAACCAATCCTAAGAGCCCTTTAGTTTTCTAAAGGGCTCTTTTTTGTAGGATCCGTTTCTCAATAGGATCTGTCGTATAAGTTAGGTAGTACATGTGTAAACAAAAGTAAATGATAACTATTAGTATTGAGTGTTTTTTAGTTCAGGATTATGATGTGGAAATCCAAATCTAAGAGAGCCTTATATGAGCAAGCCTAGCCCTATCACATTAACCGTTACTCAAACCTCAACAATTACTCCAAACATGCAGCGCATAACGCTTAGCGGTGAGGGATTAAGTAAATACCCAACAGAATGTGCCGGCGGCTACATCAAGCTTTTATTCTCGCCACTTGGCACGACTGATTTAAGCCAGCTAAACGAAGGTGAGCGCCCAACCATGCGTACCTACACCATTCATCAGTACAATCCTGTAGAGCAGTGGATTGAAGTCGATTTCGTTCGTCACATCACTAAAGATTTGCAGTGTGGCTTTGCTGCAAGGTGGGCAATGAACGCGAAAGTGGGTGACACTATTTCAGTGGCTGGTCCTGGTTTAATTCAGGGGCTTAACCTAGAGTCAGACTGGTTCTTCTTAGTTGCAGACATGACGTCCCTACCTGCGCTTTCTGCAAAAGTAAAAACGCTCCCAGAAACAGCAACTGGTCACGCTATCATTCAGATCAACTCAGCAGCAGATAAGCAGGTACTTGAGACTCCTCAAGGTATCAAAGTAACCTGGTTGATTGAAGATGAAACCTCAGAGTCACTTTCACAAACCGTGCGCAACACAGAATGGTTAGAAGGTCAGGTTTCAATATGGACAGCGTGTGAATTTGAAAGCATGCGTGAGCTAAGACAATACTTCCGCAACGAAAAAGAAGTCGCGAAAGAGAACATCTACATCAGCAGCTACTGGAAACGTGGTGTCACTGAAGATGGCCACAAAGTGTTGAAACAGCAAGATGCTCAAGATTTAGCGGGGTAAGTCTTTTACTACCTACAGCTTTTTACTAGATAAAGAGAAAACGCCCTTAACGAAGTTTGTTTCGCTAAGGGCGTTTTTTCATTTAACTTAATAGAGATACCTATTCACAAATCCCCAATCACTCAGGCGATCTTTTTAGTCAATGAGATAACTAAGCCAGCAATAATTAGAGATACGCCTACACCGCGAGTCGCGTGCCACTTTTCCTTTAAAAAGTAGATCCCCATCACTACGCCGAAAATGATACTCACTTGCCTAAGAGCAACAACCAAGCTGACATTTTCAGTCATGGTCATCGCAAACAGCACTAAGCCATAGGTCGAAGCCATCATGATACCGGCCACTGTGGCTTTCTTACGTAGTATCCACGCATTAGTAAACTCGATTCTTTGGTTGGTTACGAATAACCAAACACTCAGCGGAATCACAATCGCCCAAAACTGAATGCCTAGGTAGAAAATCGCGGTGTGCTTGTTAGTTATAACTGGTGTGCTCAAAGGATCGAGTAACAGAAGCGCTTCTTTATCAATGATGGAATAGCCCGTGGTACCAATGGCCGCGATTAACGCCCACAGTACGCCAAGGTTGAGATACGCTTTTAACCTAAGATCTGAAAACTTCTTAAGTGGTACAAACAAACAACCCAAGGTAATCAAGGTGAAGCCAAACCATTGATTAGGTGACAGCTCATAGCCTATCAACACCGTGCCTAAACCCACCATCAACACGGGCAGCGCTCGTGCCATCGGGTAAATCACCCCAATATCGGCCTGCTTGTAGGCTACACCTAAGCCGATTAAATAGATGATTTGGCAAATACCACTTAAAAGAAGTAGCTTCCAGAATAAAAGCGTGATATCCACAAAGCCGACACTGTAAATGAACCAAATCAAATAGGGAGTCAATATCGCAGCAGCGGCAAAGCCAGAGGCTAAGAAGAAAGACGAGCCCGATCCTTGATTCGATTTACCTAGAACGTTCCAACCCGCGTGAAGCAAAGCCGAAATAGTCACGATGACGATGGCAGAGAATTCCATTTCATTCCTAAATTATAGATGAATTAGCACAACGGCTGACAACAGGTGATAAAAAGGCCTCCGAATAAGAGACCTTTGAACTTTTCAATTGGGCAATCCTGCATAATTGCAGATATGCTAACGTTCTAACGTATGACTAGCGCTCTAGCTGCGCGATTGACTCAATACTGATCGCGTCATGACGCCAATACTCAATATCACAGTCAATCAGATCGCCGTTTTGATTGTAGTTAACACGCTCAACAACCATTGCAGGTGAGCCAGAAGTCGCACGCAGGGCTTGCGCTGTCTCGCCAAGTAAAGACGTTGTGCTCACTCGGTAACGGATCTTCTGATACACCACACCAAAGTGTTCGCGGTAGATGTCCGTCAACGATTTAGACAAGTCATAATCAAGCAAGTTAGGGAACAACTCTGGTCGAATGTAGTTGGTCACATACACAACCGGCCTATCTTCAAGATAACGAACTCTGTCTACTCGATAAACGTCCGAGAAAGGTTGTAACTCAAGAAGCCGAGTCGCCTCCTTGGTTGCTAACATTCCTTTCGCCGCCACCAACTCAGTTTTCGGCTGTCGATTCTGCGATAGAGCCATATTGGTGAAGTTCAGCGTTTGTGTTGGATCGTAACGAAGCGGCTCGGGAGAGATAAACCAACCACGTCGGTCTTCTCGATAAATGCGCCCTTCCGCTTCAAGTGAAGACAAGGCTTCGCGTAAGGTAACTCGAGTCGTATCAAACGATTCAGCCAGCTTACGTTCCGCAGGCAGCTTCTGTCGTGGTGTTAACATCCCCGACTCTATCTGCTCTACGATGACATCTTTGATTTTTACGTACTGCACTTCATTTCCTTTCATTCTTGTTCTTGTCGTCAGCCACTCCTTGGCCAACTGCAATATAAGTGGTTCGCTAGCGTTTACGCCAAGCTTGGGTGCGCTTATCGAATAACTTGTTGATTAGCATATGAATCAACTTCGCACTCGCTGCAGATATCATGATCATCACCGCCATCGCTGCTGCTGCACCGGTTTGACCTGCATCGTCCATATTCAGTACTGATACTGACGCTGGAATCGTATTGGTAGAATACAAGAATACTACCGCAGATGTCGTGGTAAGTGCATTAATAAACAGGTATGTCGCAATATCTAAAATCGCCGGCAGACAAACAGGTAACGTCACCTTAAAGAACAGCTTGTATTGCGGTAAGTTTACCGAAGCCGCTGTTGCTTCAATTTCGGAAGGCAGTTGTTTCAATGCCGTTAACGCCGTCATGTGCCCTACCGTGTAGTAGTGAACCACGGTATTAATCACCAAGAACGCCATCGTGCCATACAAGAAGTTAAGTGGGTTACTCAAATCATTGAAGTAGAAGATATAACCCAAACCCAGCACCATACCCGGAACGGCCATCGGAACAACGCTGAGCATTTGCATCGCTTGACGAACAGGACCGAAGGCGCGACCTTTCTCAATGCAGTATGCACCTAAGAAAATCAGAACAGTACCAATAACCGCAGTCCAAGCACCAAGCGTTAAGGAGTTGAAGAATGGCGCCCAACCATAAGTACTCATTTCTGCGAAGTTGTAGTTGTTTAGCGTCAGCGCTTTGTTCCAAGGCCAGAAGGTGACCATCGAACCGTATATCGCCATGCCCAACACAATAACCACAGCAGCAGAGATGATGGTGCAATAAAGGAAACATAAGCCATCACGTAGTGAACTAGGTTCAGGTTGGTACGCGACAGAACGAGTATCAAACAAGCTCTTTTGTTTCTTTTGAACCCAGCGGTCAACGGTAAACGCAAGCAACGCAGGTAATAGCAGCAAGATACTGGTTACTGCACCCATAGAGAAGTTCTGTTGACCAACCACCTGCTTAAAGATGTCAGTCGATAACACGTTGTAGCTACCACCTATCACCTTTGGCACACCAAAGTCACAAACCACCAGCGTAAACACAACGATCAGGGTACTGATCAAGCCGTATTTTGCCGCAGGTAACGTCACCATAAAGAAAGTTTTTAACGATGAAGTATTGAGTGCACGTGCTGCCTCATAAAGGCGAGCGTCAGAGGTTCTTAATGAGGTGGTCAGAATCATCAAGGCGTGTGGAAACGTCCAAAATATCAAGCCCAGTGAGATACCAATCAAACCATAAACCGAGTTGCCCCCCAAGACTTCTTTAGCGATACCTTGGTTACCAAATAAGAAGATAAGACTGATTGCAGGAAGCAGTGACGGAGCAAGAATAGGCGCAGAACCCAGTACTTGAAAAAGCCCCTTAAAAGGCATGCATGAACGAGTTAGCGCATAGGCATAACCAAACGCCAAGACACCCACGACTACGGTCACTAGCAATCCAAGCGTGAAGGTATTGCCTACCGACTGCCACAGGCTTTGAGACGCAAAATACGTAGCGAAATTCTGTAAACCTACAAATTCACCGTCTGCGTTCTGAACACTCTTTTTCAACATTGCCCACAGTGGCATCAGGATAAACAACGTCATGACCACAGACAAAAAGGCCAACAGCCCAAATAGAATTACGTTGTCTTTGCTTAACCGAGCCAAAAAAGGTTGTACTCGTCGTTGAATTAGCAGCTTAGATTGCATCATTTGAGTCGATTCCATGATTGATTACGCCGCCTCGTCTTTCATCACTTGCAGGCTTTTCGATGAGTAAGCTCTAAGGCCTTCTTGATCAAACGCCACGTAACGAATATCACTGCGACGCA
Organism: Vibrio sp. 10N.247.311.47; assembly: GCF_041467535.1. NCBI lineage: Bacteria > Pseudomonadati > Pseudomonadota > Gammaproteobacteria > Vibrionales > Vibrionaceae > Vibrio > Vibrio sp. 10N.247.311.47. The sequence goes on from NZ_JBFSUR010000005.1 coordinate 94,560, forward strand.
GCTTCAATCGGTTGAACTCTTTGACGGGTACATCAACGATGATCTCTTTCGCCGTTGAGTCATGTTGCAATTGACACTCAACACGATAAAACGCCCCTAAGAATTCGCTTGATACGATTCTCACTGGCAAGGATTCACTAAAACGATCAACAAACTGGATTTGCTCTGGACGAACGGCAATATCAAAAACATCACCCAGATTTGGCGTGAGATTATCTAAGCCAGGTAACGGCAGCATTGACTCAGCAATACGCATCTTGCCTTGAGCCGCAACAGAAGCTTGAATAAAGTTCATGCTACCAACAAACTCAGCCACAAAACGACTGACAGGTTTTTGGTAGATCTCTTGAGGAGCACCGACCTGCTCGATAACACCATGATTCATCACGACAATACGGTCTGCCATCGTTAACGCTTCATCTTGGTCGTGCGTCACCATAATAGTGGTGATACCCAATTTGCGTTGCAGTTGGCAGATCTCATCACGTAGGTGTGTTCTTACCTTCGCATCCAACGCAGAAAGCGGTTCATCGAGTAGCAACAAGCCTGGAGACAAGGCTAATGCGCGAGCCAGAGCAACACGCTGCTGCTGTCCACCAGATAGCTGATTTGGAAATTTCTGACCAGACGTTGGTAAGCCGATCGTCTCTAACCAAGACTCAACCGTCTCAAGGGCTTCTTTGGTCGACATGCCTTGGTTTTTCAGCCCAATCGCAATGTTTTCTTCCACAGTGAGGTTTGGAAACAAAGCGTAAGACTGGAACACGATGCCAAAGTCGCGCTTTTCTGGTGGCAAGAAGGTCGTATCATTACCGTTCTGCTCAATAGAACCTGACGTTGGTAAGTCTAGGCCTGCAATCGCACGTAATAAGGTGGTTTTTCCACAGCCAGATGGGCCAAGGAAGCAGACGAACTCGCCTTTATCTATCGATAGGGAGATGTCTTTTAACGCTGTAAATTGGCCAAATTGCTTTACAACGTTTTCAATATTCAAATAAGTTTGGTTGCTCATACTACAGCACTCTCTACATGGTATATACCAAATTTATACTGAGAATATTGCAGTTGAGTGACAAATTTATAGAAGCTAAATGACAGTTATATTGCAGATATAATAAGCATTAAAAATTGCTATTTGTTCAACATTGAAAGTTAGTTCAACGTTGAAAGCCCTCAGTGACTTGCCCATAAATCACTGAGAGCCTCAATGTAAACTTCTAATTTAAACGCTAGATTAATCTATGATTCAACCTTGTCGGCTTTGCCCGCCGCACCTGCGAGTTTGGATAACTGTTTATCTAGCCACAATGGCGTGCTACCCGAATCTTCCGCGTTCTCTTTTCTTCGTACCGCATCACGCACTATCATCGCACCTACCCAACGGAATGGCTCTGGCGGGAAGTGTCCTAATGGGCCTTTAGTTAAACCGCTTCGCGTCCAAGCATTGTCGATATCGAGTACCATTGCTGACAAAATCTTCCCGCCCATACGGGTTTGAGCAACGCCATTTCCAGAGTAACCAAGCCCATAATAGATGTTGCTTTGGCCTTTTAGATTACCGAAAAATGGCAATCCGGTGACCGAACGATCTGAGCCGCCAGACCAGTTGTAATCGAATTCACTTTGTTCCAATTTAGGGAACAATTTTTGGAACGATTGATTGAGAATCGGTAGGTAGCTAGTCGTTTGGTTGAACATGCTTTCAACCTGATTCGCAAACGAGAATTTATTGCCGCCTTTGCCCAACATGAGTCGTCCGTCCTGGGTATCTCGGTAATAGTGGACAAAGATACGCGAATCTACCACCGCTGCCCCTTTCTCTGGACCAAACTGCTTGAGCTTTTCAGGAATAGGCTTGGTCACCACCATATCGGAAGAGACAACCACTATGCTGCGTTTGAACTCTTTAAAGTGATCGAGCATCCACGCATTGAGCGCTAAGATCACTTTATCGGAAGTTATCGTCCCACCCTTAGTTTGGACGCGAACTGGTGAGCCGTAATCAAGAGAAGTCATTTCTGTATTTTCGTAAATTTCGACACCCAATTCGATCGCAACGCGGCGTAAGCCTCTCGCCAATAACGCTGGCTGCACACTACCCGCAGCTTCTGAGTAGTAACCCTCAATGTGGCGATCAGATCCCGCTTTATCAGCCAAAGAATTGTCGCACTTCTTCCAGCTATTGATACCCTGCTTAACCAGCTCATTAACAACAGGCTCCATTCCACCCTTTTGCGCTTCATTGGTCGCCGTGTAGTAAGTACCGCTTCGATATAGATGCGCGTCAATCTTGTGTTCGTTACAGAAGGCTTCAATCTCGTATATAACCTTTTCCGATTCCTTAACCAACCATTTCGCTTGTTCTTTTCCGTAGAGCTTTTTCAGCGTCGGATACTTAGTTGACCACGTCAGCATGCAACCGCCGTTCGCACCAGAAGCACCGCTACCACATAGACCTTTTTCAATCACGACAACATGCTTTTCGGGTTGCTGTTGTTTGATTAAAATCGCCGTCCATAAACCCGTATAGCCACCGCCAACAATGGCGATATCACAGTTGACGTCTTTTTGGAGCGACTTCGCCGAATCTAGCCCCTCATTGATGTTGCCAAACTCTTGTTCTAACGCTTGCTTGAACCAATATGAGTAGTGCTTTGTCATTTGTTGTACCTTACTTAAAACCTAAAGGCGTAAAACTAAAAAAGGAAGACCGAAGCCTTCCTTTACTGATCTCTAACTTCTAATGAGCTGCATATCTAATGGACTACGTGTCTAATAAGCCATATATCTAATAAACCATGTGTCTAATAAGCTCGGTAGATAATTAACCAAGGAGCTCATGAACTAAAAAGCTCAGCAGATTAAGATTTTGGCTCTGATTTAGCGTCAAACTTCTCAGACCATGTTTTAAGAACGTCTGCACGTTCACTGCCCATGCGAGCGAAGTCCATTTTTGCCATGTTCTTTTCTACATTAGGGAAGTTCTCTGCTTTGCCTGTCACATCTTGGTGACCAACAACTGGGTACATTTCGATGTAAAGCTCATTTGCCGCTTTAGAAATAGACCAATCGATAACACGTTGTGCTGCATCAGAAGGCTTAACAAGGCCTACCGCTTCAGATTCCCAGCCGATGCCTTCAGGTGTAATCACTGAAAGTGGAGCGCCTTGAGTTTTCAGCTTAGCGCCACGGCTCGCCATAGAAATACCGATAGCGACTTCACCCATGCCCGCTTGAACACATGGCTTAGAACCTGAGTGCGTGTAGTGAGCAATATTTTGGTCTAGCTTCTGCATGTAGTTCCAACCTTGGTCTTCACCCATGTTTTGTAACCAAGCCGAAACCTGCATGTAGCCCGTACCAGAAGATGCTGGGTTTGGCATAGCAATGTGGCCTTTATAGATAGGCTTGGTTAGGTCATCCCAAGATTTAGGTGCAGGTAAGTTAAGTTGCTTAGCCATCACTTCGTTGAAACAAACTGCATTGAAGAATGCATCATTACCGTACCAAGCTTGAGTAGACTGTGGGTCGTTAAGGTTAGCGCGTAATGCTTCTACACCTTGAGGCATATAAGGTTTCAGGATGCCCTCTTCTTTAAGCAGTGCCATTGAAGAACCAGCAAGTCCCCAAACTACCTCTGCACGCGGGTTGTTTTTTTCGGCCAATAATTTTGCCGTCATGATCCCAGTTGAATCACGTACCCACTTGATGTTGATGTCTGGGTTTTCACTTTCAAATGCGTTTTTGTACTTCGCTAAAATGTCAGTTTCAAAAGCGGTGTAAACCGTCACTTCCTGTGCTGCATAAGCATTACCAGCCAATAGAGTAACTAAAGCTGCAAGTGATCCTTTCATAAAACGGTTTTTCATCATTTTCTCCAGTCAGGCCCGATGCCAAGGTTAGGAATTGCCAAGGTTAAAGTTGTTAAGGCTAGAAGCTCCATCTAGAGGCTTCTATATCCATAAATTCATTTAGGTTGTTAACACACACCTTTGCATTGGTATGTACCAGATTTCGAGTATTAAGCTAACTGGCTTTTATGACGATTAAATGAACAAAAAATGGCAATTTAAAGATCGGAAAATTTCTCAACACAAGTGACAAATTTGAATATGAAGCTTTTGTGAAAATAACGTTTGGGCTATTTACGACCGTTTAAATTGGTTGTTAAAGTAATTGCAAATACTGGTATAGTCCAAAATACAAATCACGAGAATTGAACATGAGAAACGAATACTTACTGCTGACACCGGGCCCTTTATCTACTTCTGAAACCGTTCGCCAAGCGATGTTAAAAGATTGGTGTACTTGGGATGATGAATACAACAAAGACGTTGTTGAAGTGATTCGTAGCAAGCTAGTGACTTTAGCGACTAAGCAAGCGGGATATACAAGCGTATTAATGCAAGGTAGCGGCACCGCTTCGGTAGAAGCAACAATCGGTAGCGTTATCTCTAACAACGGTAAGCTTCTTGTTGTTGATAACGGTGCGTACGGCGCTCGTATTGCTCAAATCGCAGAATACTTAAACATTCCATGCCATGTCGTTTCCCCAGGTGAAACATCACAGCCTGACTTGAACGAAATGGAAACGGCATTGGCCATGGATTCAGACATTACTCACGTTGCGATTGTGCACTGTGAAACCACGACAGGCATGCTGAATCCAATTGAAGACATTGCCAAATTGGCAAAACAGCACAACAAAACCGTCATTCTCGATGCAATGTCGAGCTTTGGTGGCATCCCTATGGATATCGCTGACTTAGGTATCGATTACATGATCAGCTCTGCAAACAAGTGCGTCCAAGGTGTACCGGGCTTCGGCTTTGTTATTGCTAAGCAATCGGAACTGGCAAAGTGCAAAGGCCAAGCTCGTTCATTAAGCCTTGATCTGTTTGACCAATGGCACTGCATGGAAAGCAACCTCGGTAAATGGCGTTTTACCTCTCCGACGCATACAGTGCGTGCTTTCTATCAAGCTCTACTTGAATTGGAACAGGAAGGTGGTATCGAAGCTCGTCATAATCGCTACCAAACAAACCAAACCACACTGGTTGCAGGTATGCGCTCTCTTGGTTTTGAACCTCTGTTAAATGATGAACTTCATTCACCGATTATCACCTCTTTCTATTCTCCAACTCATAGCGATTACCAATTCAAGGAATTCTATGACCGTTTGAAAGAACAAGGTTTTGTGATTTACCCGGGCAAGGTTTCAAACGCCGACTGCTTCCGAATCGGTAACATCGGTGAAGTGTATCCGTCAGACATTGAAGCTCTAATTGACGCAATTAAGAATGCTATGTACTGGGACATCAAATAATGACGATGGCCAATCAAGATTCTGTTCTAAAGGCGACACACTTTCGAAGCGAAGGCGATGTGAACACCACGCCAGCGCGTGAGAAATGGAACGAGTCGCTAAACGATGATGCGACTCAAGCGATGTTAAAACGTGACTCTGACGTATTTCTTCATCAAGCGATGTCAACGCCTTGTCTAGACACACTTGAAGCAGCTGAAGGCATCTACATTCAAGATGCGACGGGCAAGAAGTACATGGACTTTCACGGTAACAATGTTCATCAATTGGGTTATGGCCATCCACATATCATTAATAAAGTGACTCAACAAATGGCTTCATTGCCGTTTTCACCACGTCGCTTTACCAATGAAACAGCCGTTCAATGCGCTGAAAAGCTGACACAGATCTGCGGTGGTGAGTTGAACCGCGTGTTGTTTGCACCGGGTGGTACTTCGGTTATCGGCATGGCACTCAAACTGGCTCGACATGTCACCAACAACTTCAAGGTCGTTTCACTGTGGGACTCATTCCATGGCGCGTCACTGGACGCAATTTCAGTGGGTGGTGAAGCTTGTTTCCGCGAAGGCATGGGCCCGTTAATGGCTGGCGTAGAACGCATTCCACCAGCCGTCTCTTATCGTGGCGCTTTCCCGTTTAACGAGAATAGCGCAGTCAATGCAAACGAAACTGCATGCGACGTTCACTATGCCGACTATTTAGAGTATGTGATTGAAAAAGAAGGTGGCATTGGAGCCTTCATTGCCGAAGCAGTGCGTAACACAGACGTTCAGGTTCCAAGCAAAGCTTACTGGAAGCGCATCCGTGAGATCTGCGATAAGCATAACGTCATGTTGATCATCGACGACATTCCAAACGGTATGGGTCGTAGTGGCGAATGGTTCACTCACCAGGCCTTTGATATCGAACCTGACATTCTTTGTATCGGTAAAGGTTTTGGCGGGGGCTTGGTTCCAATTGCAGCCATGGTCACTAAAGACAAATACAACACGGCAGCGCAAGTATCACTTGGTCACTACACCCACGAGAAAAGTCCTATTGGCTGCGCAGCGGCACTGGCTACGATGGAAGTGATTGAGCAAGAAAATCTACTTGAAAAAGTACAAGCGGACAGCGCATTCGTGCGTGAACAACTGCTTCAAATGAAAGAGAAATACCCAGTCATTGGTGACGTTCGCGGCATCGGTCTGCTTTGGGGAGTGGAATTGGTCACTGACCATATCACCAAAAACCGAGCGTTCGATGAAGCAGAAGCAGTACTTTACCAATGTCTGAACGATGGCCTGAGCTTTAAGGTTTCACAAGGTAACGTGATTCAATTGAGCCCACCATTGATCATCAGCCGTAGCGAGCTAGAAGTCGCTCTGTCTGTATTCGAAAAAGCGATAGCCAAAGTCTGCAAAGATTTTGAATACCTTTAATTCTCGAAATCAACATTTAAACCAATAACCTTAAACAACCATTTGTTTCCCAGAACTTTGAACTGGGAGTGACACAAAAATAGGACACTATTATGAACACGACATCACCTATCCAAGCGGTTATCTTTGACTGGGCCGGCACTATCGTTGATTTTGGGTCGTTTGCTCCAACTAGCATCTTCGTTGAAGCATTCAAACAAGGTTTCGACTTTGACATCGACTTAGCTGAAGCGCGTGAACCTATGGGGATCGGCAAATGGGACCACATCCAAGCAGTGGGTCGAATTCCAGCTGTTGACGCTCGTTGGAAGGCTCAGTTCGGACGCTCCATGACAAGTGAAGACGTTGACGCGATCTACGCGGCATTCATGCCTCTTCAAAAAGCGAAAGTAGCCGATCACGCAGCACCTATTTTGAATGCGATAGAAGTGGTCAATAACCTAAAAGAGAAGAACGTGAAGATCGGGTCTTGTTCAGGTTACCCACGTGAAGTGATGGATGTTTTAATTCCTGCTGCTGCAGATTACGGTTACCGACCAGATAACGTGGTAGCGACCGATGACTTACCTCAAGGTGGTCGCCCTGCTCCATTTATGGCACTGAAAAACGTAATCGATCTAGGTGTAACTAGCGTTGCTGCGTGTGTAAAAGTAGACGACGCAGCACCGGGGATCGATGAGGGTCACAACGCAGGCATGTGGACAGTTGGACTTGTATTATCGGGGAACGAAGCAGGCTTAACGTATCAAGAATATTTAGATGCAGACGAGACAACACTTACAGCTGCACGTGAAAAAGCAAGCGTTAGGCTAAACGAATCAAACCCGCACTACTTGATCGATACCATTGCAGACCTACCAGGCGTCATTGCAGATATTGAACAGCGTTTACTGGCAGGAGAGCGCCCATAAGCAAAAGCGAGATGTTCACGTGACGTAAAGTACGTGAAAAACATCTCTAATCGCTTTAATTCAAATCCCTATCCAATCATGTACTCATTCGAGTTATACATATTGGGTGGGGATTTTTGTTTTATAAGCATGATAAAGCGCAAGTTTTTTACTTATTACCCGTAGCGCCACTGGTAAATAGACGAGGCTAGGCTATAGCTTAAACATAAACATTCCAACAAATGATAAAATCAACAATAAAGGCATCTTAAATATATAATATTTAACAATTTCATTGACTCCAATACGCAATCAGATTAACAATATAAGTACTGAGAAAGAAACAGGTTCACCTGAACCAACACCTTGATTTACTTATTATAAGCAGTGTCGTAACCCAATAAGTGATCGTTTTACTGGTAAGTTCAGATAAAAATAAGAGTTAATCCAAGGAAAAAATTATGAAAAAACTGTCAAAAATCATGTGTGCTGTTGTAGCCGCTTCAGGCCTAGCAGCAGCGCCTTCTATTGCTGCAACGACTTACGTGGGTGCAAAAGTGGGCGTGGGCTGGCTAGACAGCGCATGCGTAAGCGGTGAAAAGTGTGATGATGATGCAATTGGTGCAGGCATCTACTCTGGCTACAATTTTAATGACAAGTTTGGTATTGAGCTAAGCTCAGACTTCCTTGGCGACTACAAGACAAGCTTTTCAAAGAACGGCACAACAGCTGCGTTCAGCGATCCACTGATCGCAATCTCGCTAACTCCAATGTACCGCCTAGCAGTACAACAAGAGTTTGACGTATTCTTTAAAGCAGGTCCTGCTTACATTTCACACGGTGGCGAGGATGACGTCGTTCTTTCTGCTGGTATCGGTGTAGAGAAGCAACTATCTTCTGATTGGGCATTACGTGTTGAATACCAATACTTTGATGATTTCGACGACAACTACGTTCAAGACCTGAACTCGAATCTACTATCAGTTGGTGTTAGCTACAACTTCGGTACTGGCAACACAACAGCATCAGCGGCGGCTGCAACAGCTTCTGCAGTAGCAGTGACTCAAGCGCCATCTGAGCCAATCACAGAACCAGCAGTTGTTGTTGAAGAGAAGACAACCGTGGTTGTTACTAAAGCGCAAACTGAGAGCTTCTCTCAAGGTATGTTTGAGACAAACAGTACTGAACTGTCTACAGATGGTAAAATTGCATTAATGCCATTAGTTGAAGTACTTAAAGCTCACCCTCAATCATCAGTTGATGTTGTTGGTCACACCGACTCAACAGGTGCAGCTGAGTATAATCTAATGATCTCTAAGAAACGTGCTGCTGCTGTAGCCGCATACATCGAAGAGCAAGGCATTGAAGCAGACCGTATTACAGCGTCAGGTGAAGGCGAAGAGAATCCAATTGCATCAAACGCTACAGCTGAAGGTCGTGCTCAAAACCGTCGTGTTGACGCAACGATCCCTGGTTTTGAATACCAAGAAGAAGTCAAAGTTGAAGAAGTTATCGTAGAAGCTGCTGAATAATAGCACTCTACCTTAGTTAAAATAATAAGGGCGGAGCACTTTAAAGTGCTCCGCCCTTTTCTTTGTCTGGCTATGCCTAAAAACCGTAAGCGATAAGCCGTAAGCCGTAAGCCGTAAGCCGTAAGCCGTAAGCCGTAAAGATTAGCCTACCGCCAAGCTGTACAATCAGAAGACTAGACGATTTCCCAACTATGAGTCATCTCTACGCCAGCACCCAACATTAGACATACAGAACAGTACTTTTCTAATGAATCCGCACACACCTTAGCGACCTGCTCAGGATCAAGGTTGTCACCAGACACTTCAAAGTGAATATTAATCACAGTAAAGATTTTCGGCGCTGTTTCACGACGTTTGGTTTCAAGCTTTGCATTGCAACCAGTGATGCTTTGACCCGCAGATTTCAAACCGTCCACTACATCAACAGAGCTACAGCCACCAGCAGCCATTAACACCATTTCCATCGGGCTTGGCGCAGTAGCACCGCCGCTTCCATCCATAACAATAGAATGGCCTGATTGAGATTGACCGAGGAATTTAAAGCCTTCGACCCATTTAACTTCTGCTTGCATGTTGTTCCTTAGATGTACGAAAACGTCATCATTATTTGGTATTTTATATCAATGCCTACACCCTACTACTGGCGGCATTTATGAGCAAGATTTTCTATTTGAGATATTTTTTTCATGAATAGTGTAATTTTTTCCATCTAAAACCTGTCTCTATTCGTACATTCAAAATCGAATGAGAAAAACGTCAAGATGAGGTATCTATGAATAAATTATCTAAAATATTGGTATCACTCGTGGTTACACTACCACTGATTTCGCTGTTTGTAAGCCAGACTGGCACTGCCAATACAATGGATAAAACGGCTAGTTCAGGTAAAACTGAAATCGCGACACTGGCTGGTGGTTGTTTTTGGTGTACAGAATCCGATCTAGAAAAACTGACAGGCGTGACCGACGTTATCTCTGGATACTCTGGTGGTGAACTGGAAAACCCAACCTACAAACAGGTCTCTTCGGGTAAGTCAGGTCACATCGAAGTGATCAACGTGACCTATAACCCTGATGTGGTTAGCTACGAACAGGTTCTTGACCAATTCTTCCGACACATCGACCCAACCGATGACAAAGGTTCTTTTGTAGACCGAGGCCGTCATTATCGACCGGCTATTTTCTATCATAACCAAGCACAAAAAGATGTTGCTCAGAACTTCATGATGGAGATCGACAAAGCTAATATCTTTGGTGCACCACTAAAAACAGAACTGATAAAATTTGAGAAGTTCTGGCCAGCAGAAGATTATCACCAAGATTATTACAAGAAGAGTAAGGTTCGTTATAACTACTACCGCTATGCTTCTGGCCGCGATCAGTACCTAGATAAGATCTTCGGTGATGATAGAAAGGACAACCCTAAAACACTACGTCAGATCATCGACAGTAAGAATGCGACAGCGAATGCTAAAACATACGTAAAACCGTCTGATGCAGAGATCAAAGCGAAGCTTACAGCACTTCAATACGATGTAACGCAAGAAGACGCTACTGAGCGCCCATTTGACAACAAATACTGGGATAACAAGCAAGAAGGTATTTACGTTGATATCGTAACTGGGGAGCCATTGTTCTCTTCAAAAGACAAATACAAGTCAGGCACAGGCTGGCCGAGCTTTACACAGCCAATCAGCGAGGCTTATGTCGTCACAACTACTGACTACAAACTGCTTTACCCAAGAACAGAGGTTCGCAGTAAGTTTGGTGATTCTCACTTGGGACATGTATTTAAAGATGGTCCAAAACCAACAGGCTTACGTTACTGCATGAACTCAGCCGCAATGCGCTTTATCCCAGCGGATAAATTAGCAGAAGAAGGCTATGAGGAATACGTTGAGATGTTTGAGGGCTAAGCATTCAGCATTTAACGAACAGCCTATAACAACAAAGCCAGCATATCGCTGGCTTTGTTTTTATTTACAGAGCTTTATTTATCAGCCCGTGAACCTAATTAACCAGTCAACACCGTGTCTTCTGGATATTTCAACAAGGAAGGTTCTGGGCGAGCTAGCATATAAGCCAAGGTCAGGGGGCCGATACGTCCAATCACCATAACAACAATCATGATGTATTTACCTGGCTCAGTCAGGTTCGCGGTTAAGCCAGCGGTTAAGCCAACCGTTGCAAAGGCTGAAATCACCTCAAACATGACTCGATCAAACGCTGCCTTTTCAGTAAGCATTAACAAAAACATCGCGGTGGTTAATAACGCCCCACTTACCACAATAATGGCCAATGACTTTGTTACCGCTTGCCAAGTCACAGTGCGCTTAAACATCACCACGTGCTTTTTCTGACGGAGGAAGGTCCACGTTGCGACAAAGGCTACTGCAAAGGTCGAAACCTTAATACCACCACCTGTTGAGGTAGAACCTGCACCAATCAACATCAGTACAATCATTACCAGCAACGCAGGCTGTGTGTACTGAGACAAATCCACACTATTAAAGCCAGCAGTACGAGCACTTGCCGACTGAAAAAATGCGGCTAGCCACTGTCCTTGAGTCGATAACCCTTCCATGGTTGCTGAGTTATTTCTTTCTAGCAGCCAGAACAATACCGTACCTACCAACAATAGAGTCGGAGTGGCGGTTAGCATAATCTTGGTGTGTAAATGAAGATGTCGAAAACCTTTACGCCAGTTACTCGATAGGTCGCCGACGACTGTGAAGCCTAGCCCACCGAAAATAAACAAGCCAGCTAAGGTGAAGATCACCAGCGGATCATCAACAAAACTCATCATACTGTCTGAAAACAGTGCAAAACCTGCGTTATTGAATGCAGATATCGCATGAAATAGAGCATAAAAACTGCCCGTTGACCATCCCATCTCAGGTACCCAGCGGAAGCAGAGCAATACAAAACCGATAAATTCAGCCACTAATGCAAAGATGATGATCTTCTTAACCAATTTACGAAGGTTAATCTTACGATCTTGGCCAAGCGCTTCTTTCGCGAGTGCTTGTTGTTTAAGGCTTAACCTAACACCGAACATGTAAAGCAGTACCGCAGATAGAGTCATCTGCCCTAACCCGCCGACTTGCATCAAGAACATCAGTAAGATTTTACCCGCCAAGGTGAAATGCTCACCGGTATCGACAACACCTAATCCTGTCACACTGATCGCCGAGGTTGCTGTAAACAGTGCATCCGTAAAACTTAGGCCTGTCACAGAGAATACAGGCATCGTCAACAATATTGCAGAGGGGATAAGTACGCCTAAGAAGCTCGTAAGGATAATCTTAGGTTCAGAGCCTTTACGTGGCTTTTTATCACTCTTAAGCGTGTAGAAAGTACCTTTTCGTTTTAACGAATTCATACTGTTACCTTATTGCCAATTACCAATTGCGTAGCTTTCTAGATAAGGTCTCTTTCGGCCCAGCGATGATCACCACATCCCCAATTTCTAAACTCACATCCAATTCTGGTGCTTTAGTGAGGTTCGGCCCTCGCTTGAAGCCAAGTACCTCAACACCATTTTCTTTACACAGCTTAAGATCGCCAAGTTTCTTACCCAACAGTTTAGAACCAATAACAATCTCCGTCATCGCTAAGCCACTGCCAAGGTCGATAAATTCGAGAACGCGTCTATCCAACATTTTACGCGCAACACGAATGCCCATATCTCGTTCAGGCATGATGATATGGTCAGCACCAATCTTAGAGAGAATCTTGCCGTGAAACTTATCGTTCGCCTTAACCCAGACTGCTTTTGCTCCAGATTCTTTCACCACCAAAGTCGTTAGAATGCTTGAGTTAACGTCAGAGCCTATCGACACCATCACCATATCGTAATCATCGAGTCTTAACTCTTTCACCGTCTCTTCGCTCGTGCAGTTCGCAACAATCGCTTGTGAAACAAAAGCCGCTGCTTCTTTCACTCGCTCTTCATCAATATCGACGGCCAGTACCTGTGCCCCTGAACTTTGTAGCTCTTTGCAAACAGACAGACCAAATCGCCCTAAACCGATAACTGCATATTGTTTGTCGCTCATTTGAAATCCTGTTTAGAAATTTTAATTACACGGGATAGCCAAACCTACATTAGTTTCTATCTCAAAAAAAGTTAGTTCTGCAAGAATAAGGTTATACTATTGTCATAATCGCTTGATTTATAAAGGTAGAGAACAACTCGAGTTTCTGCTAATTTCCAATTCATAATTTCTGCGGCAGCACACACAATGAATGAATTCATAACCCAAGTACAAACCTACATCAACCAGAGCCATAGTGATTGGGCAAACAGCGTCCTATGCATCACTATTGCGAGTTTTCTCGCTTGGGTAGCTTGGCGAATTATCCATAATCGCTTGGAAGTTCTGGTACAGAGAACCCACTTTCACTGGGATGACCTACTACTAGAGGCACTGAAAACCCCTGTCAGTACGTTACTTTGGTGTTGGCCAGCGACCGTATCTATCGGGTTGATTCTTCAAGATCAGTTTGGCAATGAAATCAACTGGTTAAAAACTCTCAAGCACATATTGATCATATGTACCTTCGTTTGGTTCACCTTACGAATGATCACCAATGCTGAAGCATACGTCTTAGAGCAAAAAAACAGGGATGAGACAACTGTACAGGCGATTGCAAAAGTAGCTCGTCTGTTCTTTATGGTCATGGGCGGCCTGACAATCATGCAAGCGTTTGGACTCAGCCTATCAGGCTTACTCACCTTTGGTGGTGTTGGTGGCTTGATCGTCGGTTTAGCGGCTAAGGACTTACTGTCGAATTTCTTCGGTGGCATGATGATTTACTTCGACCGCCCTTTTAAAGTCGGTGATTGGATACGTTCTCCCGATCGTCAAATCGAAGGCACTGTCGAACGCATTGGTTGGCGCATGACGATCATCCGCACTTTTGATAAGCGTCCTTTGTACGTGCCAAATTCGGTGTTCAGTAGTATTGTGGTAGAGAATCCATCGAGAATGTTGAATCGTAGAATCAATGAAACCTTTGGTCTTCGTTATCAAGATGCAGACAAATTGGCGCTCATTGTTGATGATGTAAGAACCATGCTCGAGACCCACCCAGATATTGATGCCAAACAGACGTTGATCGTTAACTTTGACAAATTTGGGCCATCAACGCTCAACTTCTTTATCTATACCTTCACAAAAACAGTCAACTGGATCAGGTACCACAAAGTGAAGCAAGACGTTCTGTTACAGGTTCTGGCGATTATTCATAAACACAATGCAGACATCGCGTTCCCAACACAGACACTCAAGATTGACCCTCAAGACTTTTCTAATGTTCAAGATCATAACAGCGTTCAAAGCCTAGGTGATAATCAGAATATTAGCGATCCCAAAGACATGTTGAACTCCCCTACGGAAGGTCATCGATAGTCATATCCTTCTTGGTTATCGATAAGTAATAAGCGTGAAGCGTGGTAATATGATGGCAGTATTCTAATGCACCTAATTACCACGCTATGATTTTACCTGTCATTCTAGCCGGCGGCTCCGGAAGTCGTCTCTGGCCACTGTCTCGCGAGCTTTACCCTAAGCAATTTCTCAATATTGCCGGCGACCAGTCAATGCTTCAGCACACACTTCAACGCCTGCAAGGCCTTGAAGAGCACTTGATGGATAGTAAATGCGATGCCCCATTCATTATCTGTAATGAAGAGCATCGCTTTATTGCCGCTGAACAAGCTCGATCAGCTAACATTCAACATAGTGGTATTCTGCTAGAGCCAGTCGGTAGAAATACAGCCCCAGCCATTGCGCTTGCCGCCCTAAAGGCTTTAAGTAAACCACCGCTTAATGAACAAAGCGCATCCGACCCTATCTTGTTAGTGCTGGCTGCTGATCATCACATCGCGAAAACCTCTGAATTCCAACAAGCGATTAGTCGTGGTGTTGATTATGCAAAACAAGGCAAGCTGGTGACATTCGGTATAACACCTAGCTCCCCAGAGACTGGCTATGGCTATATCAAGCAGGGAGAGCCTCTTTCCTCCAGTGCTCAAACTGATACTAATGGAACAGAGCAGCCAATCAATCACGCCTTCGCCATAGAATGCTTTGTAGAAAAGCCAGACACAGCAACAGCAGAAGAGTACATCCGCTCAGGACAATACTTATGGAACAGTGGCATGTTCATGTTTAAGGCATCACGCTATGTTGAAGAACTCGCCGAACACCACCCTGAGATAGTAGCGGCTTGTAAACTCGCTCTTGCAACGCAAAATACCGACCTCGACTTTATCCGTATAGACGCTGAAGCATTCAAAAGCAGTCCAAGTGATTCAATCGATTACGCCGTGATGGAAAAGACCTCGCACGCCGCGGTGATCCCGATGGATGTCGGCTGGAACGATATTGGCTCATGGTCCGCGATCTGGGATGTAAGCGAAAAAGATCAGCACAATAACGTCATTGAAGGTGATGTGTTAACCGTCGACTCTCAACACAACTACATCCATGCTGAAAATAAGCTGGTTGCGACGGTAGGTGTCGACAACCTGATTATTGTCGAAACCAAAGACGCTATATTGGTTGCAAATAAAGACAAGGTTCAGGGTGTTAAATCGATTGTCAGTCAACTAAATCAAGCGGGTCGCACAGAACATGTGCATCATCGTGAGGTGTTTAGACCTTGGGGTAAATACGATGTTATCGACCTAGGCAAGCGCGACAAAGTTAAACGTATCACCGTTAAACCCGGTCACAAGTTGTCGTTACAAATGCACCACCATAGAGCGGAACATTGGGTAGTCGTGGCGGGTACTGCGAAAGTGACCAACAATGAGAAAACCTATCTGGTTGAAGAAGATCAATCCACTTACATCCCTTTAGGTCATATTCACAGCCTAGAGAACCCAGGGGATCTCCCACTCGAGATGATTGAAGTACAAACAGGCAGTCATTTAAGTGAAGGCGACATCATTCGATATCAAGACAGTTATAGGCGAGACGTGCGCAAGCAACAAGTCCACTCATCAAAGCACAACCAAACGAAATAAAGCAGCGACAAATCGATGAAACCAACATTAGACCTAAACTGCTTTAAGAACAACGATATCCGCGGCGTCATTGGTAAACAAATCAATGAGCCACTCGCCTACCTGCTCGGTAAGGCATTTGGCGAATACGTCCTATCCGCTAAGCCTGAAACCTCACTCGATGGTTTGGCGCAGGTAGTGATTGGTCGTGATAACCGCAAAACCTCCCTGTCATTACAAGAAGCCATGACCAAAGGCTTAATCGAGTCAGGGATTACCGTCATTGATCTAGGTATGACTGGCACTGAAGAGGTCTACTTTGCGACTCGTTACCTAAAAGCGATTGGCGGAATACAAATCACAGCCAGCCACAACCCAATCAATTACAACGGCATGAAAATGGTCGGTGTAGACGCTAGCCCTATCAGTAAAAACAGTGGTTTAGATGAAATCAAACGACGCATTGAAGAACTTAATCAAGAGCTGAACTGCAATTTACCGTTCGTTCATGCACAACCAAGTAACTCTAGTAGATCGAACAGTATTCTTGCTCCGTACGTCGAGCACCTACTCTCGTACATAACCCCATCAAAGCTGTCACCGATGAAGATTGTGGTTAATGCTGGGAACGGTGTTGCAGGACATATCATTGATGCTTTAGATAATAAATTTAACGAACTCGGTGTCCCTATCACCTTCATCAAAGTTCATCATAACCCTGATGGAAACTTCCCAAATGGTATTCCAAACCCTTTGATTAGAGAGAACCAAGCAGCCACTCGAGATGCCGTTTTAGAGCATTCTGCCAACCTTGGAATTGCTTGGGATGGAGACTTCGACCGATGCTTTTTCTTTGATGAGCAAGGCAATTACATCGAGGGTTATTACATTGTAGGGTTGCTTGCTGAAGCATTCTTGGTCAAACAGCCTAACACGACTGTATTGCACGATATGCGCATGACCTGGAACACAATTGAAATCGCAAAAACGCATGGTGGAAAAGCGATTGGAATTAAAGCAGGACACGCACTGATCAAAGAGAAGATGCGTGAAACGAATGCCGTCTATGGGGGCGAAATGAGCGCACACCATTATTTTCGTGATTTTGGATATTGCGATTCAGGCATGATTCCTTGGCTATTGGTTATCGAGCTGATGTCGAAAACTCAACAATCTCTTCACCAATTAACGAGTACTAGTATAGATAGATTCCCCTCTTCCGGGGAGATCAATCGAAGAGTCTCAGACCCAGAGCAGGTCATGGCTTGCGTGTTATCGCACTACCAAGATCATGCCGTTGAGATCGATCACACAGACGGAATCAGCATGAATATGGGCTCATGGCGCTTCAACTTAAGAAAGTCCAATACCGAGCCATTAATACGCCTTAACGTTGAAACCAAACAAGATAAAGCTTTACTGTCACTTAAAGTCGACGAGTTACTGTCTTTTCTCATTTAAGAATACAGACACTTCCAGTTTTCAACTAAGATCCACAAAAAAGCCCTTATTAACTGTTGCTAACTAAGGGCTTTGAATTTTCAGTAGCTTAATCGCTGACTGTAATTAGTCTATTTGTTACGACGAGCTTCAACAGCGTCTGCCAGCTGGCGAAGTACTGTTTCAGTGTCTTCCCAACCAATACACGCATCAGTAACAGATTGGCCGTACGTTGCAGCTTTGCCCTCAACCAGGTCTTGGCGACCTTCAACAAGATGAGATTCAATCATCACACCAAAGATAGCTTTGTCGCCACCAGAAATTTGTGCGCTTACGTCATCAGATACGTTCATTTGACGCTTAAACTGCTTAGAGCTGTTTGCGTGGCTGAAATCGATCATCACTTTTTGTGGAAGACCAGAAGCTGCTAGCTCTTCTTTAATCTTACCAACGTGTTCTGCGCTGTAATTTGGCTCTTTGCCACCACGTAGGATGATATGACAATCAGGGTTACCTGCTGTTTCAACGATAGCTGAGTGACCGTACTTAGTTACTGATAAGAAGTGGTGAGAAGCGCTAGCAGAGCGAATAGCATCTGTTGCAATCTTGATGTTGCCATCAGTACCATTCTTAAATCCAACTGGGCAAGATAGGCCAGAAGCCAGTTCGCGGTGAACTTGAGATTCTGTAGTACGTGCGCCGATTGCACCCCAGCTGATTAGGTCAGCAACGTATTGAGGCGTGATCATGTCTAGGAATTCGCTTGCCGTTGGCATGCCCATGTCAGTTAGGTCCAGCAGTAGCTTACGTCCTAGACGAAGGCCATCATTTAGCTTGAACGTATCGTTCATGTACGGGTCATTTATTAGACCTTTCCAACCAACAGTTGTACGTGGTTTTTCAAAGTAAACACGCATTACGATTTCAAGGTTATCACCAAGTTCGTCGCGCAACACTTTCAAACGTTTACCGTACTCAAGAGCAGCTTCTGTGTCATGAATAGAACATGGGCCGACAATAACAAGCAAGCGATCATCGCTCTCTTCTAAAATATTGTGGATCGCTTTGCGGCTTTCAAAGGTTGTAGAAGAAGCAACTTCTGTCGCTGGAAACTTTTCTAAAACAGCAACAGGGGGTAATAACTCTTTTACTTTGTTAATTCTTACATCATCAGTCTGGAACATTGCTTACTTCTTCCTTTTTTCTATCCTTGAGCTGAATGTACGTTGTCTCACGTCACTTTCTATCAGCACTAATCTTCTTGTTCCCTGTAACTTAACTAGTAAAAACTCTAGTTTCAATCACTAATTAAAAATAAACGCAATTTTTTTTGTGTTTTATATTTAAAACACCCTGTATACCATTATTTACACACTATCGATTGCGTATTTTATAGCAAGGTAAGAAGAGCCATTCTTCAAGCTACATCATGCATGTAAAATTGTGTCGAACTCAAAAACAAAAAAGCTCACGTGATCAGCGTGAGCTTTTATTTAATTACATTCTTTTCAATGGCTTGACGACACTATCAAGCCCTTCAATTTTCAGAGCAAGGCACAGTTTCAATAAATCGCCGAGTTCACCAGACGGGAATCCCTTTTTATCAAACCACAGCAAATATTCTTCAGGTAAGTCAATCAGTGTACGACCCGCGTACTTTCCAAATGGCATCTGCATTCGAGCCAACTTAATCAGGTTCTCTTTCTCTAGCATTATTCGGTCTTTACTATGCGTCATCTATGTTGTGTAGAGTATCACCTAAACGTTCAACCCAATAGTTGATCGCGTCTTTGGCATCATCCAGCGAATCAATCATGGTTGAAAAATCTTTGTTACCCGCTTCACGGTCGATGGCTGCAAACAGTGGTGTGCCCTCTTGAGCATCACTGACCAATAACTCTACACTCGCACTCCCAACATTGGTGTGCTCACCAGTCGTGACCTTAGATATGGTTGACATCGCAAGGCCAAACGGCAGAACGCTGCTCGTTACAGCTAAGAGCGGATTGGGCGTTTCAACGTTACTCAGAGCGATACTCAAGCGGAGCGTTTTTCCTGTCGGTTCATCGACAATCGTTTTATGAGGCGATATTTTATCTTCCAAGCGCGCAACCATGTGCTCAGTGAGTTCCTGAATCTCTTCCTGATCCAACGAACCTTCTTCTGCTAAAACAAAAATTTGGTCGATCACTACAGAATCGTAGTCATCTAACTTGGATTTCAAACGCTGCGCGTCACGTAGCCCAACCCTTGCCCAAACCAAGTCGACGCCTCCGTCAGGCCCAGCCTGAAAATCTTCGTAGCTGGTAAATTTAGTAGCGGTTCTAATTGGGCCGCCTGCACAACCAAGCAAGAAAATGCTGGTTGCAACAAGCAAAAGGACTTTTAAAGGGTTCATAACGCACTTAGTCAAAATTAAGGAATCTAATTAAGTATGACATACCCTATGTGAAAAGGTTGTAGAAAAAGGGGGTTAAAAATCAGAGCTAACTCTAAAATTAATCATGTTGAACAGTGTGTGCGTACTCTACAATTACCTGATTTCCTTCAATATAAGCATTTTGGATCTCACCATCAACACTCATTCTACTTTTCAGGTAGACCACTTTAGGCCCCGATTCATTGACCTCTTTTAGCGAGGGGAATACATTCCTTGGTTCCAAATGAAGTAAACGACAAAAATGACTAATGAAAGACATGGTTAATGGCGTCTCCCCTCTTAGCACTCTTGAGAAATCAAGCTGGTTCATGCCTAGCTTTTTTGAAAACTCCATCTGCGTAATTCGCATTCTCGATTTTTGTGACATCCACGTTTGATACAACGCGTCTCTGTCTAGTTCTGTGAATTCCATACTGGCTCCTTTATATAATTCATACCAATCAATTGTCCGGTTTTTCATACATGGCGTGTCAGGGTTCGGTTAGTGGAAACCAAAGGTTTGGTTTTGATATGTGCACAATTGTTGTACAGAGCGAAGCGAAACAACCCAAAGTCATTCACTAAAACGATTAGATCAAATGCTTTCTTTATTTATATCAATAGTTTATACGTTAACGAACTAAACATATAGCAAGTTAATTTGTATCAAGAATTAAAAGTTCGAGATTGGCATTCCACATTTCAATCGATTGATTCGCATTTATAAAACTGGTTGGCTACATTTCGATTGCTCAAACGCACTTCTGGCAAACTATTTGAAAGAATAGGACGCAAAGCCACCGGTCTGTCGACAAATATTCTGTCTATGATAGCGGGGCCGCCACTTAATAGAATTTAAGTGTAAATGCATGCCGGGGTGTTCTCTTTTTTGTCGGCCAAATACAGTAAGGACAAATAATGAAACAACTCCAAAAAAAATCACTCATCGCGCTATCGCTTCTTAGCGTAAGCGGTGCAAGCTTCGGTCACGGTTATGTCTCGGCATACAACAATGGCGTAGCTGAGAGCCGTGTTGCCCTATGTAAGTTCCCTGCGAGTGATACGCAAGAGAAAAACACCAACTGTGGTGGTATCCAATACGAACCACAAAGTGTAGAAGGCCCTGAAGGCTTCCCAGAAGTTGGCCCTGCTGATGGGAAAATCGCCAGTGCGCAATCTTCTTTAGCAGCAGCACTAGACGAACAAAAGGCAGACCGCTGGGTTAAACGCCCTATCAAGTCTGGTTCTCAATACTTCGAGTGGACATTCACAGCTAACCACAAGACTCGCGATTGGAAATATTACATTACTCAACCCGACTGGAATCCAAACCAGCCGTTGGCTCGCAGCTCTTTTGACTTAACGCCATTCTGTGTTGTTGAAGGCAATATGGAACAGCCACCGATGCAAGTCAGTCACTTGTGTAATGTCCCAGAGCGTGAAGGTTATCAAGTGATCCTTGCCGTATGGGATGTAGGTGACACTGCAGCGGCTTTCTACAACGTTATCGACGTGAAATTTGATGGTGACGGCCCTATCATTCCTGATTGGGATCAAGGTGGTCAAATCAACCCGACACAAGACCTGAATGTTGGTGACGCTGTTTATACGCGTGTATTCGACCAGTCTGGTGAGAACGCTTCATACAGCACTGAGCTTGTGATTGAAACTTCTGAACAAGGCAAAGCCAATAACTGGTCTTACGCGCTTGCTTCTAAGATCAACCAAGAGCAGACGCAAATCAAAGCAGGTCAATTGAATGACCAAGGCGATTTCGCACCCGTTTACGGCACGAATCCTGTTTATCTAAAAGCAGGCTCTGGCTTTAACAGTGTCGAAATCGGCTACAAGATTGATACTCCAGAACCCGAGCATGATCTTGAAGTCTCGGGCTTAGAATCAGAGTACATTATCGATGAGAGCCAACCTACTCAGCTTGATCTTACGTTAACGGCAACAGGCGATATCCAAGCTGAGCTTACCGTGTACAACCATCACCGTGAAGCACTTGCCTCTCAGAAATCGGATCTAACAGACGGACAAGTTGAAGATATTCAACTGACTCTTTCTAAGTCTGAAGCTGGTCACCACATGCTTGTGGTTGTGACGAAAGATGACCAAGGTAACTTAGTTGATCAGAACACGCTTGATTTCCACCTAATGGACGAGCAAACACCGCCACCAGCAGGCGACTACGACTTCGTGTTCCCAGAAAGCATTGAGTCTTACACAGCAGGAACAAAGGTTCTAAGCAGCGATGGTGGCGTTTATCAGTGTAAAGAGTTCCCATACTCTGGCTACTGTGTTCAATGGGCTCCAACAGCAACTCAGTACGAACCAGGTGTCGGTTCACACTGGCAAAGTGCTTGGAACAAAGTGGACTAAGTACTCGCTAGATACTTACTTTGTATTAGGTGAGTTTTAGTGATCAACCAAACAAAAACGGATGCCCAGAGCATCCGTTTTCTTGTTCATTAAAAGTAGAAACGCCAGTTGTCAAAGTAGATAGTGGTCTGCCAACAGAGCCACAAACAAGATCATGAGATGATAGATGGAGAACTTAAAGGTCTTCATGGCCATATTGGGTTCATCACGATATTTCAGTACCCAAGCGTGATAAACAAACCCGCCGTTGAGCACCAATGAAGCGCTCAGATATATCCAGCTGCTCATGCCAACCAATACAGGCAATATACACACGATGCTAAGCAAAAAGGTATACAGAAGAATAGACGTCTTGGTGTATTCGATTCCGTGAGTCACAGGCAACATGGGGATGTTCACTTTGGCATACTCATCACGACGATGAATTGCCAACGCCCAGAAATGAGGAGGCGTCCAAATAAAGATGATCATCACCAACAACCAAGCATTTGAATGCAGCTCGTTGGTGACTGCCGTCCAGCCCAATAACGGTGGCATTGCGCCAGCTATCCCTGCAATTACGATGTTCTGTGGCGTCGCTCGCTTCAAGTACATGGTATAGATGACCGCATAGCCCAATAAACTTGCAAAGGTTAGCCAAGCCGTGAGTTGATTGACCCACACCACTAACGTAGCGAACCCAAATAAGCCGATACCTGCTGCAAAGCTAAACACACGCACACTACTCAGCTCACCGGATGGTAAAGGGCGTCGATTTGTTCGAGTCATCTGGCCGTCGATCTTTTTATCGATCAAATGGTTAAACGCAGCCGCTGAACCTGCCATTAACCCTATCCCAATCATTCCGAACAAAGTTTGTTGCAAAGGCAATCCATTCGGCACGGCCAAACACATCCCAACCAATGCTGTCAGCAACATCAAAGCCACCACTTTAGGCTTAGTCAGCGTTAAATAAACTTTCCAAGTGGCTTTGTTTTTTTCAGCCTTTTCGTTACTTAAAGTTATGTCATTATTGGCTGTTATCTTATGAGTTAAGGCTGCGTCTTGAGCCACCACTTCATACTGTGTTGACGTTCTACTGACCATGATTACCTCCTTGTAATACACTGTTCTTCACCAAGCTCTCACTCGGTTTGCGTTGCCACACCACAAAATTGGTTACAACCATGCTGATGAGCAACATTACTGCGACTAGGTTATGCAAAACCGCAACTGAGATTGGCAGGTGAAACCATACATTACTGATCCCAAGGCTGATTTGAGTAAACAACACTATTGCGACAATCATGCTCAGCTTTTGGTGAGGCACTTGGCCAAACTTCCATAACTGGTACACGACCATCAGCACCGTTAATGTCGCCACAATAGCCCCGAACCTGTGCATGACATGTATGGTAAGCCTCGCGGGATACTCCAACACACCAAACTCATAGTTATCGTGTCCGTGTTGAGCAAAATCGAACGCATTTTTGAAATCGAGGTAGCTCATCCAGTTACCTTCACAAATAGGCAATTGGGTACACACCAAAGCGGCATAGTTTGACGATGTCCAACCACCAAGCAGTATCTGCCCAACCACAATGAGTAACCCAAACAACGCCCAAAATTTAAGTGTTGGAGAATAAGAAGCCTCACCAAAACGGCTTTGGAATTGAGACAAACGGCAGTAGAGCAGACACAACAGTGACAGCAACGTGAACCCCCCCATCAAATGCGCCATAACCACAACGGGCATCAACTTAAGAGTCACCGTCCACATTCCAAGCAAAGCCTGAAAAATCACAGTGGCAGAGATAAGTAATGGAAGACCAACTGGTGTGATGTTCTTTTTAATACACCAAGCTACAACGACAAAGATAAGCAACCCTAATGTTCCTGCAAAGTAGCGATGGATCATCTCTATCCACGCTTTGTCTGCTTCAAGAGCTCGCTCTGGAAATTGCAGATTGGCTTGACTCACCGCTTGGGCATCAGACGGAACGGTGATCTTACCGTAACAACCCGGCCAGTCAGGACAGCCAAGGCCAGCATCAGACAGGCGTGTATAAGCTCCGAGAACAATCACGGTAAGGGTTAACAAGATAGTTAATCTCATCACAAGCATCAGTAAATCAGGGGCTTTATTCTGCATCACTTATCTCCCTATACTTATTCCCTTTCGCTGCTTAAGCTCAAGCATTTGCGCCATCAACTACCCAACTCGTGACAGCTTAAGTAGCTTTCTTAAATCATGAATCATACCTTTGGATTGCCCGACTAACTGCGACGGTTCCGACACGCTTTTGTACTCCATAACCAACTGTCCTAGCGGGTCAATAATGACAATGGAAGCCGGCGAAAACTCGGTGCTTAACTGATCACCACCAGCTAACAAAGATAAATCAGGCTTGTTGAGCGAACCCGACAACGAGTTACCTTCTGAGACGAAAACAACGGCGGTCACTCGCTCTTTGTTTTTCCCTAACGCTAAGTAGCTTTGATTCAAATAATGAAGCTGTTGTTCACACAAGCTTTCGCACTCCATCGGTGCGATATACCCCACAACCCAACCCTCTCCTGCCATGGGTACCGTTACGCCAAAATCCGCTAGTGTAATTCTTGGTTCTACCAATTCGCCTGAGTTAGTGACACCTGACGTATACCAATTCTGATCCAACACAGTTTTGGCGATAATGGCTGGCAAAGCGAAAATTAAAACGAGTCCGATTAATACCAAGCGTCCTTTAGTACGACGGCTTCTGAGCTCAGCCATGTTTGCCTCGGTAATTTCCCTGTTCACTTGTGCTTGAGATTTATCCATCCTTATTCCTCGTGATAGGTGTTGCTTTTAGGTACCGATAGCCAATCAACAACATCAAAAACAAAAGTACCGCAGCCATAACAAACCATTGAAATGAGTAACCAAAATGCTTCTCAGACCTCATCGCCGTTGGACGCCATAACATTTCATAGGGCCATGAATCTAAACTCTGAGGTTGGAAGACAAAGGGCAGCACTTCTTGTCCTGTATACTGTGATAACGCTGCTATGTTTAGGTTTTGGATTCTATTCGGTGTCGTATTTTCTAAACCCAACTCATGACTTAAAGGATTAATTGAGCGTGTATACAAGCGCCCTGACATTTTGGTTGGTACAGTGATACTTCCTAATTGCGGTAGTTCTCTTCTGTCATTACTTGCCGGAACAAACCCAAGATCGATCAATAACTGCTTTTCGTGTAAAAGCTGGTTGCCTTGCTCTTTAGATTGAACCTCACCCAACATGTAAATCACATACCCCACCGTTCCTTGGTTAATCTGATTGTCTAACAAGACCACCAAACCACTTGGTATTTCCAATTCAACATCAACCTTCAAACCATTTAAAAACTGCTGTTCAGATGTACCTTGGGCTTGTGTACGCGAGCCCTTCCATTCAGAGATAACCGTGTCCAATGACCTAAACGATTGCTGCGCTCTTTCTGATAGTTGCTGTTCATAACGTAATTTCTCGTTACCACGATCGAGTTGCCATAAACCTAACTTGATTAAAGCGCCGACTGAAACCACAGTTAAAACAACCGCTATCCAAAAACCTTTACTGCGGAACTTGTGTTCATCATCAATCAATCGGTTTGGAGTTATCACTATGGCGTCATCTACCTTTGTTCTGTTATTTAAAGTCGTATTGGTCGCTTTGCTGTTTTTTATCGCTTTCAATTTGATGAAAGGCCTAATCCAAATCGCCTCAGGTAAACACAATGGAAAAAGACTCAGTTACTTCTTGGGTCGTCGTGTCATGTGGTCAGCCGTTGTCGTGCTACTATTATTACTTGCTTTGGGATCAGGAGTGATAACTCCCAACCCTCGCCCCTATTAATCCCCTATAGGCTCAATCGTTAAAGTACATAAACAAACACAAACAGGCCCAACCAAACCACATCAACAAAGTGCCAATACCAACTGCCCGCTTGGAACGCAAAGTGGTCTTTCGGAGTGAAGTGGTCTTTCGCAACCCTTGCCAGCAACACAATCAAAAAGATCGTCCCTAAACAGACATGTAAGCCATGAAACCCAGTAAGCAAAAAGAAGGTATTACCGTAGATGCCAGACTGAAGTGTCAGCCCCATCTCTTGATAAGCGTGAAGATACTCTTCAACTTGGAAGAACAGGAAGAAGCCAGCCAGAACAATGGTTATCTCCAACCACACGATCAAAGCCATACGCTTATTTTGTTCAAGACTGATATGTGCCATGTGCAGCGTCACAGAGGAAAGCAGCAGAATAATGGTGTTCTTAAGCGGGATACCTTGCCAAGGCATGGCTTGTGTCGTTACGCCATCAGGGGTCGTCGTTAGTGGCCAAATTGATTGGAACATCGGCCACAATACTTCATGGGTCATTTCATTATTGCCCGCACCACCAATCCAAGGCACAGAAATCATTCGAGCATAGAAAAGCGCGCCAAAGAAAGCGCCAAAGAACATGATTTCGGAAAAGATGAACCAACTCATTCCTTGTCTAAAAGAACGAGAAATCTGCTCAGAATAGAGACCACTCAATGATTCTGTGATCACATTGCTAAACCAACCTGCGAGCATGTAAAGCAGCACAGCAAACCCGACTAACAACACCGCTTTGCCAAACACACCACCTGCGGCGTCGGTACCCATGTTTTGCACCGTCAAGCCAGCGCCAACCGCGACCAAAAACAGTGCTACAGCACCCACCAATGGCCAGTGGCTTTGATGTGGAACGAAATACACTTCCTTTTTAGAACTCATCGCTCAACTCCTTATGTTGATACTGGTTCTGTAAATTCCTAGTTACTTGCGAGTACGTTAGGCTCAGATTTATTGGCCGCAGCACCCACCTCATTCGTGATATTGAATAATGTGTAAGAGAGCGTCAGCGTATGTATCGATTCTGGAATATCTGGCTCAATGTAAAATATCAAACCCATTTCTGCGCTCTTGTGCCCGTCCAATGGCTGCTGATTAAAGCAAAAGCATTCCATCTTATTGAAGTAGGTTGCCCCCATACCTGGAGAAACCGACGGTACGGCTTGGCCAACCAATGAGGCTCCAGAAAGGTTTTTGGCAATGTAGTTAGTTTGAACCACCTCACCAGGATGAACCTCTAACACTCGAACTTCAGGCGAAAACTGCCATGGCATATCTGGCTTGATGTGGGACATGAATTCGACTCGAACCGTACGAGAGTAGTCTGGCTGCATTCCCTGAGGTTGCACCGCTGAAACAGTATTAGTTTTGCCATTGATGCCTAAGGCCTCACACATGACATCGTAGAGCGGCACCAAAGCGAAACCGAAGCAAAACATCGCAACCACGCTCAACACCAAGTAGCCCGTCAGCTTTTTGGTCGATCGCTTATTAGACAGGCGCTTAGGTTGTTTTTTATCTTGATTGGGATCGCTTTGCTTATCACTCATGGTTCTGCCCTCTAATCCACTTTCGGCGGATGGGTAAAGGTGTGGTGAGGCGCAGGGCTTGGTACTGTCCATTCAAGACCTTCAGCTCTATCCCAAGGCTTACTTGGCGCAGGCTCTCCCCCTCTTACGCACTTAATCGCTAGCCATAAGAAAATTAGCTGAGACAACCCAAACGCAAAACCACCAATCGACACGACTTGGTTAACGTCAGCAAACTGAATCGCATAATCAGGAATACGACGCGGCATACCCGCTAACCCTAAAAAGTGCATCGGGAAAAACAGTACATTGACTGAAATTACCGACGTCCAGAAATGCCACAGGCTGAGCTTGTGGTCGTACATATGCCCAGTCCACTTAGGCAGCCAATAATAGGCGGCAGCCATAATCGAGAACACGGCACCGGTTACCAGAACATAATGGAAGTGAGCCACAACAAAATAAGTATCGTGATATTGGAAATCAGCTGGCACGATAGCGAGCATCAATCCAGATAACCCACCAATCGTAAACAGAACAATAAAGGCAATCGCAAACAGCATTGGGGTTTCAAAGGTCAAAGCCCCCCGCCACATGGTCGCTACCCAGTTGAAGACTTTCACACCGGTCGGCACCGCTATCAACATGGTGCAATACATGAAGAACAGTTCGGCAAATACTGGCATACCCGTGGTGAACATGTGGTGTGCCCAAACCAAGAATGACAACAGTGCGATACTACAGGTCGCATAAACCATCGAGTGATAACCAAACAGGCGCTTACCACTGAATGCAGGGATGATGGCTGAGACAATACCAAAAGATGGCAAGATCATGATGTACACTTCGGGGTGCCCAAAGAACCAGAATATGTGCTGGAACATCACCGGGTCCCCACCACCAGCGGCATCAAAGAAGCTAGTCCCAAAATATTTGTCAGTCAGTACCATAGTCACAGCCCCCGCGAGAACGGGCATCACGGCTATCAGCAAGAAAGCGGTAATTAACCATGTCCATACGAACATCGGTAGCTTGAACCAAGTCATACCCGGAGCGCGCATGTTCACTATGGTTACGATGACGTTAATCGCCCCCATGATCGAACTGATCCCCATAATATGAACTGAGAATACGAATAGCGCGGTACTGTCTGGGCCATAAGTTGTCGAGAGTGGCGCGTAGAAGGTCCAACCAAAACTCGGGCCGCCCCCCTCTGTAAACAAAGATCCGATCAAGATTAGAAACGCAAAAGGCAAGATCCAGAAACTGAGGTTGTTCATTCTCGGCAGCGCCATATCTGGTGCACCGATCATCATCGGAATCATCCAGTTAGCCAAACCCGTAAATGCAGGCATTACGGCACCGAATACCATGATTAAACCATGGACTGTAGTCATCTGATTGAAGAAATCTGGCTCAACGAGTTGCAAACCCGGTTGGAACAGCTCCGCACGGATCACCATCGCCATTGCGCCGCCCGTTAAGAACATCGCAAAGCTGAACCACAGATAAAGTGTACCAATGTCTTTATGATTGGTTGAGTAAAGCCAACGCGCCCAACCTTTAGGTGCCGCATGTGAGTCGTGATCGTCAACCGGCAAATCATCATTGCCCAGCGTACCTTCCGCAGAATGGCTCAGAACTTGGTCTTCTGCAGGAGCCGATTTCACCGGCTTATTGATTGGTGAACTCATAACTGATCCTTAGCATCATTTTGTGCATCATCCGTTGAGCTTTCAGAACTGCCTTCTTGCTTCGCCTTATAAGCGTTGATATCTGAGGCCTGAACAATATCGCCGGTATCATTACCCCAAGCGTTTCGTTGATAAGTTACTACCGCTGCGATCTCTTTCTCGGTTAACTGATTATCGAATGCTTGCATCGCCGTACCGCCACGACCATAAACAATTGTGTCGATATGAACATCCACATCACCAAGGGCAATAGGACTTCCTTTGATGGCAGGGAATGCTCCAGGAATGCCCTCACCGTTTGCTTGGTGACAAACCGCACATCGAGTTTTGTAAACCTCTTCACCGATGGTATTCAACTCCGCCAAGGAAAGTGACGCACCTAATGCATCTTTTGCGGCTTGTTGTTCGGCTATCGCTAACTCTTTCTGCTCCGCTAGCCATGCGTCAAACTCATCTTCTTCCATGGCATGCACCACGATCGGCATGAAACCATGGGCACGACCACACAACTCTGCACACTGCCCTCGGTAAACACCAGGCTCATCTATCTTAGTCCAAGCCTCATTAATAAAGCCCGGAATGGTATCTTTCTTAACGGCGAATGCTGGCACCCACCATGAGTGAATCACATCATCGGAAGTCATCAAGAAACGGACTTTACGGTCAACAGGCAGTACCAGCGGCTTATCAACTTCTAGCAGGTAATGCGCGCCTTTCACTTCGAGGCCTTCAATCTCTTTGTCACTGGTCGCTAGAAGGCTGAAAAATTCGACGTCTTCACCAAAATAGCTGTAATGCCATTTCCATTGTGACCCGGTGATTTTAACGGTCAGATCTGATTGGGAGGTATCTTCCATCGCTATTAAGGTTTTGGTGGCGGGTATCGCCATAGCGATGAGAATGATGATAGGGATGATGGTCCAAAGAATTTCGACTTTCGTGCTTTCGTGAAAATGGGCAGCAACTGCGCCCTTCGATTTCCTGTGCCTCAAAATCGAATAAAACATCACACCAAAAACAACAAAGGCAATCGCACAACAGATGTAGAAGATCAGCATATGAAGTTCATACACCTTACCACTGATCTCAGTGACGCCTTGAGTCATGTTGTAATCACTGCTAGCGTGCACTAAAGGCGATACTAAAAGCACAACAAAACTCTTCAAAAGCCACGCTAGCCTAACCAGTAATCTTTTCAAAAGATCTCTCCTTGTCCTTCCTAATTGGATACTTGCGACCTAAATGTCGTTGCGAACTGGACAACATTCATTGTTATTCCGGCTACACATGAAAAGGCTGAATCTCAATCTACAACTCACATGGAACTAGCCTGTGAACGGGCTACTGACCTCACATAAACCCAAGAACTAATACGGTTCAAAAGCGTTGGAGGTTTCCATGAAAGATTCAAAAACGGCGAATTTGTTAAATTTTGTTATATTTATGTAAAAGGCTAGTTAGTGATATCCAATTATTCAAGGTAAGTTTACTTACTAAACAGTCAATTATTTGAAGTGGCTTAATCTACGTGCCCTCTTGCCGTTGGACTTTATTTTATATCGAGTTTTACGATTGCTTTCATGGAAATGAGAATTAATATCACTTAAATTAAATCAACGGTAAGTCATACAGACATTAATAGGTTTAGTGATTATGCAAGATGCAATGAATTGGTTAGCGAGAGACCCAGATCCAAGAACTCGTGAAGAACTTCAACACCTCATCGATGAGGGAATGCACGACGAACTTGAAGACCGCTTTACTCAACGATTAGAGTTCGGAACGGCAGGACTTAGAGGCAAAGTTGGATGCGGCCCAAATCGAATTAACCGTTTAGTCATACAGGAAACAGCAACCGGGCTCGGCCACTACTTAATCGAACATGTCGCTAATGCGACCATTCGCGGTGTGGTCGTCGGTTATGACGGCCGTTTAGATTCAAAGCAGTTCGCGATTGATACCGCTTCCGTACTCACGGCTTTAGGCATTAAGGTTTATCTAACCTCGAACGTCGCGGCGACCCCTATCGTTGCCTTTGGTATTGAGCACTTCAACGCCGCAGCTGCCGTTGTGGTGACGGCCAGCCACAACCCACCGGAATACAATGGTTTCAAAGTGTACTGGGAGAATGGCGCTCAAATCATTCCTCCTCACGATGCGGGTATTGCCGCTGAAATCGATATCGCATCGACCAAGCCGCTCCCTTTAATGAGCCTAAGTGACGCTGAGACGCAAGGTAAGTTGGTGTGGTTAACTGAAGGCTATTATCAAACGTACCGCGCTGCGATCAATCAGAGCCCATACGTGAGTGACGAGATCGAATCGGCGAACACCACCATCACCTATACCGCAATGCATGGTGTCGGCGCACAAATGGCCGAGGATCTACTTCACGATTCTGGTTTCCATAAGGTGTTCAGCGTCGCCGAGCAAAGAGAGCCCGATGGTAACTTCCCGACCGTCAACTTCCCGAATCCGGAAGAAAAAGGCGCGATGGATCTGGTGGTTAACCTAGCCAAAAGTGTCGATGCCGACATTGCTTGTGCCAACGATCCAGATGGAGACCGATTTGCGGTTGCAGTGAGAACAGATGATGGCTCTTACAAAATGCTAACAGGTGACCAAGTCGGCGTGCTATTCGCTCATTATCTACTCTCAAAGCCGCATACCAAAAACCAATTAGTTGGTAACAGTATCGTATCTTCAACCTTACTTGAAAAAGTGGCTCAATCTCATGGTGCGACTTATTTCCAAACGCTGACAGGTTTTAAATGGTTGGCGAATATTGGCATGCAATTAGAAGATGATCAGAACGAGTTCTTGTTTGCCTATGAAGAAGCGCTAGGCTACACAATTGGTACTCAAGTACGGGACAAGGATGGGCTGTCTGCCATCGTTGTTTTCGCTCAACTGGTTGAAGAGCTCAAATCTCAAGGTCGAACGGTCTGGGATCTTCTTGCTCAGATATCGTTGGAACATGGTGTACACACCAACGCACAACGCAGTATTGCGCTTGACCCGGATTCACCATCGATTGGTTCTAGGCTCCGCTCGGCACAGCCTAAAGCAATCAACGGTGTCGCTATCTCTGTAATTGAAGATTTGCAGTCTTCTTTACGCTTCGTCATTGGAGGCAATACTGAAGCCATTAACCTGCCTGCAAGTGACGTACTCATCTATCACCTCGAGGATGGTTCACGCATTATCGTAAGACCTTCCGGTACTGAGCCAAAAGTTAAGATCTACTATGAGACGGTGACAAAATTTGAAGGGACAGAAACCTACGAAGACACTCGCCTGCGCGGTGAGAAGTACATGGAGAAACTGATTGAACAACACCAACAAGAGTTGAATTCATAGCGATTTAGCGCGTTCAACATGTAACGGTTAAATATAAAAAATGGACGCTCGTAGCGTCCATTTTTGTCTCAGCGGCTAACCACGAGAAGATGTCTGATTTGATTCGTCTACGAAGTAAAGAAAGAAGACAACATCCAGATAGCTAACACGATGAAAACTCCGCCCATGACTTTCTGTTGATAGGTACGAAACTTCGCGTTTTCTACGAGAGATTTACCAATCGTACCCACTAACGCCACCAGCAAAAAGTTAAACGTTAAGCCGAGAACATTCAGTAATAAACCCAGAACAAGCATCTGCTGACCGGAAGTCGCTTCAATATTCGTCGACACAAACTGAGGCAGAAACATCACAAAGAAAACCAACGCTTTAGGATTAAGCAGGTTACTGATTAGCGCTCTTTGATAGTAGGCTTTTGCTGCAAAGTTATCGCTTAACTCAGGCGCGTTACCCTGCTCTGTTCGCAGGCAGTCCCATCCCATCTTCAACAAGTACGCGCCGCCTAACAAATGTAGAGCTTTAAGCGCTATTGGGCTCATTGCGATCAACGCTGATACACCCATAGCCGCTAATACTGTCAGAATGATTCCAGAAGTCGCATTACCTAGGCTTGCAAACACGCCGACCTTACGGCCATAGCTCATGCTTGAACTCGCAATCAGTAACATATCAGGGCCAGGTAAAAGGAGAAGTGCAACAACGGCAGTCAGGTAAACAGGTAGGATGGTTAAATCGATCATGGGTTTCAGTATTGATAAAAACGGAGGCGGATTTTATATCAATTACCAACACCCTTCCAGATGCAATTGGTTGTAGGATGGTAAAATATTCGAATTAAATACCATCAAAGAACAATAAAGCAAATTTATTAACCAAATAGAAAAGACTACTTAACTTGCTACCCACTCGATCTCAATCAATGTCGTATCGCCACACTTTAGGCGACCAAGGAAAATATCACCTCGATGCACTTCACCAACACCTTTTGGGGTACCTGTCATTACAACATCGCCATCAAGCAAAGTCGTGTAAGAAGAGAGCTCTTCTAGGATAGTTTGTGGAGAATACAGCATCTGCTCAACGTGACCCTTTTGAACGCGGACACAGTTAATAAATAATTCTAGGTTTAAGTCAGAGAGATCAAAATTATCAACGGGAGCAAAGCGACTAAAGACAGCGGAACCATCAAAGGCTTTGGCACGCTCCCAAGGTAAGCCTTTCGCTTTTAAGCTACTTTGCAACTCACGCTTGGTGAGGTCTAACCCTAAGCCCACGGCTGAGTATTGGCCATTTTCAACGATAAAGCAGATTTCAGCTTCATAGTGCAGTGCTTCTTGATGAAACGAAGAAAGAGAGGAAGTCACGCTGGTGCTTGGCTTATTGAAAACCACCATAGAGTCAGGGATCGCATTGTTAAGTTCTTCAATGTGATCGACATAGTTACGCCCAACACACAGTACTTTTGTTGGGGTTGCTGTTCGTTTCGAATTCATCAATTGTTTCTGATCTACAACGCTGCTCATAGTTTATCCCTGAACTATTTTTAGAGAGCAGAGTTTAGCGCATCATAAAATGAGAGTCTTCGACAAGATGATTACCGATCTCTAAATTCTGATCTTGAGCTCAATTCATTGATTTGAATACTTTTAGGTAAATATCGGTGTATATCTCGACCTACCCTCCAGAAATAGAGTCATCGGCTTACATCAATTAGAGAAAATGAAACTAAAGTAGGCAGTTAAATTTGAAGAGCATTAAAACGAAAGAAGCCCTCTCAAACCAAAGGCTTGAGAGGGCTTAGCATGGTGTCTAGGACAGTATCCTAAAAGGTAAACTTAAGGAGTCAACACTATGCTAAATAAGTCTGCGACTTATAGGTAGTAACGAGCACCAAGTAGCCACTGGTCATCAGCTTTTTCTTTGTACACGCCAGAACCTTGTAGGTCGAACTGGTAACCAGCAAAGCCTACGAACTGAGATGTGAAGTTGTATTCAGCTTGTAGAGCTGAAGTGCTGTATACAGTTTCGCTGTTCTTGTCGTCTTCTACCGCTTCGTAGTTAACGCTTAAGTTCAGACTGTTAGAAAGTGCGTAAGAAGCAAGTAATTCAACTGCAACTGTCTCTTCTAAAGCAACACCAGAGCTTGAGTTCATGTAGTTATTCATAGCATAAACACCAGCTAAGAATAGACCTTCAGAACCGTAAGAACCGTAAGTAGCACTCACTACGTTAGAATCAGCAGTTTTAGAACCACCGCCAATGTTACCAAATGTAACGTCACCAGTGTTGTATGCGTAGTTTGCTGTGAAATCAGCAATTGCGTAGTTCAATGCAATTTGAGCACGGTTACCGTATTTGTTTGTGTTTGTATCTGAAACTTTATCAGTCTTGCGGCCTTGCCATGCAACACCTACGTTTAGAGAACCAGCGTTACCAAAATCGATAGCATTGCCGTAACTCACCATCTCTTCGCCACGACCAGTACCTAGGTTACCGTGATCGTCGTAGATGAAGTCATTCGCGAATGC
The DNA here is from genome assembly GCF_041467535.1 of Vibrio sp. 10N.247.311.47. NCBI lineage: Bacteria > Pseudomonadati > Pseudomonadota > Gammaproteobacteria > Vibrionales > Vibrionaceae > Vibrio > Vibrio sp. 10N.247.311.47. Next base: position 129,978 of record NZ_JBFSUR010000005.1, read on the forward strand.
GATTGGCATATCTGCAACACCAGCAACGTTGTAGTATGGCGCCCATTGAGTACCAACAACACCACGACCGAAGTCTTCATGAGTTAGACCAATGTAGCCAAGACGAGTTGTGAATGACTCGTCGCCGCCGTCAAGCATGTTTAGCGCCCATTCGCCTTTAGCATCAGCTGTAAAGCCATTACCAAGATCGTGAGTTGCGCCGAAGTTGATACGTGGAGAAACTGACTCAACACCGATATCGTCTTCGCTGATACGGTCATCGCTGTTTACGTCACCAACTGCAACTGATACGTGACCACCAACAGAGAATGTTGTGCCGTCTTCGTTGTAAAGTTCTACAGCAACTGCCTGTGTACCAAATACTGCACCAGAAATTGCTAGCGCTAAAAGTTTCTTATTCATTGTCATATCCATTATGTAACTGGGTGAGTTATTCACTAACAACCTCGTGCTTACGGAGAAGTTGTTACCTGTATTTAACAAGTAGCCAAACCCTAATATACGAATGATAATAAAGTTGCATTAAAATATATAAAATAAAAAAAATCGCACTATAAAAAACAAAAATCCCTTCTAAAACAAATAAATAACACAGTAATCACTGGGAGCTCTTTTCATTCTTTGAGATAATTACTTTGATTATTTTTGATTTTATAATCACCAAAAAAGCATTAAAAATCTAAACCCAAGGTAACTCATCAGACCATCGAGAGGCTCGCCTTTGCCTTTGAAACATTTTGTAACACGTAGAGCTCAGCTGAAATATTTAGCTTTGGGAAACAAATCCCAATATGAGCTAGGAAAAATCGTTCAATAGAAAGTTCATTAGAGAAAAACAAAAAAAGGGCAACCAATCAGCGACTGGTTGCCCTTCATAACTCATCATTGAACTCTTATTTGAAGCAAACCTCAGCCCAACGAGCTAAACCTGCAGTTACTGAACCGAAGTAATTACCACTCACAATCGGTACATTCGGCACAGCTTGTTGTACGGCTTCACGAAGTATCGGTGAACGAGCGGAACCACCCGTCATGTAGATTACGTCTGGCTTTTTCTGGCCTTGTTGAATCGCTTCTTTAACCAACTCAATCATCTTAGACTTTGGTGTTTCAATCGCTTCAACCATCTGTTCGACTGAGATATCTACCTCGACCAGTTCAGAGGCAACATTAATCGCAGCACGATATTGAGGGGATTCTGCCAGCGCAATCTTGGCCTCTTCCGCTCTACGCACAATACCGTAGCCCAAGGTGTCGTGATAAACCTTCATCAAACGTTCTAGCTTTTGAGGCTCTGACGCTTCTTTGCGAAGTAGTTTTAATGCCGCTAGGTTTTCTCTTGAATAGAAATTCTTTTGAGCTTCAACATTATTAGTCGCAATTGGATTCCAGAATTGCGTCAATGGCATATCGATACCCGAAATACCTTTGCTACCCATACCAAAAGGTGACATCAGTTGTTTGAACGCAAGATAGATATCGAGGTCATTCCCCCCTACCCTTTGTCCACTGTGTGCGAGCAAACTCTGGGTACGATCCGCTTTACCCGACCACGTTGGTCCCATTTCTAATAATGAGCAATCGGTGGTACCACCGCCAATATCAACAACCAATACTGTTTGGTTTTCAGTTAATGTGCTTTCGTAATCAAGGCCTGCGGCTACGGGCTCAAATTGAAAAGCGATATCAAGGAAACCGGCACGCTTAGCTGCGCGAGACAGTATGTCTTCAGCTTGTCTGTTCGCCTCTTCACCACCTCGACCGTGGAAGTTAATTGGTCGGCCGATAACAGCTTGCTTGATCTGCTCTTGAGTCGTGAGTTCGGCTTGATTCTTGATATTTGCCATCATGGCGCACACTAAATCTTCGAAAAAGCTCACCTGCACATCATGCAGTCCACTCGCGCCAAGGAAAGATTTAGGGGACTTAACATAATAAACATCGCGAGGGTCTTCTAAATATAAGTCCAACGCAGCCTGACCAAATGCCATGTCTTCTGGCACTAAGTCGATACTCTCTTCTCTGTTCAGCGCAATCGCACGTCGTAGTACTTGCTCACCGATCGCATCACTCGGCTTGATATTCAAGTGGCGGAATAGATGTTCAGAAACACTCTCACGAGTAGGCGCAAACACGGTTGAGGGAATATAGTGGTTGTTACCTTCTAGCGGTAACAGGCTTGGCTCTCCATTAACCATCGCCGCGACAGAACAGTTCGCTGTTCCATAATCAAATCCAATAAACATAATATCCCCCCACTCAACAAAAGGGGCGAGATGCTACATGAAAAGCCTAAAAATTACGAGGTCATTTCTAAATTTAACTGAGTAATTTCTTAGCTTAACGGCTCTTAATAGGCAAACAAATATGCTACATTTCAGCCCAAATGAATCACAGGTTAGATAAATGAAAACACCTTGCCGAGCGGCTTGTAAAAATAATGGCGGAATGTGCAGTGGCTGCTTTCGAACAATGGATGAAATTATAGGCTGGAAAAGCTTATCTGAAGAAGAGCAAACGTCGGTTATGGATAATCTTACTGGTGTTAGTTCGACTCACCAATGTCCGCAGTGTAATGAGCCAGCTCAATGCGATATCAGTGCGGGTAAAGAGACGTGTTGGTGTTTTGAACTAGAAAAGCGTGATACTAGCGATATTCCAAAGGCTGGAGTATGTCTGTGCCGTAAATGCTTGTCTGAACTGCCTATTCAGTAGTTTAGAGCCCATTTAGTAAGTTACTGGATAGCAAGTTACTAGCCAGTTCAACATAGACAAAAAAAGCGAGAGGTTGTTTTCTCGCTTCAAAATACTGAGATTAAATTTCGACCTAATCGTTACCTGGTTAGTGTCTACTTCACTTTTGCAACCAGCGCAGGCTGAGAAAACTGGATACCATTCCAGCCATGAACCATAAAGTTACGAATATTTTGATGGTCGCTGTTCTCAGGAAAACCTAGCACGTCGTTACGATAAAATTGACCAAAACAAGCAAGTGTTTGCTCTGCTGATAGGCCTTGCTCTAAACCAAAAGCAAAAATCTTACACGAACCATTATTCTGCCCTGCAGCGTTCACTACCTCACCATTGCGAAATTCGCGCTCAGAAAAATCATAGTGAGCTTCGATCACTTGCATTGTATCTTCAAATTGCACGGCCTCTGGGGTTTCAGCCAGAGTATTCAATAAGGTTTCCAGTTCCATTTACTATTTCTCCATCAAGTATATATCTGTCAGCAGTGTATCTTGTTTTACGACAAGAGTAAGCCGTTGTTTACTTGAGATAGCGATTCACTTTTTTGTTGTACGCTGCTAATTACTTCAATGAAACTAATGACATAGTTTTATCAGGGCGTTATATTATTTTATCAAACGATTAACATTGTTCAGTAACGAATATGCATAAAGATAAAAACTTAGAACTGTTCAGATACCTAAAGCCAGGTACAAAAACAGCAGGTGTATTGGAATTTGGCCCAGACGACTCAATCCAGATCAGTACACTTTATATCGGACACAAAGAAGATCAGTACCTCATCCTAGAGCTTACGCAAAAAGCGACAGAAGCACTGACGCTGAGAAAGCTCACAAACGTTGATATTATTGTTCGTGCGATTACCGACACCGAACTTGGGCACATTGTCGCGTTCAAAACCAATGTACTGGCTCATATCACCTCTCCAGCACATCTAATCTTCCTTCGCCCACCCTCAAACTTTGCAACCAAGCCTATTCGTGAACACGAAAGGTATAAAGTACGTCTCAGCTGTGAAGTCACTTTTGATACCTTGTCGCTGGATGCCACACTAGTCGACTTTTCAGCGTCAGGGTGCGGTATCTATCTTACCCAGCAATCAGATATTGATGTCGGCTGGAAGATAAAAGTCAATTCTGACTTAAATGAGTACTTAGATGACGATCTTGTCTACAAGGTGGTAAGTAAGAAAAGGCAAAGACAAGGCCGGTTGCTAGGTATCCAATTCCCTGAACACCTAGATATGAGTGATGAGTTGAAAACGCTGCTATTGGAACAAGCCTTTGTCGCTGGCTCGATATAAAGGCAGAAAATTAGTTACTTCTCTTCAACAGACTCCATTAAAGTGCACTAAGTTAAAGCCTAGTGCTCTGTGTCATTCCAGTATGAGTTTTTGAAATGAACAAACGCTTGGTGGAGCGACTCTTCTTTAATCGGCTTTACAATCACGTAATTCGCCCCTGCGGCCATAAAGCTGTCTCTAGTTGACTCTTGAGCATCAGCGGTACACGCATAAATAGGGGCTGACACACCAATCTCACCTCTTAGCTGCTGAGTGGTTTCAACACCACCGAGATTAGGGAGTTGGTTATCCATCAAGATCAAGTCATAGGTAATCGTCTTAGCCATCTCAATCGCTTCTAAGCCATCTTTTGCCCAGGTGACGACCATGCCATATTTCTTACAGAAAGCCTGAGCAATAAAGGCGTTGGTGTGATTGTCTTCCACCAGCAACACATTCAAAGGTCGACTAAACAACGCCTCTGGCTCAACCTCAGCTTGTTGCTTAGCATCGACTAATAGCGGCTTGGCGTGTACGACTACAGGAATTTCTATCGTGAACTCTGAGCCTTGACCTATCACGCTGCGGACTTGAATGTCCCCTTCCAGCATATCGACCAGATTTTTTACAATTGTAAGTCCTAAACCAGTGCCACCATATTCACGAGTGGTGGTCTCTTCGGCTTGAACAAAGGGTTCAAAAACAGCATCAATTTTGCTTTCATCAATACCAATGCCAGAATCTTTCACTCGAACGATCAAGCTGGCGTGATCGGAGTTAAAGATACTCTCGATCTCAAAGCTGACGGAGATACCGCCTTGATGAGTGAATTTAAAAGCATTACTCAACAGATTAAACATGATCTGATTGAGGCGTACTTGGTCGGTATTGATTTCAATGTCATCAACCAAGTGATTCACAATGGTAAATTCGACGGATTTATCTTCACACAGCGGTCGATAGATGCTGTCTAAGGTATTAACTAACTCCCCTAAACGGAAGTCTTTCTTTTGAATATTAAACTGCCCTTGCTCAATCTTTGAGAAGTCCAAGATATCGTTAAGTACCGCCAGTAAATGTTCCGCACTATTACACAGTACATCCACCTGCTCGCGATTATCTTCATTGTGCATAGAGCGCTTGAGCAGCTGAGACACACCGAGAATACCGTTGAGCGGCGTGCGAATCTCATGACTCATCTTAGCTAAGAAGTCTGCTCGCACATTCGCAAGATGCTCAGCTTCTTCTCTTGCTCGATCAGCCTGTCTTTCCGCCTCGATTAGCTTAGTAATATCTTGCCCTTGTACCACCACTCCTGTGATGCCGTGTTCCACACGAATAGCAGACATGTTCCAACGAAACACCTTTTCACCAATGGGTACGTTAATACCCGTCAGTTTAGAACCCTGAACCACCATTTGAATATTAGGCAGCATTCGCTGCTCAAACTCTTGGGCAATTGGACCATAATTGTCATCAGCATCGAACAACGCCATGCGAGCGGCGGGGTTCATCTGAATCAAATCGCCTTTTTCAGACCAAACTAAGATAGGCGAATGAGCAAAGTTAAAGAGATCTTGGAATTTTTGATTCTGTTCAGATAAGCGCTCAAAGGTGTCTTCAAGAGTACAACCAATATGATGAAATTCGAAAATGTTAGAGCCATCGAACTTGTTGTACTCTTCGCTAGCACTTGCCGAACGAGTAAAGTCCATTAGCTTATCAAGCTCGGCTGAGACTCTCTTTTGAATCCAAGTTCGAGCAAAAAAAGACATCAATATGATCACCACAATCACCACGATGATCGCACGCTGATAATTCTCTTCTAACGCAATGAAATTATTATTTTTTTGAACAGCTCGAATGATTAAAGGAGTTTCAACAGCATTAATCTTAATGGTTGCGATGGTAACGAAATGACGCGGCAACTGTTCGTACATTTGGTAATTGAGGATGTCAGTAATGGTGTAGCTTTCATCACCACTGAATGTCGATGTCACCGGTGTACCGTGCGCTTCAATCACGATATTTTCGCTATTACTGCCCTGTTGGATTGACTCAGCCAAAGAGAAGTTGTTGTCAAGCACAATGGCGATATAGAGTTGACCAAGGACTTCCCCAGTAGCGTTATCAACAATAGGGGTACGGCGAGCCAACAAGTGACGCTTACCTATATCTGTCCTCAGTTTAATAAAATGCCAATTACTGCTGAACGAAACCTCATCAGAAATATGCTTTAAGTTGGACTCATCCAAACCATAAAATTGACTGTTGCCGTCTTCCCAAGCCAAACCATCGTGGGTTGAGACAAAGCGTAAATCTGGTGCATGATCCGGTTCACGTTGGTCAACACCAAAGAAAAAGTAGCTCAGAGTCTCGTCATTACCCGTATCAATGTACTCTCTGAGAGTTTCACTGTGTGAGCTACTGTCTTGATGGATTTGCAGCACCGACAAACGATAATCAAACATGTTTTGGATCAGGCTTGAGGTTTGCTGTACCGTTCGATTCGTCTCTTGCTGTACGATATTACTGCTGGTTTCATAATTATGAATAAGCACGCCAAGTGCCATCACGCCTATCACCAAAATAACGATACGCGTAATGAGTCTAGCTAAAGTGTTTCTAGGTGTACTGGCGTAACTTTTCTTCATTAGTGACCTGAGTACCTAAATGCTCGCTGTTTAAGTTCTGAAATACGTTCTGGGGAATCTTCCTTGGTGACAATTTCAAATTCACCAGAGTAAACGGTAGGCACTTCCAAACCGGCTAGATCCCACTTGATCGCCTCTGCCATTGCAATGCCTGTATCGTCGTTCATACGCATGACAGTAACATCTAGGTCGCCCCTTGCAATGGCTTCAAGTTCAGCAGAGCCGCCTCCCCAACCATTCACTAAGATGTCTTGGCCCGATTCACGAATCGCTTCCAACGCACCGAGAGCGACATCCGTTGAACATGCATAGATAAAGTCTAGATCCTTATCGTTCTCTATACTGATTTTAGCCGCTTGGTAGCCACTGTCTTTGTTTGATTTTGTGTAAAACGAAGACTTAAGGGTAAAGTTGGTAACCGTATTCACTTCATGGATAAAAGTATCTCCACGCGCATCACTGATATAGCCTTGTGAGTAATACAAAACAGAATACTTACTGTCTGGCGGACTTACTTGTTTAAAATAGTCCGCCAGTTTTAAACTGCCTGTCGCATGGTCAAAACCCACATACATAAATGGCTGTCTATCTGCCCAAGCTCGCACTGGCGTCGTGATATTTTGAAGAATCAGTTTGGTGTCTGTAGAGGTCAACACGTACTCGATAAACTTGCGGTGGCGCGTGGTATCTAGCGTGAAAATCAAATAATCCGTCTTGTTTTCAATCGCTTCTTGCAACGAAATACTCTGCTGCGCGAGATCGGCATTAATACGGGTAAACACTTGATTTATTTGATAGCGGATCTTCAGCCTATCGAGACGCTTCTCAAAAGCTTGAATATTGCGAACCCAGTAATCCGAGATCTGTTGACCCGGATACACCACGGAAATCGTAATTGGTTCGTCTTGGATTCTTCTCAGTGGCACAGGGTGATTTTGTACAGCCTCGACCATTTTATCGGTCAATGCTCTTTGTTCTGGAAAAGTGGAAAGATAATCTTGGTATTCCCAGTACCTATTGAGGACATGAGTACCATGGGAAAGAGCGGACGCAGAAAATACGGCAAGTCCAAACAACATCAGTAAACGTTTCATATTTTTCTCGTTTTAGATGAGCTACTTTGGCTCATTTTTTAACCTAGCATGACACCATCTCTTTGTATGGCTAATGGATATTATGTAGGACAACGATGATAAATGATAGCGTCTAACACTAATTAGAACGACATTCTAAATGAGCAATATGTTAATTTGGAATGGAGATTAAGAACAACGAGTTAAATTATGATTTCAGCCCATTCACGGTAAGAGTAATTACCATTTAAATTCATAAGCTTAGCTAGAGCCGATATAGCTCCTTACACTATTAAGATTTAATCAATAACAAACATTTTAGCTATGAATTATGAGACTTCGATATATTGAATTTTGTCTTTTTGCCACTCAATAATCAGTTTGAGTGATACCAGTTTTTCTTTGCGGGATTTGGGCAACTGCTTGATCGCGTATTCGGTTTTCAACGCCTCACTTTTTGAGCCAACACCAAACCTCCAAACCAGCTTAAGTGGGCCTTTACCTTTTAAAGCTTTGGCGCCTTTACCGGTTTGATGTTGTTCAAATCGACGTTCTAGATTGTTCGTCACGCCACAATAAAGGGCATTGTGACGATTGCGGATCAAGTACACGACCCAATCCGCATTTTTATCAGCATCTGACATTTAAAGCAGTGATTCAACCAGAGCCTTAAGCTCTGCCACTTCTGCTCGTAGGCTTGCAACTTCAGACTCAAGCTCTTCAAACTTCTCACTCGTTGCAGAGGGGGCAGCCGCGCTTACTGATGCCATCGCAAACGCTTCAACGTCCACTTCACCGCTCAACAAATGCTGGTAGCGTGATTCACGTTTACCCGCTTCGCGTGGCAGCTTCACAACCAAGGCACCTGCTTCTCTTGCAGCGAGTTTGTCTAATGTTGCTTCTACTTCTTTCACATCACTAAAGTTTGCAAGGCGACCCGTTCGAGTACGAAGTTCACCGGGTGTTTGCGCACCGCGCAGTAACATACAGCAGATGATTGCACGCTCTTGCTCTGTAAATTGCAGATCGCCGAACTCAGTGTTGCAGAAACGATGCTGATACTTATTAACACGGCTATTGAAGCTGCTCTCATCACTCACCATGCGACGTCCGATTAAACCATCAACTGCATCTAAAACATCTGACTCAGAAAGAGAGAGAACAGGTTCACGGTTACTCTTTTGATTGCATGCCGTGGTTAAACTGTTCAGTGTCAGTGGGTAATGATCGGGAGTAGTGACTTCTTTCTCGATCAAACAACCGATAATTCTCGCTTCAATTGGGGAAAGTACTGTGTTCATCGTTTTTCCTTTTTATTATTTTGATAATTCCATCTCAACACCTAACAATGCAGTAACTAGTGTTCAGACAAAATTGGTACTCGTTTCTTTCTGCCCTGTTCATCAATCATTATGATCTTAGAACGGTTTAGCTCTATTTCCACGACTTCCAAATAAGTACGCTCTTGTACATACGCATCACGAAGCTTGTTTTGTTCTGCTGAAGATTCAGTGACATTGTCGTCCAATTCTTCGTTTTCCAATTGTTGTTGATTCATTTCACATTTCGTATCAATGCAGTATCTACATGGGATACTAACTTGAACGGTAAGATAAAAACAATCACACATCAGCGAGAGTGACGAATAATTAAACAACCTTACTTTTGCTTTGATCTAAAGACTGTTACATCATCAATTGATGTGCTTTAATCAGAAGCAGACAACGTATTTGACGAATAGGAAAAGGAATCTATGAGCAGCGTATTTGAAATTGTTAACCAAGCACGACGTAAGAACAAACTTAAGCGTGAACTTTTAGACAACGAAAAGAAAGTTCGTGACAACCGTAAGCGTGTCGACCTTCTTGATAACCTACTTGATTACATCAAGCCAGAGATGACTCACGACGAGATCCTAGGCATTATCAAAAATATGAAAGCTGACTACGAAGACCGTGTTGATGACCACATCATCAAGAGCGCTGAGATTTCTAAAGCTCGCCGTGACATCAGCCGTCGCATTCGTGAACTGACAGAAGAAGACAAGCAAATCCAAGGTAAGAAGTAATCTAACCTCGCTAATTTACTTGTAACAATGTTAGTAACCCACTCTTAGTAGTGGGTTTTTTTTACCTAAACTCCAGCGTCTATACTTAAGCATCTAAACCTAACCGTCTAGGCTTAAGCGTACCTAAGCAAAATGAATGAAACTCAACAGCAGTATCAAACTAAATAACGAGTGTACACTAGCGATGGAGAGACTTTATGTACGGAAGTATTCTGATAACCTTGGCGTTATCAACGACACAACCTTACCCTGAAAAATTTGAGAAACTTTATACCGAAGAAACCGAAATCACTTATGACGATCTCGTGGTCGATGTTCATGGCTACAAGGTTCCGACCCGATCAGCATTTCGAGGTTGGATGCTCCTCAATCACGCTCAAGACCAAGTGAGAGCAATCGGACAACAACTCAAGGACAATGGCGTTACTCAGAGCATGCCTCTGCATCTCGTTCTATTGCAAGGGACGGATTGGGCAATGAGTAATACAACCTTGTTTACCCTCCCAAATAAGAAACATGTGCCAAACATGATCAATACCCTGAAGTACATACAACAATATATTGAGCCTGAAATCGGTGTTGTTATACCAGTATCTGGAGAGCGAACCGATATCTACAATCAACAAGCTGGTGGTGCACTGCGAAGTAAGCACTTAGAGTTTTGTGCCTTAGACCTAGTGCCTGCAAATGACATTACTCGCGAAGATCTACACGTGAAACTTAAAAATATTCATTCGGAATTCGGGCAAAAAAATAATGTTGGGCTTGGTTTATATTCAGGTGTTCGATTCCACATCGATACTTGTGGGTTTAGACAATGGTAAAGAAACACGATCAAGTCATAAAGACCTGCAATTTGCACGTGTCACTTAGACTCTAAAAACAAGCGAAATTACATAAGATTATGATTTTAAATGTAAATTAAAACTGGAACGCTAATTGATATTAATAACAAGTATCATAATTATTAATAGCAATTAGGAATTCAATATGAAGACGATGACTCAACGCTTTCAAACTCTGCTTTCTGTTTCAAACTTCAGTCTAGCTATCACAACCTTGCTTATGCTTCTCAGTATTATTGTTGCTTATCCAATGGCCGATCACTTCTCACTGCCAATTCAAATCGTCGCCCACATCAGCACCATCTTAGTCGCAGCCTTGCTGAACATCAGCTATGTCGGTCGTTGCCTTGCACAATACAACCTTAGATTGGAAGTTCGTTAAGTAGCGCCGCGCTAGCCTTGATACGGGAGCCCTAGACAATATCAAGGCTACTGAAAAGATCGTACAGCTGGTGAGATTTATAGGGTTTAGGTAAGTAGGCGTTCATACCGGCTTCAAAACAATCTTTGATGTCTTCTTCTAGAACACTGGCGGTTAAAGCTATGATGGGTAATGGTGTGACTTGTTGATCGGCTTCCCACTGACGTATCGCACGAGTCGCCGTTATGCCATCCATAACAGGCATCATGCAGTCCATTAAGACTGCATCAAACTGAGCACCCTGGGTGATGACATCCACCGCTTCTTGGCCATTACTGGCAATCAAATATTCATAACCCGCTTGCTCAAGGAAGAAGCTCGCTATTTTTTGATTCATCAGATTGTCTTCAACGATCAAAATGCGTCGATTCAGAGAGCGAACTTCTTCATCTTTTGCTTCCACTTGAGGCGTTTGCTCTTCGCCCACATCGAGAGATTGTAAGCTGGTTAAGAAACGTCGGCCCAAGAATGGCAAGGTATGAGTCGAGTGGACCGTTTCTCTGATTAGGTTGGTTTTAAATAGGTGATGCTGACAAACGATGACGCGAGCAAGAGGATATATCACCTTCAACGTCGCAAGATCTTTTTCCATAGAGTGGTGCAAGGTATGACAATAAAGTATGAAGTCACTTTCTTTTACACTTTCACTAAGAGCAGCAATGGATGACACCACATTGGCTCGAACATTCAAACGCTCACACTCTTTAACGAGCTGATCGAGGTAATTGAAAGAGTTCGAGATGATGGTCGCTCGGCTCAGGTTATCGAAAGTTTGAACAGGCGCTTCTACAACATCGACATACAAACAAAAAGTGAATGTAGAGCCCTCTCCTTTCACTGAACGCGCGGTAATGTAACCACCCATCAAATCAACAAGCTGTCGACAAATCGCAAGCCCTAACCCCGTACCGCCAAATTGACGGGTAATGCTGCCATCTTCTTGAGTGAAAGGTTCAAATATGGACTCTAACTTCTCGGGCTCAATCCCAATCCCGGTATCAGACACGCTGCATTCAAGCTTGCCCCTGCCCATAGACATAGGTGTATAAGCAATGTCAGTTGTAATTGTGCCCTTAGACGTAAATTTGATGGCATTAGAAAGCAGATTGGTCAGCACCTGTCTCACGCGGTACTCATCGAAAAACAGTTGTGACGGCGTTTGATAATCGATATTGATGTCGAGCTCAATATCCTTACTTATCGCTTTCGACTGAATCACACTCACAGAGTCATAAACCGCTTCTCGCAAATCAGCATTGTGTGGTGACAACATCAAGTTACCCGACTCGATTTTAGACAGGTCGAGTATGTCATTCAGCAGCACCAGTAAAGAGTGAGAAGACGATTCGATATCCCCCAGTACTTCTTGTTGATTTGGGCTCAGTTGGCTTTGAGATAAGATCTCAGCCATGCCAATGATCCCGTTAAGTGGCGTGCGTATTTCATGTGACATATTTGCTAAGAATGCGCTTTTGGCTTTGTTAGCCGAAATCGCGTCTTCTTTTGCTGTTATCAACTCTTTGTTGTGCAGATAGTTGCGTTCCATCACTCGATTTAGGGTTTCAGTGAACTCGGCAAGCTCATCGTTCCCTTGGATACGAATCACCTTTGGCTGGCCGTAGCTATCAGCGCATTCCGACACACCTTTCAAGATAATCGACAGGTTTCTGTTTAAGCGCAGAGATGTCGCAACCCCAAGCCACATCAAAACACCAGAAGCGATGAGTATAAGCAACGTCATGACCAAGGTTTGCCTTTTCTGCAACGCGATATTCTTGGTCAGTTCAAACTGTATTTGATTGGTGTAAGCGCCAATCGCGTTTGAAATAGCCCGTTTTTTAACCTCTAAGCTTTTCAAGTGTTGATATATTTCGGGTGATGAAAAGTCCCCTTTGAGGATTCGAGATATAAATTTGTCTTGAAAATCATCTTTGGCGACCGCGTTTAGCAGTTGCCTAATTTCAGGTGAACGAGTATCAGAGCGGAAAAATGTATCAAGCAACTGTTGCTGCCTCTCTAGCGCACCTACATAGCTCAATAAATATTGATTTCTTAGCTCGGGCGAGCGATACAAACTGAAGCTTAACCACGCTTCTCTCTGAGTCCAAAACACATAATGCGTAAGATTGATAAACATCGCTTCCGCTTGACCAATATTGCCATCGACTAAGGCCATGCGATATTCGGACAGCTCCATCAGCACGTCTTTTAACAAGTCGAAAGCGCGCTCTGTCAATTTTCTGCTGTCTGTCGTTTCAGGTGTACTAGCTAGGATCATCAACAACTTTTTCAATTCAGCTAACTGAGGGTCAATACTCCAATTGCTGTCGAACCGTTGAAGTCGCATTCCATACTGAGTCAGTCTATCCAGTTCTGATTGCAGTGTTAAAAGCAACTGACCTTTCTCAGGGGAATCATTAGACAGCACCAACCATCGATAAGCATCACTTGAAACCGTATTAAAAAATTGAAGCGCTTCGACCTTAATACGCGTTGTTTCAAGGTGATTCATCTTCTCATCGTTCTTAAGCACTTCATTCACTGTAAACCCGAACATAATGAGTACAGAAACCGTGGAAAGAAAAATAAGACGCCATCTAATTGACATATTTATCATTTTTATAACGACTCCCTTCCCGAAAGTAATTTACCTAGCCCAAATTAAGAATAGGACATTAACAGGGGGTTATTGATCAAATTGGATATGAACAAATGATACTCTGAGCCCAGAACGAAAAATTAGAATCAACAGGCATCCAAAACAGGGCTTTAAAGCGGAGGAGTCTGCTTTACTAAGTGAGATTGAGACAAGCCGATTTTAGACAAGTGAACGTTACGTGAGAGAGGTCTACTCGAGGAGGTTTCTACAAATGAGATGTAAGCAAGCGAGGTTTTAGTGAGCAAAATGTAAACAAAAGACGTTTTCTCCAGTTATTATCACCGGCATAACAAGTACACATCCACATTCTGCGGCTCAACTAGACTGTGAATAATGACTCTGCGTGCTAACAAAGTGGATAGTTAGGTTAAAATTGTGACATCCAATCGTTTGCGTGATGCACTTTTCACACTCAAGCTAGGCTTATTCAAAGGTCAAACATCAATACTCGTTAATTCCCTTATTTATCGTTTACTGTTTACGTGTAACTTGAGTTAGCGATCACACCTTTAATGTTCAATATGACCTGTATTACATATTATCCTTTGAATTGAGTATTTTTTGACGAAAAATAAGTGCTACAGATTATTAAAGTCAATAGTCTTTATCGACGTTCAAATCTTGATTTATGGCTAATATAAAGCCAATTTACAGATGTTTTGTCTGCATTTATTTTTCCTAGCAGAATAACCCGTCGTACCTTACAATCCTGCCACATAAAAATTACAAGTTGCACACAAGGTATATCAGCACATTTAAGTGGCAATAAAGACCACAGACTGATGCCTCAAATCCCCTATGCTGATTGGCTTCCCTACAACCGCCATGAATGCAGAAACTTAACGTGAAAGGTCCCGAGTAAAGATGAGTCCCGAAAAGCACCTCCTAGATTGGCAAACTAGTCAAACCATTGCTGAATCCATCGCTCCAACTTTAGGTCAGTTATACCGTCAAAAAGGCGTAGAAGTTATCCTCTTTGGTAAGACCTTAGTTAACGCGACAACTATCGACATCATCAAAGCTCACCGCATCGCAAAACGTTACACTGGTTCTCCTCTTACAGCAGAACAGACTCAACCTATTATTCAACACCTTCTCTCTATGGACTTATCTCCATGTCGTATTGATGTTGGTCGCCTTGCGCATTCATTCTGGCAAGATCGCGAACACACACATGGGTTGGATGATTTCCTACAAACTGCACTTATCGAATCGCTTGAAGGCGATGCAATGACAGAACCTCGTGACGTTGTATTGTACGGTTTTGGTCGTATTGGCCGACTGCTAACTCGTCTGTTGATCGAGAAAAGTGGCCCGGGGTACCCACTGCGTTTACGTGCAATCGTTGTACGCGGCGGCAAAGATGGCGACCTAGAAAAACGTGCAAGCCTGCTTCGTCGTGACTCTGTACACGGCCAATTCAACGGCAGCATTGTTGTAGACCAAGAACGCAAAGCGATCATCGTTAACGGTAACTTCATCCAAGTTATCTACGCAAACAAACCAGAAGAAGTGGATTACACGGCTTACGGTGTTGAAAATGCACTTGTGGTTGATAACACAGGCGTATGGCGTGACGCGGAAGGCCTGAGCCAACACGTTGCGTGTAACGGTGCGAAGAAAGTGCTACTGACTGCACCTGGTAAAGGCGACATCAAGAACGTGGTATTTGGTGTGAATGAAAATGTTATTCAGCCAGAAGACACCATCATCTCTGCAGCAAGCTGTACTACTAACGCAATCACGCCAGTATTGAAAGCGGTTCACGACAAGTTTGGCGTGCTGTCTGGTCACATCGAAACGGTGCACTCATTTACCAATGATCAAAACCTAATCGATAACTTCCACTCGGGTGATCGTCGTGGTCGTGCTGCATCATTGAACATGGTACTGACATCGACTGGCGCTGCTAAAGCAGTATCAAAAGCGATGCCGGAAATGGAAGGTAAGCTAACAGGTAATGCGATTCGCGTTCCTACGCCAAACGTTTCAATGGCAGTTGCGAACCTAAACCTTGAGAAAGGCACAAACAAAGAAGAGTTGAACGAGTACCTGCGTGAAATGGCGCTGTCTTCTGCTTTGTCTGCACAAATTGATTACACAGACTCGACTGAGATTGTATCTACCGACTTGGTTGGCTCTCGTCACCCAGGTGTGGTTGACGGTGTGGCGACTATCGCACAAGACAACCGTGCCGTGCTGTACATTTGGTACGATAACGAGTTTGGCTACAGCTGCCAAGTTGTTCACTGTATGGAACAGATGATGGGTGTACGCTACAAGACATACCCAGAAGTTTAATTAACTTCGCTCTTGTAGATACGTCCATCGCAACAAGCTCCACAACATAATAACTATATCTGCGAAGTCTGTATGGACTTCGCAACCCCTTTTGTTTTACTCCCCCGTATAAACAAGAGGGTTGCCACTTAGATCTGCTCTCTCTAACTGATCTAGGTGGCCTTTTTACATCTAGCGCCCTAACTTTTATCGCTATAATAAGATCTTGTCTTCATCACTCTTGCACAGCTTTACGTCTGTTATAACTCAACCTCAACATCTGACTGAATCGAGCTTGAACATGCAAGCACGTAGCCCTGTTCAATCTGCTCTGGCGTCAATGTTTCTTGGCTGCTTGATTCCACAGATCCTTTGGTCACTTTGCATTTACACGAACCACAAATCCCACTACGACAAGCGATAATAATTGGAACGCCTGCTTTTTCTAATGAATCCGCCAATGGTGTGCCAGTTTCCGCTTCAACTTCAGCGCCGAACGCAGGCACAAATACCTTAACAGCACTATTCGTATCGTCAGCAATTTCGGCGTTTGACGCTTCTGATTGAGCATCCTGAGTAGCAGGAGTAAAGCTTTCTTGATAGAAGTTATCCATGTTGAACTCAAGCTCTTTCAGATAACTCTCAATATCTTGCATGAAGCCGACAGGCCCACACAGGTAAACCGTTCTATCTAAGATATCTGGGCTCAGTTTCACCAACCAGTTTTTATCTAAACGACCTTGAGGGGCGGTTGTTCCTTCGTTGTCTTTTAACAGCAGTTTTAAGTTGAAATTCGCATGTGATTCATCGAGCTGATGAAGTTCTTGAAAGTAGATAGTCTCAAGCTTGTTGCGTGCCATGTGGACGAAATCAATCTCAATGTCACTGTCTTGAGACAGCCAATATTTTACCATCGCCATTACGGGTGTAATGCCACAGCCCGCACTCACTAGCGTTACTTTCTTTGTTGCCGTTGGCATGCAATCAATACAGTTAAACGAGCCTGCCGGCTTCAACACAGAAACCTCGTCACCTTCATCAAGCTCATCAACAATAAAGTTCGAAACCAAGCCACCTTCCACACGCTTGACCGTCAACTTCAGGCGGTTATCTTCGGGGCAAGAAGCCACGGAATAAGCACGGTAATCCGTTTTCGTCGGCATATCTAAACCCAAGGTGATGAACTGACCGGGCTTAAAATTGAAATGTAAATCTTGTGGAATACTGCCAAGCTCAAAGCTGACCGTATCTGGCGTCTCGTGCCATTTCTTTAAACACACTAAATTGATTGAATCGCTATCCGACCATGCATACATAGTTCACACACCTCACTGATACTAAAGAATTAAATCTAAAAAGCCCCGCCGCTGCACGTTCCTAGAGAACAGCAACAACGGGGCTTGGGAGTGGGCTTAGATTAAGCCGCTAAGATTGTTTTAAGATCTTGCTCTGGCGTTGAGATAGAACGCATATCGAACTCGTCTTGAATAATCTTTAGTAGGTTTTCAGTTAGGAATGCAGGCGCTGTTGGGCCTGTGTAGATACCTTTCACACCCAGTGCGAACAGAGTAAGCAGGATAACGATCGCTTTTTGCTCGAACCAAGAAAGAACAAGTGTTAGTGGTAGTTCGTTGATGCCACAATCAAACTCTTGAGACAGCGCAAGAGCAAGCTGAATCGCTGAGTATGCATCGTTACATTGGCCAACATCGAGCAGACGTGGAATACCGTTAATGTCGCCGAATTGGTTTTTGTTGAAACGGAATTTACCACATGCCAATGTCAGGATTACTGAATCTTCTGGCGCTTGAGCTGTGAAATCTGTGTAGTAGCTACGTTCAGATTTGTCGCCGTCACAACCACCCACTAGGAAGAAGTGTTTGATGTTGCCTTCTTTCACTTGTTCAACAACCGCAGGCGCTGCTTCCATCAAGGCGTTACGACCAAAACCGACAGTGATCATTTGCTCGATCTCGTCATGCTTAAAGCCTTCTTGCGCAAGAGCACAATCGATCACTGCACTGAAATCGTCACCTTCAAGGTGAGCAACACCCGGCCAGCCTACGATGCTACGCGTAAATAGGCGGTCAGCGTACGAGCCCACATCTGGGTTAAGCAGACAGTTAGATGTCATTACGATCGCACCTGGGAAGTTCGCAAATTCTTTTTGCTGGTTCTGCCAAGCGCTGCCGTAGTTACCCGCAAGGTGTGGGTACTTGTTTAGTTCAGGGTAGCCGTGTGCAGGTAGCATCTCACCGTTGGTGTAAACGTTAATGCCCTTGCCTTCCGTTTGTTGAAGGATCTTTTCTAGATCATGCAGGTCGTGACCAGAAACAAGGATACAGTGACCTCGCTTCGTCTTCACATTCACGGTTGTTGGTTGAGGGTGACCGAAGGTATCTGTCTCGCCTTTATCCAACATTTCCATGACCTTGTAGTTCATTAAGCCGATCTGCATAGACGTATCTAACAGTTGTTTTAGGTCTGATGGATCTGTACCTAGGAACGCCATGATTTCATGGTATTCAGCGAAAATAGCATTATCAGTTTGACCAAGAACACGTGCGTGCTCCATGTAAGCTGCTGCACCTTTTAGACCGTATAGGCAAAGAAGGCGAAGACCAATCACATCTTCGTGTTGAGAGTCGTGACCACGGTTTACCGCCGCTTGAGGGGCAAGCGCCAATAGCTCTGAAGAGTCCGTTGGAAGGTCGAATTGAGCAGCAGCAGAAAGCGCTGGGATCTCAAAACCAATCAATGTCGCTGCCGCGCGAACCTGTTGCTCTAAACGCTGCTTGAATTCATGGGACTGTTGTGCGAATTCGATGATACGAGCAGGGTCGAAGTTAACGTTGGTTAGTGTTGCGAAAAACGCTTTTGGCGCCCACTCGTCGATTTCAGTATCAATAACATCACACGCACGGCCCAAATTGGCCCAAAAAGAAACACCTTGAAGAGAATGCACCAACACGTCTTGAAGGTCGGATACTTCCGAAGTTTTACCACACATACCTTGTGCGAAAGAACAGCCTTTTACGGTTGGGGTTTGAATTGTTTGTTCACATTGAATACAGAACATATAAGGGCTCCAGTAATTTTTATTAACTGTAAGTACTTTGCTTACAGTGACTTATTCCAACCCCTATAGAGCATCAAGCGTGCCAACTTTTAACATATTGATTTTATTAAACTTAGTTTTATTCCATGTTTTTAGTGCGTGATTATGACTACATATAAACTCCCTAACAGCACACATCCGTG
Source organism: Vibrio sp. 10N.247.311.47 (assembly GCF_041467535.1). Classification (NCBI taxonomy): domain Bacteria; kingdom Pseudomonadati; phylum Pseudomonadota; class Gammaproteobacteria; order Vibrionales; family Vibrionaceae; genus Vibrio; species Vibrio sp. 10N.247.311.47. The sequence goes on from NZ_JBFSUR010000005.1 coordinate 149,272, forward strand.
TCATAGTGACTCTCAGAGATTTATTAACGGCGTTCATGTTTCGTTCAGAATAGAAGCGATAAAGTAACAACATAGAAAAAGAGGAATGAATATGAAAAATATATTAGTTACGATTGTTGCATTGTTTACTGGCCTTTTGGCGTTATTCACAAGCTTGATCCTTGCTATTCCTTTAGCTATTGCAGCTTTAATTACTGGCAAGCGCATTCAGAATCAAATGAAGAAACAAGGTTTCGCAGCTCATATGAACACTCGTCAGTCATCAACCAATGATGCCGGTGTTATTGAAGGTGAATACGAAGACCTTTCAAGCAAAAAGTAACCTAAACTTTAGTTTCAGACATAGTGAAAGCACAACAGAGACAAGATTACATAATGCAAAGAAAGCCCCTCCTAGCACTGCTGGCCTTAACGACTTTAAGTCTCGTTGGTTGTTCCAACGAGACACCGATACCCGCTTACGAAACATCTCCAGACTTGCCTAGCTATCAGCAAGACAGCTTTGATGCCTACGTCAATGACACACAAGATTGGTTATTGAAAAACCGCGTGTTCATGACGGAAGACAAGCAACTCGAGATCCAACTCAATTCACCAACCGAGTATCAACCAACCTCGCCAAACGGCAAGGCGGTATTATTGGTTCATGGATTAGGCGACTCACCTTACTCATTTAAAGACATCGCTACCCATTTGGCAGAGCAAGGTTACTTAGTGAGAACCGTATTACTTCCGGGTCACGGCAGTCGCGTGGGTGATTTAATGCAGCCGAGCCTAGAAGATTGGCAAGGTGTGGTGGCTCATCATACGAAGTTACTTGAGCAAGAGTATGATTCTGTTTGGCTAGGCGGCTATTCAACCGGCGCGAACCTCGTGACTTCACAGGCGATGAACGATCCAAAGATCTCTGGGTTACTGCTGTTCTCACCTGCGTTTCAACCGAGCTCGTCTGCCGTTCAATACGCGGGACTAGCAAGCTACTTTGTCACTTGGGCGGATCAAGATCCTGAAGACAATGTGTTGCGTTACAACTCGTTGCCAATGAATGGTGCATCGGTTTACTACGAGACATCAGAAGTCGTACGTGGTGACTTACAAGATAAACACTTCGATAAACCAGTTTTTATTATGATGAGTGAAGACGACAGCGTGATTGACACCAACTACGTTCAGCAAGCCTTTACTGAATCTATGCCGAATCCAAACAATGTGTTGGTTTGGCAAGGAGAGACGACTCTCGAGGATCCTCGCGCTGTTCAGTACAGCATGAAGATCCCAGAGCAACGCATCTCGAACGGCTCTCACATGGGCTTACTGTTCTCACCAAACAACCCTTATTACGGAATCAATGGTAGCGAGAAGATTTGCTCCAATGGTCAGGCAGAAGGGTTTGAAGAACAATGCAATGCAACCAGTGAGGTTTGGTACTCAGCTTGGGGCTATCGTGAAGAAGGGAAGAACCATGCGCGTTTGACCTACAACCCCTACTTCTCAGACTCGATGGCGAAGCTAGATGCCGTACTGAACTCTGAAGGCTAATAAGCTCAAGTCTTCCAAAAGCTAATCCAGAGAAATCAAAAAGGCTCACTAGATAACGTCTAGTGAGCCTTTTTTAATGAGTGTCGTTTCTGGTGAACGTCTAGGGTCTGTTGACCTTTAGAGCTGATTTTTGCAGCACTTTGTGGGAAATTTCTACAAGGCAGAGGCTTTGAAGTGTAGCTAGCCTACATGAGAAGCCGATAACGCAGTAGAAATGAACCACAAAGGCTGCCCGAAGGGTTCGGCTAGAATCGTTTTATGCTTTGTTAAGAAGTATTAACTTAGAATGACTAGGCTACATACTCCTTGCCGCGCCTAAAACGATTCTATCTCGAACAAAATTTAACCACTAAAAGTTAACAGACCCTAGTTACTTATTCTTATCGTTTACTGCTATATCGTCCACACCACGCGAACAGCAAGCAGGATCAGCACCACGCCAGATAGTCGATCAATCAACTGAGCTTTCGAGCGAATACGTTCAACAATCAACGGGCTAGACAGTACCAAGGTGATAAAGGTGTACCAAAGGCCGTCGACAATCAGCGGCGTTGAGACAATAATCACTTGATTGGTCAGTTCATTACCTAGCGCTACAAATTGGCTAAACAGAGCGATGAAGAACAATGCGATCTTTGGGCTCAAGATAGAGATCAAGAAAGCCTCACGAGCAGACTGCATGTAACTCATCTTTTCACCCGCTTCTAATTTCGCGGCAACACCACCTTTCGAACGTAACGCATTAACACCAAGATAAAGCAGATAAGCAGCCCCCGCTAAGCTAATACCTTTAAATAACATTGGGGATTGCTCAAGCACAACGGCTAAACCAACAATGGTTGCGAACGCATAAATACCGATACCAGCAGCGTGTGACCAAGCTGCGATAAGCCCGTTCATACGGCCACCAGCCAAACTGTGTTTAGCGATCATCGCCAAGCTTGGGCCCGGAGACATTGCACCCAACAAGCAAATCGCTAATAAAGAAAACCAAATTGTTACTGTCATCATTCCATTCCTAATAAAATAAAGCGTTCCAGCTGAACGCTCTACGCTTAATACTCAATACTTGGCACTTACCATAATTCGCAGGAGGTATTATTTGAAATCAAAGATTATCATCACACCTATGATTTCAAGTCATACTGATATTGTAACTCGACTTTTGCATGGCTTGGAATGCTTTTTCTCGCGCCCATTTGTGGGCAGAGTCGTTGTCATATTTAGGATGCCACATTAACCAATAGGTATGCATTTCCGTATCAAATGGCAACGAAAAGTAGGTAGTATCGAGGTGTCGACCTAGGTTATAGGCGATATGTTCTGGCACGATCATCAGATAGTCGTCTTGCAATAACACAGTACCAGCAGATGAAAAGAACGGAACCTGTAAAGCCACTCTTCGCTTCAGCCCTTGCTTCTTCAATGCTATGTCCGCGTAACTGTCTTTATCTCCACCACCCGTCACTTTGATGTGAGAGTAGTGAACAATATCTTCTGCACTCAAAACCGCTTGTTGAGCCAGCGGGTGCGACTTTCGCATCAAACACACCGACTTATCTTCACCAAGTTTGATACTTGAGACATGTTCTGGCTTTGTGGGAAACATACTGGAAGCCAAATGAATCCCAGACTCGTTCAGTGCTTCAAGGTAGTTTGGCTGCCACAATCGATAAGCCAGATTAATGTTCGGCGCTTCAGCAGACACCTCTGCCACAATCACAGGAAGAATATACTGAGCGACATAATCACTCGAAGACAACACCAATTCACCCTGCCAGTCTTGCGGCTCGAAGGGTTTATCATCTAACAGGTGGTCAAACTCGCCAAGCAGGTCGTCGAGTTTACCTTTGAGTAGCAATGCACGGTTGGTCGGCACCAGTTTGTTGCCGTCACGGACCAGCAAAGGGTCGCCACACAAATCACGTAACTGGCTGAGCTGACGGCTCACCGCGGATTGTGTGATATGCAAACGTTGGGCGGCACGGCTCACATGACACTCTTCAAGAAGTACATGCAGTGAACGCAGTAGGTTTAAGTTGATATTGCCTAACATGAATGCACCGTCGCATTCTGTTTGTTGAAAAACTCGGTCAAAACCGTATGAGTCATTAAGTGGCGAAGATCCGGGTAACTTTGCAGCTGATCGCGAACTCGGTTCAAGCTCTCCATGCTTTCCACTTCCACGTACAACATCATATCTGTCTCACCGCTAATAGAGTGGCACCATTGCACCTCATCAATACTCTGGATTTGTTTCGCGTAAGACTCACAACTATGGTCACTACTCGACATGTCGAACTTCAACAAGATATAAGCGCACACATTCTTCGTTTGGTTGGGTTCTGCCACTTGAGCGCAGTAGCCCGTAATCACTTTGTCGCTTTCCAGTTTCTTGATTCTGGCGTTCACCGCTGAGCGCGAGAGGCTGACATCTCGGGCGATATCGCTCACTGAGCATCGTGCATTGGTTTTGAGAATATCCAAAATCTGGCGATCAAATTTATCCATGCTTCTGATTCTTTTCATTTATTGTTCTATTTATAACGCCTAATTTGACACAACTTTCCTACTTATAACAGCCATTCTGACAGCCGACACTTTCACACTGAATCGGATTAATACCGTTAAAATGACGGTGTCTTACGACGTTTCGCTAGCTGTATTATTGATGTCAACAATGTATGCTCTCAATCATAACTTCTCACACACCAGAAGAAAGTTACTGGAAGACCGTGACCAGAATCAAATAGCTAGGAGAGCGAATGACACAACTCAAACAAGAAATCACGCTTATTTCAGGAATCGGACAACTCTCGACGACCTTGCTAGGCACTGGATTATTTATGATCCCTGCGATCGCAGCAGGCATTGCAGGACAGTTGTCTCTTCTCGCTTGGTTAATCCTGTTTATCGCTATTTGCCCGATTGCACTGACCTTCGCATCATTAGGAAAACGCTACCCGAATGCAGGTGGTACTGCCTATTTTGTGCGCCAGGCGTTTAGCGAGCGATTAGAAACAAGCGTGGCGTGGTTGTTTGTGAGTGTTATTCCTGTCGGTATTCCAGCGGCCATTGCACTGGCTGGTGGTTTTGCTCAACAATTGTTACCCGCACCTCTCGATACACCACTTGGTGCTCAATCCTTTACCGTCGCCCTGCTTATTGCCGTCAATTTGATGGGCAGTAAATCTTCTGGCCGACTGCAAACCGTGATCGCATTGTCGATTTTTGCCTTAGTCAGCGCTTTTGTTTGGAAAGCCGACATCACGGCAACCGATGTTGCTCTTCCTGCCATCTCATCCAATTCAATGTGGTCTATCGGCGCTGCTTTAGCTGTCATGTTTTGGTGCTTTGTCGGAATAGAAGCTTTTGCTCACATGGGAGAGGAATTCAAAAATCCACAACGTGACTTCCCAATCGCCATCATTGCAGGCTGTTTTGTTGCGGGGCTAGTGTACTGGGCTTGTTCAGTAGTGATTCTTAAGCTGGGTGCTTTCGGTTCATCTGAATTCGATGCCGCATCCATCCCTTGGGTAACAGAACAACTGTTTGGTAATGGCTTCAAAACCGTCATCAGCGTGCTGGGGTTCTTTGCTTGCTTTGCCAGCCTAAACCTTTACACACAAAGCCTGTCTCGGATGATCTGGGCTCAGGCCCGCCAACACATCCCTGCAAGTCGAATGGCTCAACTGAACAGCCGCGGCGTACCGCTCTACCCAACGTTAGCAATTGGCTTTGTCGTGCTTATTTCGTGTGTGATTGGTGAGCTGTCTAATTTAGACCTTGAGTTCTTTCTCAAGCTCGCCAACGGTATTTTTGTTCTGGTTTATCTGCTCGCAATGTTAGCCGCTTGCCGATTACTAACAGGCGCATCTAGATACACTGCCATGCTTTCATTGGTCATCTGTACCTTGGTGTTTATCTGTTTAAGTTGGTCGATGCTCTATGCTGTGACTGTTTTTGTGACATTGTCACTCCCTTGGCGGAAGTGGCTAGGTAAAGGTAAACCCACCGTCTCTATCGACAAGTTGTAACTCGATTCGTGATGAATCAGAAAATGGTAAACAAGCCCTACCAATATTACTGATAAAAAAGCCGAGCGATCTGTTTGATCTTCGGCTTTATGTCAGCCAATCGGATATTTCCAAACCCCAACACCACCCCACTCCAATCACGAGCATCACTTGATCCATATTCATAAAAATCAAACGGACGAATGATGATATTTTCAAGCTCAGCTCTATGACTCCATTCAGTCTCAGATATACCTTGATACCACTTCACGGTCACATGTAGCCCTGCTGCCTGACTGATCACTTCAAGATCACCGTTAAACTCGCTTTCAATCGCTTCTATCATGGCTTCATACTTGAGTTTGTATGACCGACGCATCTTTCTAATATGACGCAGCAAGTCGCCTTCTCGAACAAAATCCGCCAAAGCTTCCTGTGTGTGGGACGCCGTGTCTCCAGTAAGCGCGTCTTTGATCTCAAGACACTTCGCCACCAGACTTTCTGGTACCACTAAGTACCCTAATCGAAGGCCATTGAACATAACCTTACTCAGAGAGCCGACATAGATGATGCGATCATCGAACCCCAACTTTCCCGCCAACCCTTGCATGCAGGTATAAGGGCGATGAGCAAACTGGAACTCACTGTCATAGTCATCTTCAATGATCCATGACTGATGTTGATTGGCCCAGTCGATCAGTTTAAGGCGTTGCTCAGTATTTAAAGTCGTGCCCATTGGGTATTGGTTACTCGGTGTGACATACAGAGCCTTAGCGTTACTGGACAACACTTTTTCAATATCTAGCCCCACCTTTTCACGCACACTTACACCTTCTAACTCTAGTCTCAACAGATCGATAATTTTATGTACTTGTCGATAACCGGGTTCCTCCACGAGGATTTTGTCGCCCATCGCTAACGTTGCCATTAATCCGATTGAGATGGCTTGCTGCGCACCTGCGGTGATGATGATTCTGTCGGCATTACAATGAACGGAACGACTGCTTGCAAGATACCCACTCAACGCTTCCCTCAAGGCTGAGCTTCCCTGAACCTCTTGATTGCCCGCAATGTTCTGACGTGTAGAGTGACGTTGCAGCAACCTCTGCCATTTCGCAAAAGGGAACGCATCTAAGTCAGGAACTCCTGGGGCAAACCTGCGGTTAATGTCGTTAGGTGTCGCTATGTTTGTACTCGGTTTACTGACTGTTTGTTTGACCTTCGGATCCTGAACACTGTTTGGCTTAGACAAACTTAGAAAGTGTTCTGGTTGTTCAACCGAGACATAAAACCCTGAGCCTTGCTTACTCTCGATATAGCCTTCAGTAACCAGTTGTTCGTACGCATAAATCACCGTATTTCGACTCACCGATAACTCGACAGCCAACTTACGTGTTGAAGGTAACTTACTGCCCTTGCTCCATAAATCTTGAACGATCTTCTCTCTTATCGCGTGGAACAAGGCGGTTTGACGCGTGCCGTGTTGTTCGTCTAACTGTAGATCACCGACATCGATAGGCTGCATAACTGGATCCAAATAGTGTTTAAAAGTGGCTCTATTTAATAGACCAGTTAATCGCTACATTAATCAAAAGGCAATGATTAAGGAGCGATTATGTTATCTAACACGAAAAGAACCACGATTAAAAAAGGGGCTCACAAAGCCGTATTTGAACAAGAGAAACTGCACCAAATTATTGATGAGAGCTTAATCGCACACATTGCATTGCAGGGCGAACAAGGACCAATGGTCATCCCGATGCTCGCGTGGCGAGTGGGTGATATAGTCTACATTCATGGAGCTAAAAACAGTCGCCTACTAAAAGGACTAAAAAAGGGAGAACCAACCTGTTTAACGTTCACCTTGTTCGATGGTTGGGTGCTGGCTCGTTCGGCATTTCATCATAGTGCGCATTATCGTTCTGCTGTGGTATTGGGGTCATTTTCAGTCATCGATGACAATCAAGAAAAGGATCGCTTGTTGAATATCTTTATTGAGCAAATCGCACCGGGCAGAACCGATGAAGTGAGGCTCAGTAATGAAAAAGAACTCACTGCGACCGAGTTGTTGGCGATACCTTTAACAGAAGCTTCCGTGAAGATTGGTAAACATGGAGTGAATGATGATAAAGCCGATATGGACATTCCAGTTTGGGCTGGCGTATTACCCTATAGAACTGTTGTTGGGCCGTTAGAAACCGTTCCAGAACAAGAAGGCATCATTGAAACACCAGATTACCAACAAGCTTATGGTGAACGCTGGTATCAGAATTAACACTCGAAGATGGTGAACTTGATAAAATTGTATACAATCTGAATTACAAAAATTTAACATGACTCAATAATGTAATCAGACGATGAAAACGAACAAGGATATTCTGCCGTTTCAAGGCTTGCTCAATGGCATTGGGCAAGTCTATTTCACACCGTCTATCATGACGTCGACTTTGCTGTTGCTTGCCATTTCTATTGAGTCACTGGCGCTGGCTTTTCTTACCTTACTTGGCGCCAGTTGCAGCTATGCATTAGCTTTCTATGGCTATATGTACACCAACACCAACACCAACACCAACACCAACACCAACACCAACAAGTCAGTTGACGACATTGATAGTGGAATGTACGCGCTAAATGGCGCTTTGATTGGTTTATTTATCGGTAACTTTTTTGGTGTGACACCATTATTGGCTTTAGTGACTGCGTTAGGTGCATTACTCACGGTGCCGATTGCCCACATCGTATTCAGTTTTGAGAAATATCGCGGTTACACTAGCGCCTTTATCCTCACCACTTGGCTGATTTATATTATCCAATCAACCTTTGAGCTGTCAGCGTTTTCTGCACCTGATTCCGCACTGATGCCACTCATCAGTATTGAGGCTAACTCGTGGTTCAACCTGCCAACAGTGGTGATCCCGTTGTTAAAAGGGATAAGCCAAGTCAGCTTCATCGAAAATGCGTTGTCGGGGCTCGTTATCTTAGTCGCCATCGCACTCAACAATATCAAGCATGCCATTTGGGTTATGCTCGCAGTAATAATTAGCACCGTATTTAGCGGGTTGATTGGCGCTTCTAACGAACTGGTAGCCCAAGGTCTTTACGGGTACAACGCCATTCTTGCCACTTTAGCACTTGTGCCCTATCCGCGAATCCGTTGGCCGTTAATCCTATTAGGCATGCTGTTAAGCTGTCTCATCACACTTGGTTTTCATGAACTGTCACTGTTACCACTCACCGCCCCTTTCATTTTGAGTACTTGGGGGATGGTTTACTTGTCCAGCCTGATCCATAAACGAACCATAAGTTAGCTCTGAATAGTTACAGGCCAGTTTTTAGGCGCTCAACATATTGCTTGGGTGTCAAACCTCGATGTTTCTTAAACATCCGATTAAAGCTCGCGACATTGGTATAGCCGAGCCTCGTCGCGACTTTATCTATTGGCACTGAATACATCAACAACTCCACCGCCACATTACTTAACGCATAGCCCATAATGGTAGAAAAGTTGATGCCTAAGTTATGCAATCGACGTTGAAATTGCTGTTCAGATAACCCAAGCAAACTCGACACTTTATGCAGTGTTGGCAGGCCGAAATGGCGACTGTAATTGATCATCTCATAGGTCACCTTATGCTCATCCGCGGCATCAGGCATGTTGAGGTAATTATCTAAGTCATGAAAGTTCATTGCCAAGCTCATCTTGCCGCTAGAAGGGGCTTGATTGCTCGATAACCTCGACTGGCTTGGTATCCAGATTTCAGTTCGTGGCTGGCCCCACTGAATATTGCACCCAAAATACTCTTGATAGAGTTGAGTGTTCTCGCGATAACCTGCGATAGAGACGGCTGCGGGAGTAAAGTCGTCTCCCAAGTAACGCCTTAATATCTTCATCATAAAGATGGCAACTCGAATTGAGTCATGAACTTTACCCACCTCAGTATAAGCAGGATTGTCGTAGCACCATTTGATGAAATTACCGACTTGAGCGCCATATAGAAAAGCCCCGGACTGCAAACAGTGCAACCCGATGTTAACTCGGCGTATAGACGACGCCAGATCGTGCCCCGAGAAAAACCAGTTAGAGAGAGGACCTAGCCTTTCAATATCCACTCTATCAGCCAGCTTCAAGATAATATCGGAATCACCGGTTTGTTGTTCAAGTAAGCCATACCATTTGTCCACTTCACTTACGGGGATAAGGTTCATCGGGTTATTAAACACCGATTTAGGAATACCTAATTGCTCAGTATTCACAGCCTTATTAGTCGTTGCGTATTGGTAAATACCCAAAATACCCAATGCTCTTAAGAAGTTACAATTGTTCATTAGCCACCATACTTAGAAGTCACTATTACAGATCAAATCATAATGACATCATTATTAAAGTAATTGGTAAATTATCAACTTCTAAATCTGATATCAATAACACTCGGTGCTCAATTTAACCTAGGGTATATCAATGAGTTTAGTTAGTGTCCCATTTGTCGGAACAGACGCAGATACCGCACTACACGTAGTTGCAGGCGTAGTGTTAGTCGCAACCATCGCTGCTGCATGTTACGGCTTCTGGCGTGTGCATGAATTACCAATCAACAAGGCTCACAGTAAAGAGCATCAACAACTCGGTTTGATCACCGCATTAACATGGATTGGTTTTGTATGGCACTGGGTATGGGTACTAGCAGTAATTTTGGCCTTCGTTGATATGGAAAAAGCCATCATCAATCTAAGAGACACATGGAAGTCACCGACCACAACCAAGGAGCAAACAACTTCCGACAAGCAAGATGAGGAGAGCCAAACATGTTAGAAGGCTTGGCAATTTGGGCACTGTTCATTTACTTACTCAGACTTGTTGGTATGCCTTGGAACAAAGGCACCAAGGCGTTTGCGTACCTAGGGGGTACATCTTGGTTGCTGTTTGTATGGGTTGGCCTACTCAATTTTACTCCGATGGATCTATCGGGAGGCTCAGTGGTTCAGTCTCCACATATTCAGCTGCGTCCCGATTCAACTAATGTGTCGGGAAAAACTTCCAAAGTCCACATCGACCCAAACCAGGATGTGACTGAAGGACAGCTAATTTACGAAATTGATGACACTAAATATGTCATCGCAAGAGACAAAGCCAGCGTTCAACTTGAGTCTGCAGAGGTCGCTTTAGACACAGCTCGTCAAGAAGTGAGCATTGCAAAAGTCAGCTATCAATCGGCGCTTGAAGACATCAAAGCTTCAGTCGCACAAATAGATTCGGCTAAAACAGACTTAGTACTGCAGTCAAAGACGCTTGATCGTTACCAGAAGCAAAACAAAGTGGTAGAACATACGATCACTGAAACTGACATCGACCAACAAACAGCAAAGGTAGACTTAGCGACGTATAACGTTACGACATTGGAATCCCAGCTTAGCAAGAAAGAAGTCGATGCCGAGAATGCGAAGTTGAACATCCACAAAGCTGAAACCAATGTGAGCAAGAAGCAAACTGAGGTCGATTCAGCAAAGGCAACACTGGCACAAGCACAATGGGACTTGAACAGCACCAAAGTCACGGCACCGACTGACGGCTTTGTAACGAACTTTATTCTTCGTGAAGGTCAGCGTGTTTCAATGATGCCTCGTATCCAGATGTATACCGAAGAGAAGTACGTGCTGATGCGAGTTAACCACCAAGCGATTCGTAATATTAAGGTCGGTCAACCTGCGGAATTTGCGACAGCGGTATACCCAGGAAAAGTGTTCTCTGCAACCGTAGAAGGCATTGTAGAAGCCACTGGTGAAGCGCAAGCAAGTTTGCTGGGTATCGATGAGCAGGTTCGTGTTACCACAGGCAAAAACCTTCAGAACAAGCACCACTTTGTTCGTTTAAAAATTGATGAGGCAGAGGGTTACGATATTCCTGTTGGCTCTGTCGGATTAGCGTGGGTAAGCGGTGAGAAGCCTATCAGCTTTATGGCGTTCCTAGACGTAATACGCGGGATCATCATTAGAATGAAGTCTCAACTGTACTTCTTCTACTCCATCTAATACTTCCTATTGGTGAAACAATACCCAAGCCCGTGCGCTCTTAGATCGCACGGGCTTTTTGTTTATTTCACCATTCGTCGCCAGAAAGAACACAAACCCGAAAAACGAATAAACACTCTAAAGTTGCAAATCGCAATTGCATTTTGCAATTGGGTATTTCAAAAACGCAAATTAAACGCTCAAATACGCACCAGATTGCTATAAAACTGCCGTTTTACGTGGTTTTAAAAGTTGGCACACTAACTGCAATGTATATATTGACCCTTCTTAAGCCGAGGGTCACCTAGCCAACTGACGTTGTTAGTGAACCTATTCTTGTTCACAAAATATCTAGGCCAATTGCGATTATTGCGATTGGCTATTTTTTTGCCTGCAGTTTGGCCAACCGCCCTCTTTTTCGATACAGACACCCATTCAGACGTATAATAATAAGCATTCATAGCCAACCAAGAACAGCAGATAACCAACGCATTATAGAAAACGTTTTCTATTTGTTTTTTTTAAATAAAGACAGAAAATAACCCTATGTTTTACAAGATAATTACTGAAATAACTGGTTTTTATGGGCAATTATTGACAAAATTAGCATTGACTATGTGATTTATATCACCATAATGCGCAAGTTTTCCTGCAATACGGCGACCGTTAATTTTAATTTTGATCATTTGCGGAGGTAAAAAATGGCTGCTGATAATAACTACAGTCTAGGGCCGGTTCCTACATCGGCTAGGAAAGGAGTCGCTTCACTCACCATGGTAATGCTTGGACTCACTTTCTTCTCTGCAAGTATGTGGACAGGTGGTTCACTCGGGACAGGTCTTTCATTCAACGATTTCTTCCTCGCCGTTCTCATCGGTAACCTAATCCTCGGTATTTACACTTCTTTTCTTGGCTACATCGGCTCATCTACTGGCCTCTCTACCCACCTCCTTGCTCGTTTCTCTTTCGGTACTAAAGGCTCATGGCTTCCTTCTGCTTTACTTGGTGGTACACAAGTCGGTTGGTTTGGTGTGGGTGTTGCGATGTTTGCTATTCCAGTACAAAAAGCAACGGGCATTGATACCAACACCTTGATTATCGTATCTGGCTTATTGATGACGGGTACAGTGTACTTCGGCATTCAAGCGCTAATGGTGCTTTCAGCGATTGCAGTGCCTGCGATTGCGATTCTGGGTGGTTACTCAGTACTGACTGCGGTAGACAGTGTTGGTGGACTAGAGCAATTGCAACTTATTAAACCAGAGACGCCAATGGACTTTTCAATGGCTCTTGCAATGGTTGTAGGTTCGTTCGTAAGTGCGGGTACGTTAACGGCCGATTTCGTTCGCTTTGGTAAAAAGCCAGCAAGCGCAGTATTAATTACTATGGTTGCGTTCTTCATCGGTAACTCGCTGATGTTTATCTTCGGCGCAGCAGGAGCAGCAGCAACCGGTCAGGCTGATATTTCAGATGTGATGATCGCGCAAGGTCTGCTGCTTCCAGCCATCATCGTGCTTGGCTTGAATATCTGGACAACCAATGAAAATGCACTTTATGCATCCGGTTTGGGTTTATCTAACATCACTGGTCGCTCAAGTACTACAATGTCAATCATTAACGGCATTATCGGTACGATTTTCGCACTTTGGTTATACAACAACTTCGTTGGTTGGTTAACCTTCCTTTCGCTGGCGATTCCACCAATTGGTGGCGTAATCATCGCCGACTTCTTCGCGAACCGTAAACGTTACAAAGATTTTGCAAATGCAGAGTTCCAAACCGTTAACTGGGCTGGCATTATCGCGGTAGCAACAGGCGTAGCCGCTGGTCACTTCCTACCTGGCGTTGTTCCTTTGAACGCAGTGTTAGGTGGTGCAATCAGTTACCTCGTGCTTAATCCTCTATTGAACAAAAAAGCTCTGAAATCTCAGGCCGCTTAAGGACACACTATGACAACCTTATTAATCAAGAACGCGAAACTTCAAGACCAAGAAGGCTTGAAACAGATTCTGATTGAAAATGGTCAATTTTCTCGCATTCTCGATAATGGCGCGCAAATCAATCATCAAGGCGACATCCTTGATGCTGAAGGTGGCATTGCAGTTACTCCTTTCTGTGAACCGCACATCCACCTAGATACTACTCAAACTGCTGGTGAGCCTAACTGGAACATCTCTGGCACTTTGTTTGAAGGTATTGAGCGTTGGGCTGAGCGTAAAGAACTGCTATCAATCGAAGACGTAAAGTCTCGTGCCAAGCAAACACTGAAATGGCAGATAGCTAACGGTGTTCAACACGTTCGTACGCACGTTGATGTGTCAGACCCAACACTCGTTGCGTTAAGAGCGATGGTTGAAGTTCGTGAAGAGATGAAAGAGTGGGTCGACATCCAGATCGTTGCATTCCCTCAAGAAGGCATCCTTTCATACCCTAACGGCAAAGAGTTGCTTGAAGAAGCAGTGAAGATCGGCGCTGACGTTATCGGTGCTATCCCTCACTTCGAATTCACTCGTGAATACGGTGTTGAATCTCTGCATTACGTGTTCGAGCTTGCACGTAAGTACGACTGTCTGATCGACGTTCACTGTGATGAAATCGACGACGAACAGTCTCGCTTTGTGGAAACATTAGCAGCTCTTGCTCATAAGTTTGAAATGGGCGAGAAAGTAACCGCTAGCCACACGACTGCAATGGGCTCTTACAACGGTGCTTACGCATCTCGCCTATTCCGTCTATTGAAGATGTCTGGTATCAACTTCGTGGCAAACCCGTTAGTGAACATTCACTTACAGGGCCGTTTCGACGATTACCCGAAACGCCGCGGTGTAACGCGCGTTAAAGAGATGCTAGCAGCAAACATCAACGTTTGTTTTGGCCACGATGATGTGTTTGACCCATGGTACCCACTGGGCACAGCGAACATGCTTCAAGTTCTGCACATGGGACTGCATGTGACACAGGTTATGGGCTACGATCAAATCAACAACTCACTTGATTTGATCAGCAAGAACTCTGCTCGCACATTGAACATACAAGACAACTTCGGCATCGAAGAAGGTAAGCCAGGTAGCTTACTGATTCTTCCTGCTGACAATGGCTTTGATGCAGTGCGCCGCCAAGTACCAGTGCAGTACTCAATACGACACGGTAAGGTGATTGCAGAGACTCAACCAGCGAAAACAAAAATAAATTTAGATCAAACTGAAGATATCAACTTTAAGCGTTAATATCGTCTATACTAATGATCAAAAGGAAGCTGAGATGCTTCCTTTTGTTGTGTTGGACGAAGCGACAAAACTATCACTAAATCAGTGTAAATCTTGTACATTCGCACGGTATGACAAAAAAAGCACAAATTTCTTAAGCAATGCGTGTACATCTCAAAAGACTGTGTTAACATGCTCTCGCTCTGTTAGCCGGAGTTATTTAAGTTAGATGAATAGTAAAAAATTGACATGTAAAATCGTTACCCGTTTTTGTAAGTAGTTTTTCCTTATTTCTTAGCAATATTAAATAATTCAATTATCAGCGCATTGCATTAAATGCAATCAACAACTTAGAAAATTTATGAATAAGGGACAAATTATGTCTAACACAAATACTGGCACTGTAAAATGGTTTAACGAAGAGAAAGGTTTCGGCTTCATTTCTCAAGACAACGGCGGCGCTGACGTATTCGTACACTTCCGTGCAATCGTTTCTGAAGGCTTCAAAACTCTGAAAGAAGGCCAAAAGGTTTCTTTCGAAGTTGAAAACGGTCAAAAAGGCCTACAAGCAGCAAACGTTGTTGCTCAATAATTAGCTCTTATAGCTAAAAAGAATTTTAAAGCGCTGATTTTTGTCGGCGCTTTTTTATGCCTGCTCATAAACATTTCCCCTCTTGATGCAAGCTTCACCCGTTAACTCTGAACAAATACAAATCACCAGCCAAGCCTCCCAATCTAACCACTCTCAGTTAAAGCTCGACGCCCAAATAACTTCACTTTTTGTATGCACTTCCAGAGACAACAACACTCATTTCTCAGCAATCTTTTGATACTAACTCACGCTACACCGAAAGTTTGATAAGCCCAAATATGGTTAAAGAACAATCCATTAGATTGTACTTATGAATACGCAATCGATATTCATAATAAAAATGAGTTGTTTATCCAATCCTCATCCACTAATTATATAATTTTTAAAGCAAAGACCTTCGAAATCCGCTAACCTTGTTCGCAAGTGGCTTAGTTGTTTTGGTATCTGCAGTAAAAATAATGAACAAAGACGAATTTCAGAAATCCACCGCAAATCTAAAAAAAGCGGTGCCTCTTATGATGAAGAACAGGGTGTCAACGACACCTGCAAATTACGCACTTTGGTACACCTATGTCGATAACGCTATTCCCCAGCTAACTCAAGACATGGATGGTGTTTTAGAACACTACGGTATTTGTCCTCCTGCCGTTGGTGAGCAGCTATACAACAATTATGTTGCCAGCAAATCCGAAACCAATATCAATGACCTTCGCGCTAATTTGGAACTGTTAGTTTCTGAAGTTTCCAATTCAATGAATGACACCCTGACCGACACCTCCGCTTTTTCTGACATGATCGATAAAAGCTTCGAGGACTTGGCTCGTGTTGATAATGAAAGCTTATCTATTGATGAAGTGATGTCCTTGGTTCGACAGCTGGTGTCTGAATCCCGTCATATTCGTCACTCTACTCAGTTTTTAAACTCTCAGCTAAACTCTGCAACCTCAGAGATCACCAAGCTAAAAACCCAGTTAGTAGAAGTTCAGAAAGATGCGCTTTTCGATAGTACAACCACACTCTATAACCGTCGCTCTTTCGACCGTGACATAGAAACCCTGTGTGAAGCACAACAATCTTTGTGTCTGATTCTTCTCGATATCGACCACTTTAAAAATTTCAACGACACCTATGGCCACTTGTTTGGCGATATGGTGCTTAAAGCGATCGCTCGCAAGCTGAAGTTAAGTTGCCGTGAAGGTATTTCTGCCTATCGATTTGGTGGTGAAGAGTTCGCGCTGATTGTGCCTAACAAGTCTTTGCGTATTGCTCGTCAACTCGCTGATACCAATCGTCGCTCTCTAGAAAAGCTGTCGATTAAAGATCGCCGCAGTGGTCAACAAGTCGGCAGTATCACTGCATCGTTTGGTGTCGCTGAACTTGAACCCGGCGAATCAGCTCAATCGCTGATTGAACGTGCTGATAAGCTACTTTATGAAGCGAAATTACTTGGCCGTAACCGAGTCATGCCTTTGTAAAACACACCAACAATGCTCTTATCGACATATTAGTCGGCTCGTATTGAGACTAGAAAGCCCCAAAGTTCATTATCTTCGGGGCTTTTTTTCTTTAGTTGTATAAATTACTTTAGCTAACTAGGATTCACCGTTAGATCTGGAAGCAATAATTCAAGCAGTAGTCTTCACCACTCTTTGCTCTGAACTCTTTATCTTCACTGCATGCCTTTGGTTTACCCTTTGCGTCACCTTGAATCAAACTGATCCAGTGGCGCATCGCTGCAATGGTCTCTTCACGCATTGTGGTTGTTGCTTCCATTGGTGATTGGCCAAACGTGGTGCATGATTCCAACTGAATATCATCAATTTCTACTAGCTCAATACAACCTGTCCCTTTGTGGCAACCAAACATCACCTCTAGGTGGCTGCCACTGCCATCTCGAAACAAGATAGAGTCTGGGTCGTTCTTCTCACCCATGTACGCTACAAACTGCTTAGGGTGCTTCAGACCGCTGTGCTGACCGTCTTTAAAGTAAGCCATAATATGGCGGTAATCGACTACGTAGCTGGTTACGTCTTGATGTGAGCCATTCTCTAGTGGGAATAGTCGATCAAGCAGCTGCTTTGCTTTCACTTGCTTTTCAGTTTGCTGATTAGCATTGATTGTCTCCACGGCAAAGACAGCTTCAGCGATAAATGGCTTTGATTGTTTTTGGATTTCTGTTTTATCGAATGTAAGCATATTCATAGTCTTTCCCTCTTGACCAGTCCGGTGATAACCACCGATTTCTACAGCAAAAATGTGTCCTAGAGCAATTATTCCAAACTAACGTTTAATTTATTTGTCATTTTTTGAATTGCTTAGTTTGTAGATTAGCGCTTTTTTACATACAATTTCACAACAAAAATTTTACAATGTGAATTTTACAAATATGGCCTTGTCAAAAAGTTTAGTTCGTCAGTCACATTTCCTAGGTACGAAAATACGTAACCTAAGAAAACGTAACCATTTAACGATGGAAGACCTGTCTGCGCGTTGTATTAGAATCGACCCAGAATGTGCTCCTTCCGTTTCTTACCTTTCAATGATTGAACGTGGAAAGCGGGTTCCGAGCATCGATATGCTGGAAGTGATTGCACAGGTCTTTCAGAAGAATCCGACGTGGTTCCTCGACGACGAATCTGAACAACAAGCCATTGCTCCTGATAAGGGGAATCGTGGTGGGATAAGTGGCATGGCGCTCGAGCCGAGCTTCCTATTCTCAAACGACATCCTGCAAATTGCGATTCCTGAGATGCTGTCACAAACGGGCATTTCAGGCCGCCAGTTTGCGCACCTCTTGATTCGAGCACACCAAGAGAGCAACCAGAACCACTTCCCTGACCTTGAGCGCGCTGCGGAAGAAGTAGGCTTAAAACGTCTTAACCTCAGCGTAGAAGACCTGATAGACATCGCTAGAAGCCTAGGAATCAACATCCGCTGGGTGACGCGCACGCCGCAAGACGTCGTCGATGAGCTCGGAATTAACGCTAAGCAGTTAGTGACCTCCTTCTTTGAGCCTCCCGGTACTATCTTCTTAAACGAGATTCTTAAAGAGTATCCAACTCGTCTGAAATACGACCTTTCGGTTTATATCGGTCATTGCATTCTGCACAGCAAAGAAGGCCTAAAGAGTGTGTTGTCGGTCGGTAACAACAACACGTGGGACGACAACCAGGTATCAGGCTCTTCACAGCTCAACTCCCAAGATATTCTTCAAGCATGGCGAGACTTTGAATCCAGCTTCTTTGCTGGCGCACTTCTGTGCCCGAAAGTCCCGTTTAGGCAGCTACTTGACCGCACTGGTTACGAAATCGACGTTCACAAAAGAGCAGGGGTTTCCCCCTCTGTTGCGATGCGTCGAATGACTGTAGTATCGCCCTACCCTCACTGGCACTACTTTGATGCTTATGGGCCGGGGAAACTCAAGGCGGTATATCGCGGGAACGGGATTCCGCTACCTTGGGGAAATATGAGAACGGTCGCTGACCCATGTCAACATTGGGCTGTGTTCCGTCGATTATCAGAACCTCGAGCGGGAAGCTCGGCTCAAATCTCCATTTTGAACGTGGGTGATGAGCCAAGAATCTACTGCTGTGAATCCATCAATATGACGGATCCTGCGGGTAACAATCGTGTGTTGTGTGCTGGTATAGATCTCAACCCTGCGATTGATGCTCAAGGCGGTAATTCAAGAGACATAGCAGAGCAGCTTAAAGCGTCATGCGTTAACAATGGTGGCTCTGTGGCAATTCCGCGTAACATCAAAAAAGATCTCACGACAATAGCCAAGATTCTAAATATAAATTGGATTGAACGTGGGATTGAGACAGAGGCGAGGCTTATCTGCTCCAGAGGTGGAGAATGCCCACGCCAACCAAGCTGTTACTCTAAGTGTGGTGAGTAAAAAAGTAATAACAAAAAATAGAACCTAAATTTCAGGCAAAAAAAACCAATCACAATAAGGGTGATTGGTCATATATTTTGTGTGAACAAAAAAGGTTCACTAACAACGTCAGTTGGCTAGGTGACCCTCGGCTTAAGAAGGGTCACCATTACTAATGCAGCATGCGTGCCAACTTTTAAAACACGTATTTACTACGCATCTGGACACGTATTGGCCGGATATCCTTGTTTGTTTTGCAAACTGGAATTGCAAATTGCAAAATTCAACAAAAACGCTAGTGATTATGTTATTATTAATGAATAATTAAAGATTCATTACCCTTCCCAAAAATATCATATTTCCCTTAGATTCAATCACTTTAAACAGCAATAAACCTCCCCTAGGTTACTCAACATAAACAACACCCATAAAAAAACGCGAACATTGAGATTCAATATTCGCGCTTATTCGATTTCTATGACAGAAAGAACTTAACCCACGAGACGCCTTTTTATAAAGCGACTCATGTTCGTTGCTCTTTCAATATCTCAGAAAAGATTACTTCTGAGGAGCTGGCTTAGAACGGCTTCGAGACGGTTTGTTTGTCGAAGGTTTGTTGCTTGTCGGCTTATTTGACGACTTGCTTGGGCCGTAGCTACCGCCGTAACCAGACTTCTTAGGTTTGCCTGCAGGTTTACCCGCGTTGTTTGGCTTACCAGTACCGTTAGATTTACCCGCACCGCTTGGTTTGCTCAGAGTGTTCTGAGCACCTGCGTTATTTGCAGCAGGTTTATTGCCCGCACTACCGCGTTTAAAGTTGCTGCCGTTGTTTCTTACTGATTTATCTTCAGTTGTCGCAGCTGAGTTGTTTTCAGCAGGTTTCTTACCAGATGTCGGCTTACGCTTTGGAGCCGAACCATTACCAGCTACATGACGCTTGTTCTTACCTGCTGGCTTGTGCCCGCGAGCGTTATCACCAGAGCGTTGACCATCAGCATGTTCACGTGGCTGTTTTGCTTTCTTCGGTTTCTTAGGCTTGATTGGACGTGAATCCAAGCGAGACTCAGGTAACTTATTTACTGGAGAGAAACCTTCCAGTTCACGACGCTCTAGCACTTGTTGAATCAGGCGTTCAATACCGAACAGCTCACCCACTTCATCAGCACAAACCAATGAAATCGCTTTACCTACTTCACCTGCACGGCCAGTACGACCGATACGGTGTACATAGTCTTCTGATACATGAGGAAGATCGAAGTTAACTACTTGAGGCAGTTGCGGGATATCGATACCACGAGCGGCGATATCAGTTGCAACAAGTACTCGTACCTTACCTGTTTTGAAGTTCTCTAAGGCTTTAGTACGTGCACCTTGGCTCTTGTTACCATGGATAGGTGCAGCAGTGATGTCTTGCTCTTCAAGGAAGCGAGCAAGCTTGTTCGCACCGTGTTTCGTCTTGCTGAACACCAACACTTGTTGCCAATCGTTATCTTTGATTAGCTTCGCTAGCATTGCGCTCTTTTTCTTTTTGTCTACTGGGTAGATGCTTTGCTCAACCGTTTTTGCCGTTGAGTTTGCAGGGCTTACTGAAATCTCAACAGGATTGTTCACCAAGCCTTTCGCTAAGCTGCGGATATCATCAGAGAACGTCGCTGAGAACAGTAGGTTCTGACGCTTCTTAGGCAAGAAAGCTAAGATCTTACGAATATCGCGGATGAAACCCATGTCTAGCATGCGGTCCGCTTCATCTAGCACTAGGATTTCTAGTTGGTCAAAACGCACTGCATTTTGGTTGTATAGGTCAAGTAGACGACCAGGTGTTGCCACCAACACGTCACTACCTTTACGCAGTTTTTGCATCTGAGGGTTAATCTTCACACCACCAAACACGACCGTCGAAGTCAGCGGTAAGTTAATACCGTACTTCACTACGCTGCCATTCACTTGCGCAGCAAGCTCACGAGTTGGCGTTAGCACGAGCGCACGAACTTGGTTCTGACGTACGCGAGTACCTTTCGATAACATTTCAAGAATAGGTAGCGTGAAGCCTGCAGTTTTACCTGTACCTGTTTGAGCAGCGGCCATAACATCTTTGCCCGTTAGGACAGCTGGCACGGCTTTCTCTTGTATTGGTGATGGCTTATCGTAACCTTGTGCTTCAATAGCTTTAAGGATCGGTTCAGAAAGGCCAAGGGAGGTAAAACTCATAGATTATTTTCTCAGTTGAATAACATTTAGTATGAGCAACACGTTAAAAAGTGCGTTGCTTCAGCTTTTGCTCATCAAATACATTGATACGGAGCAAAGCGCGGTATTCTGAGGCTTTTCCCCCCATTCAGCAACTAAATTCTAATCGCAGCTAAAATTCAACCTAGATAACTTGTCGCTTCTGTTCGTACATTTTTTCATCAGCGGCTTTCAAGAGCGCATCGACATCATTGTAGTTACTATTGTGAATAACCCAACCCACACTGATTCTGAGATAAATAGAGTGCGCTTCGTACACAACTGGCGCCGAGCATATCGCCTTTCGTAGTTTAGTCACGATTGAAGATACGTGTTGATCATCGATGATGCGTGGCAACAAGACCAAGAACTCATCACCGCCTATCCTTGCAACGATATCTGAAACACGCAGCTCACTTCTTATGCGGTTAGCACACTCAATCAATACCTGATCGCCTGCCGCGTGACCATAAGTGTCGTTGATTGCTTTAAACCCATCGAGGTCGATATTTACAACGGCAAAGGTTCTCGCTCTCTGTTTTTGAGTGGTTTTGAAGGCCTGTTTGAGGCTATACATGAAGTATCGACGATTCGGTAACATCGTTAGCTCATCATGCATAGAGCGGCTATCTGCAATCCGGTACAGACGATAAATAGTAAAGAAGGCAAACGCCAACACTAATATAATGGAGTAGCCTACCAGCCTTACCGCTTGGATTCGATACCAAGGCTCATCCATCAATACATGTTCGTTACCGGAGAGAGCAAGGTACCAACCCCCGTATGGGAAACTCACCTGTTCAGTGGCGAACGCATTATCGAACACATCCTGAGTGCCATAAAAGACAGCGCCATCTTTCCCTGAACTGTTTGCACCACGAATTGCTAATTCATACTTGTTCTCTATCTTGCCGATTCCAACATCTTCAAACAGCTCATCTAAACCGATAACAGCACTGGAGACACCCCAATAATCTTGATTGAAAGGCGGGTCTCGGAAGATCGGAGTGCGTGCAATGAGGGCTTGTCCACCTTGAAACAGCTCAAAAGGACCGGCAATAAAGGTGTTGCCAAGATTACGGGCTATCTCAACAGACTCCCATTGATTTGGGTGATCACGATAATTAATACCGAGAATCTGCTCATTACCTTCCATCGGGTAAACAAAGTTTAGAATGTCGTCTTTGGCGAGTCCGATAAGTCGAATATGGAAGCCATCTTGAATGATATTCTCAGCAATCTTATCCCAATTTTTCACCTCACCATCGGGGTTGATGGTCACTAAGGTCGAGAAATTATTGAGGATATACATATCTGACACGATCGCGGCTTCAATCCGAGAACGAATAATGGATAGTTGCTTTTTTGCCTCTGAATACGATTCGTTTTTAAGAAAAGTTAATTGCTTGGCATGAAAGAACTCAATTGCGCTTACTATCGCAAGGAAAAAAAGAAAAGATACTACTCTGGCAGACCACTGCTTGCTAGAACCACTTGGCATTTACGAACCTCTAACACTATTGTTCTATATACTGCCTTATAACGGCTCATTTCTGGCTTATTGCCCCAGTATGCCGCTAAGTCATTAAAAATCCATACTGACGTCGACTATCTATCAAATATTGAGTGATCCATCACTTCAAACTTCTTTACTAAACGAATGGTTTAATCAAAAAGGGTTAGTGAACCTTATAAAGCTTACATTGTATTGACTCAACGCTTACATTAAAGGATTCATCAATGTTATTTTACATAGACTAATAATCAGCTTGGTACCTCACGACATGAAGTTAAAAACTATCACACTGTGTACATTGCTATCAGCCTCGGTTGCCGTTCACGCACAAGAAAACGTTCAAGCGCCAACCGCAGTGAACGTTCAATCCCAAGCAGATTCGCTCAATTCTCAAGAACAATCTTTCAAGCAATCTGCAGACCTAATTCGCACCACCTACGAAAGCCAGCTTTACACCCTGCCTGCATTCAAAGAAGGTCACTACGGGCTGCGCATGTATCGTCAAACATTAGACGATAAGTATTCAGCGGCGGTGTGGAGCGACATGGCTCGAGTGGCAAGCAAGCTCAGCACCCTGTCGAATGACGTTCAAACCATGGAACAAATCGCACTCTACTCAGAGAAGCGAGTTGCATCTTATATTGGTGATAACGATGAGCGCAGTATTCGACGCTACAACATCACCAAGCACATGCCTGAATACCTTTACCTTGGTGTTGACCTTCTAGGCTCTATGGCTCGTGCTAACGAATACGGTTTAGAACACAAGAACGATGCCAAGCTACGCGAAATCATTCGTCGCTATGACTTCTCACGATACGTGACCAATGAAGACATGGTGAAAGCGTGGGCGGCTCAACTCGCCAATCAAGTCTACTGGCTGCGCCAACTGGGTGAACAAGATGTCGTTGATGAGTTTGTCGAAACCTTCAAAAAAGCGTACCCAGACGATGAAGATAAGAAGCTTTCAAGTCAGCAATTTGGCAACAAACTCTACGGCATGACACACGTCATCTTTGGCGATTCCGAGTACTATCAGCATCAAGTGAGCGAGCAAGATCATCAATGGGTCTACGATTACTTCAGAGAAAACATCGATACGATTCTGTTGCGTGCGAAAGAAGATGTGATTGCTGAGGTTGGATTGACCTTCTTACTGGCAGGTTTAGAAGATGACCCAGTTCTAGAGAAAACTCGACTCGCGATTCAAGCTTCTATCGATGAGAAACAAGGCATGATCCCTTCTATCACTGGTGATTTTGATCTTGAGTACGGTGAACACCGCAATGTGCTAGCAATCATGCTACTCGATTGGCAGCAAGTGAATGAAGCGCCGACCTATGAAGGCAACCCTAAGGTATTTACTAACATCCCTTACGGACTTATTAAAAACCAACCACCGAAGAACTAGCAGCATACCTAGCCTAGGTTGGTCATAGAACCCAAAAAGCCGCATACCTTTCAAGGCTGCGGCTTTTTGCTGTTTACTACGTCAGTACTCGTATCAAAAGTTGTTAATATCAAAACCTGCGTAAAGATAAAAACAAAGACGACATCAAGCTCCTGACACGGCTTTGTTCATCACTATCGTAAAATCCCTTTCTGCGTAGCCCTCCGTTAAAGAGACATCATCGCAGAGCGTTTTACAGAAACGATAGACACCTTGAGGGTGATAACTCATCAAGGTATTACGCGAAGGATACTGGCTTGAGTTGAGAAGATTAAAAATCACCGTCTGATTCGCCAGTTCATACATGCGAGTAATCATGTTTGTCAGATAATCAGAATCACGAGAGATGTAGTTCAGTGAACCACTAGCGATGACAATGTCGTGCGCCTCAAGGTTCATTTTGCTCATATCACCCGCCAAAAACTGACAACGATCTTCTGTGTAGTTTTGCTTCGCCTTCTTAAGAAAGCCTGCGTGTTGGTCAACGCCGGTATAAGATTGAATACGATAGATGCTGTCGAGCAGTTCAAACAGCTCGCCATAGCCGCAACCCAAATCTAAAACACTCTTCTTTTCGAAGTCCGCCGCACGAGCGATTACTTCAAAGCGACACAATTGACTCTCTTCGCTAGTCCAACCTAAAACTTTAGCCTTGTCGCCATTCGAGCGGTTAGTTTGTTTCCGATGATAGCGATACACCTTCCAACGATCGAGCCAGTGCATTCAAATCAGCCCTACTTCAATGAACATCAGCACACCTTGATAAGATTAAGCTTTAGAACTTGAAGAAAAGAGCCCACCGATTTTATAACCGATCGCATAGCAAACCACGGCGACAGTAACAAACACCAATGCCGAGAAGAAATACGCTACAGACGCTGCGACACCAGCCCCCCACACCACGCTGAACACCAAACCGAGATAAGCCTCTTTTGGCCACTGGTAGATAGGAAACTGAGCGCCGCCAGCAATTAGGTAAACCATCGCAAACAAGCCAATGAAGGTAACAATAAGACCGATGAGAACGCGAATGTTCATGGAGAGACCCTTGATTAATTTAGCTTGGTTGCCATTGTTCCTAATCGAAAGCGGATATGCTTAGTCGGAACCGAATATTCTCAATCGAAATCGAATGTTCTTAATCGAAGCCGAATGTTATTAATCGCAACCTGATGATATTCAAGTATATCGGATAAAAGGAACTGGCTCTATTACTCTTCCGAGTGAGCTTTTACTCACGATAGACAAATCACAGTCGACGGCCAAAACCTGATTTCGCCTGATTAACAGGCACAAAAAAGCGGACACCCTCCTTACGTTAACTCCGTAAGTAAAGTGTCCGCTTTAACTGAATATAGCTTAAAGCAGGATGAAAATACCCGCTAAGCATGCACTCATTAGGTTTGCTAGCGTACCAGCAGCTACAGCTTTCAAACCTAAGTTTGCAACTTCAGCACGGCGCTCTGGTGCCATAACACCGATTGAACCTAACTGAATCGCGATAGAACCAATGTTAGCAAAGCCACATAGAGCAAAAGTCACGATCACTTGGCTGTGTTCAGATAACAGAGCTTTGTTCTCAACGAAGTCGATGAAAGCAACAAACTCGTTCATAACGATCTTCTGACCGATGTAAGAACCCGCCATCAATACTTCGTCACTTGGGATACCGATCAGCCATGCAAGAGGCGAGAACAGGTAACCAAAGATAGCTTGTAGCGTAATACCCGCAAAACCGAACGTTTCACCTAGGCTTTCTAGGCCAGTGTTGACCATCGCAATCACACTCACGAATGCAACCAACATAGTACCAACCGCTACCGCAACCTTCATACCGTTCATCGCGCCGCTTGCCAATGCATCAATCACGTTGCTTTGGTCAGCTTTATCTAGTTCGATATGGTCGTAATCACTTGGTGTGCTGCGCTCAGGAACAATGATCTTCGCCATTAACAGACTGCCCGGAGCCGCCATAAAGCTTGCAGCGATAAGGTATTTAAGCTCAACACCAAGGCCAGCATAACCACCAAGTACACTACCCGCTACCGACGCCATACCACCTGCCATTACAGCAAACAGTTCCGAACGAGTCATAGACTTTAAAAAGGGACGAATAAGAAGAGGAGACTCACCCTGAGAAAGGAAGATATTACCTGTAGCAACCAGAGATTCAGCTTTACTTGTACCCAGCAGTTTTTGCACCGCTCCGCCCAAGATTTGAATCACTTTTTGCATGACGCCTAAGTAATAAAGCGCAGAAATCAAAGCACTGAAGAAGATAATGATTGGAAGTACGCGAATCGCGAAAATGAAACCTTCAGTAGCCAGATCACCAAATAGGAAAGCGATACCAACGTCTGCAAAACCAAGCAAACTCGAAACGCCATTGCTTAGGCTTGTTAACGCCAGTTGTCCCCAAGGGAAATACAATACTAAGGCTGCAAAACCGATTTGAAATAATAGTGCACGAGAGACCGTTTTCCAGTTAATTGAAGAACGACTTTCAGATAACAGGTACGCGCAAGCAATCAGTGCAAGAACACCGACAAAACCAAATAGAATATTCATAATGTGTCCTAGTAATCCTTAAAGAGTGAACATGAGCCAAGCAAATGACATCAAAGGAACAGGACAAAGAACCGCAAGCAAAACGCTACGCGATGAAGGAGCTAACAGGGTTAGCGAATGTAACAACGAGTTGTTCATGTAAAAAATCACCTTATACAAGCAGTGGAACGTAGCTGGTCCGGTCCGTGGGGTCATTCACATATCCATGTGACGGCTTGTATTGGCTAAGCACCGGCTTAAAACCGGAAGAGAAGTATAAACAGTTAAGTGAGACTTTCATCACATTTTTTAACGCAAACGATCGCGCGGTCATAAAGCGTACAAATCGAACTACTTCTCGCAATAATTAATTTTTCCAGCAAGAAATAATGCAAAAAAACCATCATTAAAATAAAAAGCCACAGAGTGTGGCTTTTTCAAAATATGAGATCAAAGTGGGAATAACTAGTTTAGCAGGGCACTTTTCACTTCAGCATCTCGGAATATCTCTTCAAAACGCTGTTTGTAGATCAGTTGCATCTCATTGATGATTGCACCACCATCAGGTACATCATTCTCGCCTTGGAAATTTTTGCTGAGTAGCTTATTACCAGCTTCATCATAGATAATCACATTAACGTTGTACCAAGAGTTATCCGTAAATGCGTGGAAGTCATACTTCCACTCATTCAAGACAAACATCATCGATTTGTTGTCGAATGCTTTCATCTGCTCAGCAACCTTGGTGATATCCTCTTCAGGCGTCGTCTCAACCGACTCAACAGCTACTTGCTGTTTTTTCAAGCCTGCGACCAATCTGTCAGTCAAAAATTGAGACATTGGCTGCTGTGTCGCCGTGTTGTAGGTATAAGGAATACCTAACGAACTGCGAATAATTCCCTCAAATTTTGGCTCTTTATCATGATCGAGAACGTATGGTCTCTTATCGATTACAGCGACGGTCAACGCTTTTTCCTGTGGAACTTCATTGAGTTGAGGCGCACTTTGTTCTGCTGTTAATACCGTTGCACAACCAGAAAGCCCTAACGATACTGCAGCGAGCAGTAAACTGACGAGTTTTTTCATAGATTTACCTATCTTATTGTTTTGAATAGGCTGTTCTAACAAAAATCGACTTAATGAGTAAACATTCATAAAATCAATATTTTACATAATTGTTATTTATATAAATTCGCTCACACATCGGGTTAAATTTATTGAGTCATCAGTCAATAACAAGGGTTTGTAACGGAACGTTATGAAATGAACAGATTATGTTCAAGCTATCAAGCAAAAGCACAAGGACATCGGCGCGTACTATGTTCTGGCACCAAAAATTGCGATGCCTCATGCTCGCCCTGAAGATGGTGTGAACGAAGCATCACTGCAAGTAACGGTATTCAAAAAGGGTGTTGATTTAGAGTCAGAAGACAACGGTGACGTTTACCTTTCGATTACTCTGGCGGCGATGGACTCAGATAGCCACATCCATACGATTATGGCGCTATCAGAGTTGTTCCAAAATGATAATGACATTGATGCCATCATCGCAGCGGAAACTGAGCAAGCGATCATCGAGATCTTAAAGCGATACTAATCTCGATCTAAAAATCCTGATAAGCCCCCATTAAAAAAAGCGATAGCCTCGGCTATCGCTTTTCTGTTTCTGGTGTTTAGTCATTTCGACCGAGTATGAGTTTAGGCGTCACACCTCGAAAGCATTCAGTGGCGTTAAAACGCGTACATTCGTTTGTCTGTCGATAATTCAAAGCAATATTGCGCGTGTTTATTAAGGCACTCAAACACTTCTCGATCCAACTTAAAGTTATCAACGTGGTCCCTCAAAATAGCGAGAGTCTCTTCTAACGTCATGCCTCCACGATAAGGTCGAGACTGAGTTAGCGCTTGAAACACATCCACCACAGCAACAATTCGACTGGGTTGATCCAACTCTTCCGCCGTTTTTCCCATTGGGTAACCCGAACCATCTAACCTTTCATGGTGATTAGATGCCCACTGACAAACCTGAGGTGAACTGAACAACTCCTGCAATGCGAATCGAGTGTCCGTTGCATGGCGTTTAATACAGCAATACTCTTCTTCAGTGAGTAAATCCGGCTTATGCAGAATGTCATTAGGGGTTTGCAGTTTACCGATATCATGGACTAACCCAGCCAGATAGAGTTTGCGCTGAGTGGTGTAGGAATAACCCAGCTGTTTGGCGAGGTATTCTGAAAGCTGCCCAACCTTTAAAGAGTGCTTAAAGGTAAACGAACTTTTGGTATCAACAACATTGGCGATAAACTCGGCAAAGGCCACCGTCTCATCCAGCGACATTTGCTGGGAGAAAAATGGCACAGGTTCAAAGTTATCCCTCATGTTTTCAATGTAAGGGATCTCCATCGAGAACCAAAAATCATCCAAATCAACCAACTCACACATGTGTTGCACAAGGTTGGTTTCGAACATCTCATCCGCTTGTTCTGTTAAACATTCAATGATGCTCGCTTTGCCATCGGGTGTGAGATTTCCATAACGATCTGAAGAGGTAATGCCATACAAGTAGTCAACCCTATCGGCAAGCATCACGATAGCAGCTAGCTCTTTTTCTAACTCACTGATATAAATAGCCTTTAACTCAACCCAAGGGGTATGATGATAAAGCACCGGCTTAGCGAATATAGAAAGAACCGGGCACTCTTTTAGAATTTGGTACCCCTTTTGACAATGGTGGTAACTCGAGTCAGGAATGAACCCTGAAACCAAACTACGCTGCTCGTCAATTTGCGATACTCCGCAGTCGTGAATTAACCCCAATGAGAACGCAAGTTGTGCTTGCTCTTCTTCCCACCCCACACTCAGAGCACACCGATACGCGATGTAACCCACCCTCTGTCCATGATTTTTGCTTTCGAAACCGACGTTATCAAGCGCCTTAGCAATACCGAATAGAGCCTTCCTTAGGTCTACGGTCACGTCCTGGCAATGTTGATTCATTATTTAAGCCTAGCATTTTTATAGTTTTTATATATTTAGGCTGCCAATACTAATGCATAGCTAATGATTATATACACAACTATTGTAAGGTTTAATAAGTTTCGTGATAGATCTAACGTATCACGAAAATTCCGTGCTACAAGTGGTTGCATATTAAAAATCATGCGACATTATACCCTGCCGACTAAGATTCACTAAAATCAGCAGCCATAAGAAAAGGAAAAACATGTTTAAAACAGTTATCGATAATGAACTATCCATCGCATTGGTTGAAGAGAGCTTCGCTTCTCACTACGCGGAAATCTCACAAAGCCAGAATGAGTACCTAAGTCAATGGCTCGTGTGGCCGCCACATTGTAAAACCGAGCAAGACTTTAGGATCTTCATCCAACGCTCGCTACACGATTATGCCGAAGGTAAAAGCATGACTTGTGCAATCGTGTATCAAGACAAGGTCGTCGGTAACTGCAGTTTCAATACCATTGATCATGATAAGCAAAAGGTGACCATAGGTTATTGGTTATCTGAGACATACCAAGGAAAGGGGATTGTGACGCGCGTTGTCCAGAAGCTGATTGATGTTGCTTTCAATGAGTTAGATATGGAAAAGGTAGAGATATCAGCCGCAACCGGTAACCAAAGCAGCCGCAAGGTTTGTGAGCGCTTACATTTCACGTTAGAAGGTATTATAACTCGTAACGAGAACTTGAATGGCCGCATCGTAGACCACGCTATTTATGGACTTCATCGCTCTAAGCTCTAGGCTCTAGGCTCTAGGCTCTAGGCAGCAGTAACTAAGAAGTCACTAGCTTGTAAATCGGAATATGAAAAAGCCACGGTATTAGTCCGTGGCTTTGTTATTTGACGAGCCTGAAGAGTTCTTAAAGCTACAGTTTATGCGATCTTAGGAATCACGATACTGAACTTGGCACCACCATGGTTGCTGTCGTCGATTTTGATATCCCAAGAAAGTTTTTTAGCCGCCGATAGAGCAATCGCGAGGCCCAACCCCAATCCACCGTTGGTCGACGTTCTGCTTGAGTCTAGTCGAGAGAACGGAAGGAATACCTCATCACGCCTATTCTCTGGTATTCCAGAACCATTGTCTTCAATCACCACCAGCCAGTTTTCTGAGTTCTCATCCAGCGTCATCCACACTTTGTCTTGTGTGTAATTACCCGCATTCTTGAGAACGTTATCGAACACCAAGCGTGCCATTGAGCAATCACACTTAATCTTGCACTCTAGCTGTACCTTAGATTCAAAGGTGGCATTGTCTAGTTTCGAGTAACGAATTCGGTCTAGGCAATACTCACGAAGATCGGAGGTCACTTTAACGAGCTCAAAGAAAGAGTTATCCATGACATTCAACTTCGACAGCATGATGATTTCTGACGTGAGCTCGTTGATATCCTCAATGTAGGTATCAATGTCATCGAAAAGAACCTGATGATTATCGGGGGCTCCCCTTCTTAGGATATCGGTCGCCAGTTGAATACGACTTAGCGGAGTTCGTACTTCGTGTGGGATAGCTTGAGCGAAAATATGACTTTGTTTTACTTTGCTTTCGATCTCTTCAGCCATGAAGTTAAAACTGCTGGCCAAATCAGAAACAGGATGGATGTCGTCCATGTCAGATCGAGTACTAAGCTTGCCCTTACCAAACTGTTTCTGCTTCTCGACGAGCAACTCTATTCTTTCTTGAAAACGCCTCACAGGTAAGTAAACACTTGCTCCAATCGCCACAATCACAGCCAACAACAGCCCTAACAAAAAGTGTCGTTCTGAGTCTTCGTACCATTCAATGTCAGGAGAGAAAAAGTCCCCTACCTCACTGAACCCAAAACTGAATTTAGAGTTTGGTAGCTGAAACACGGTCGAATAGAGGTTGTCATCACTTAGATATATCGGCACACCGTTTAAGGTTGTGTATAACTCACATTGTTGGCAAGGCGCCTCGCCCGACCAATTCTCCAACAGGCGTAAATTGAAGATATAAAATTGTTGGTAGCCTGTTCTATCGAGCTCTTTATAGAGTGAGTTTTCTTGATTGTGTTGACGAACATACTGCTCCGCAAAGTAGATGCCATCATTGAGGAAGGTTTCGATCTCGGTGCGTCGCATGTACCCCTCACCAAGGTTCAAGAACAAAAATATCGTTGCCGACATCCCAGTCACAATCCCAAGGTATAAGCGAGCAAACATCGAAACCGAGCGAAGCTTCGTAGCAATGAACTTACGCAACCAGCATGTACCCCTTGTTGCGAACCGTACGAATCAACTGTTTGTCTTTTGCGTGAATGCGCAGCTTTCGGCGTAACCCAGACACGCGCATATCAATCGAGCGGTCGTTGAACGCGTAATCTATCCCTCTAAATAACTGACAGCACTGGTCTCGAGTCACGACCTGACAGATGTTATTAACGAGAAGGTTTAAGATTTCAAATTCAGCAGAAGTAAGCTTGAGGTTTTGGCCGTAGAGCGTGGCACTTTGAGCAGAGCTGTTGATTACAATATCGCACTGTTTTTCAGCCGTAGTTTCTTGCGCAGTTTTTACGGGAGTCGCTCGACGCAATAACGCTTCAATTCGCGCTAACAAGGCATGGCCACGAATCGGTTTGGCAACGTAATCGTCCGCACCAAATTTAAACAAGCTGACCTCGCTCATTTCATCGGCGGAAGCCGTTAGCACTAAAATCATTCCATTGTAAAACTCACGGGCTTGACGGCAAATTTGCGCGCCGCTCATCCCTGGAAGCATCAAGTCCAACAGCACTAAATCAGGTTCAATACTACGGATCGCTTCAAGTGCCAAGTTCCCTTCATGAACAACGCTAACATTGTAACCTTCAGCTTCGAGGTAAAGCGTCGTTAGACGAGCTATCTCTTGGTCATCTTCAACAATGAGCACTTTGGTTTTCGACATTCCTATCACCAGTATTTATTAAAATCGAAGGCAGTATATATACTGGTCATAGATCATCAATATTGGAATCAGAGCCCTACATTTACCGTACGCAAAACATAGTAATCACTTTTGTACATACACGTTTACAGAATAGAGAACCAACAACCGGTGCGCCTTGGTTTATCAAGGTTTCCTCCTTCAGAGCACACCATTTTGATGTGCAAGGAAAGTGGCTCTTTGATAAAAGCGAACTGCTGCTAAACCTAACCTGTACAACAAAGCAAAAAGAGAAGCTGATAAAAGCCAGATACAACGCAGAACACGACTGTTTAACGGAGCTTTATAATCGCCGTGGGATCAGCAACCTTCTAGAAACCAGCATTGCCTATCGCTCACCGTTTGAATTGATGTTTGTCGACCTTGATGGCTTCAAATTAGTTAATGACACTTATGGGCACACTGTCGGAGACCAACGACTCAAACAGGTTGGTGAACGCCTTAAACAGTTGGTTGATGAGAAATGCATGATAGGGCGATTTGGTGGCGACGAATTCATTGTGATTGCCCACACCTGCCGAAATCAAAATATCCCACTACTTTGATCTCGCATCATTGATGCCTTAAACCGAAGTTTCCATATCAGAGGCATCGGCAGTTTATCTGTCGGTTGCAGCATAGGTACCGCGCATTTCCCTGATAACGCGGTTGACCAAGAAACATTGCTAAAGCAAGCGGGTATGGCGATGCATCTTGCAAAAGCGAATGGTCGAAACCGCTTCCAAACGTTTACCCCAGACTTAGCACAAACCCTGCATCGCAAAGTAGAGATCCGCCATCGACTGGCACGCGCCATAGAAAACGACGATCTCAACCTTCACTATCAACCGATCATGAACACCAACAGCGACAAGGTGAAAGGGTTTGAAGCCTTGCTTCGATGGTCAGACAAAGAGCTAGGTAACATAGGCCCTGATGAGTTTATTAGCTTAGCGGAGGAGACGGGGCAAATTGTACCGCTCGGGAAATGGGTTCTGAACTCTGCACTCAAACAGCTATCGATATGGCAACGTGAGTTTGATAGTGAGTTGATGATGAGTATCAATATTTCGAGTATTCAGATGCACGCGACCTTTGCCGAGCAGCTATTAGCAATGTTGAACTTCTACAATATCCAACCTCAAAGCATCGCCCTTGAGATCACCGAATCTTCCATGATCTTCAAGCATGGTGAAGTCAGGCAAGCGTTAAGCGATATTTCTAAATTGGGCGTAGAGCTTCACCTTGATGACTTTGGCACAGGCTACTCGTCACTGTCGATGTTGCATGACTTACCGATTAGCACCGTGAAACTCGATAAAAGCTTCGTCCACGGTTCACACAAAGGGAGCAAAGCGATTGTCCAAGCCACCCATGCTATCTGTGAAAAATTGGGGCTAAAAGTGGTTGCTGAAGGTGTCGAAACCGAAACGCAAAAAGCGTTCTTAATCGATTGTGGATACCAGTATCTTCAGGGATTTTTATTTAGTAAACCAATTCCCTCAAATGAAGTCGAAAGTCAGTTTTTGAATGGTCGACAATCCTACAATTAAAGACTTATTTATCAATAAATTAAGTCGTTTGAATGCTTCCTAAACAATCGGCTGCTGTGGGTGTGTACGCTTACGTATGCTTACATAGCATTTAACAGTAAGAGGAAATAATTAAGCTATTGTTTATAAAGAAAATTACTTAGAAATTCACACAATAAAACACCAAACCATTATACCCACTAACTGTAATGACTTTGGTATTTAGATTACCCTCATTCCGTCCCTTTAGCAGAGCAAATAATCGGTAACCATGAACAGACAAAACGGCTTCACTCTTTTAGAACTCATCATCTCTGTATTAATTTTAGCGATCGTTTCGGCGACAGCTATGGTCAAGTTCTTAGACGTTCAAGGAAGTGCTCGGGCGAGTAAAATACATGATGTGGCTGGTAACCTTCGCACGGGTATCGATATGATCTACGCGAAGTCAGCGATTGCTGGCGTTGAGGATGAGTGCAACTATGTTGAAAAGACGGAGATTGAGACCTACTACGTTTGTCATGGTTACCCAATCGCCTATGTTGACTCACTAAGAAGACTGCTCAATATCGACGCAACAGAGCTTTATGTCATCAACAAAGAAGTAGACTCTGGCAGCAATGCAGAAAGAGTAGCCGCCATCTCTTTCGACACCGAAAACTACACCTATTCGCCAGAAGGAGACTTTTGTCAGGTGCTTTATCAGCCAGAAAAAGAACCACAGATCGTGGTGCTTGATGGTGCATGTTAAATACTCAACGATTGCACGCTTCCATAGTTAACACAAAGCCACCGCAACAGATCTTTGAATATCATGTGGTTACGCTAACATTTGCTCAAAAATAACACTAATTGATCTAACTTGTTGCTGCTTATACTTTTAGGCAGTGCTCATGGTATAACACCAACCTCATTCATATCTTATTTTCATCACTAGCCGATTAATATTTACATAGACACATATTTGATACATATGTCAATAATAATTCCATTAAAATTCTTTAATCAACACATCATGATAAAAATCATCCTTTCCCTATTTTAAATATCTCACCTTAAAGTTTAATTATTTGAATTTCGTAACAGAATAAATTAAAGTCAATCATTCAACAAATATAATTAATTCTATCATTGATTACTTTAATTAAATCACCAAAACAATACGCCACATAAATTATATTAATATCACATAAAATGACATAATTTAATTTTATCATGAAAAATTCTGATAAATCTCACACATCGATAAACCGAATGAATACCATCAGAAGCTACATTAGAAACCTCTAAATCCAGTCGCTAAACCTACCGCGTAGAAGCTGTGAAATGGATAAATACCAAAACAAATGGATAAATCCCCCTTACCCCTTGTAAATCATTGGCTTTCATTTATAAATTCAACTTTTGGGTGAACATCTCCATAACCTTTCATTAAAGCCCAAATTCTGCGATTAGTATCAACATCTTGAGATAAAATGGTGACATTTTGGTTATATTATTTAGATCGAACTCTTGTGTTGAATGAAAATCCCAGCCATCACATATCCATCACACAAATATAATAACTATCGCTTAGGAGTTAAGCTATGCACTGTTCTTTCAATATAAATAACAATAATGAGAGCTTGCAACTAATCTACAATGAAGAAAAAATATACATAAAAAGAGACAGTAATAAGATATCAGAGGAAACTCTTAATAGTAAAGAGAGTTTTGTTTTCAAATACCTTATTGAACACTCGTCAATATCAAACCCTCAATCTGCACGAGATGTTGAAGAATCTTTTAAATTACACTTTGACGAAGAGTTTAGCTTATACGCGTTAAAAAATATTATTGCTTCTATAAGAAAGAAATATCGAAGCTTATGTAAGAAAGCGAAGGTAGATAATAATAGCGAACTTATCTCTAACCTTTATAAGGTAGGTTACTTTATCGATCTCGATAAAAGCTCAACCAACCGTATCGCACCTAAGTACGACATCAACCAGTTCAAGCCCAGCCAGTTCGAGATGTTGAAACTGATGTTCAACACCTATCATCGAGAGCTGATTAAGGCTCTGATAGCCGTGTTCACCATCTCTTCCTTTTTCCTATTCGTTGTCTACTTTTCCCAAATCCTTTATACGACGAAGATTGCGAATGAATACAGTGAGAACACCAAACACATTGCCGCAGAAGTCATGGACTACGGTTGCGATAGCCACGGGGCTGTGCACTCGCTAAGGCACTCGCTCAACCTTGATTCTGTCGTCATGACCACACCTTATGACTCCTGCTATATCTCTAAAACACGTTCTAAGATGATAGAGCTCAATCAATTAGACGACTTCTACGATAGTGCTGACTTTGCCTATTCACGCTTCATGGATACCGAGCACGACATTGAGATGGTTGCTCGAATATCTAAACGATCTATCGAAGCTCGATACAAGAACTCACTATTGCCTCTATTAGTCGATTCGATTTCCATCCAGAAGAATGGTTACCACATCTTAAACCTTGGCGAAGAGAGTAAATCTATCTATCAAACCTCCCTACCAACGGGTGCAACCATCACCTTCTACAGTGACGACATTGTTGCACTATGGATTGCGCTTTCTCTGATACTCGCCACCCTGCTTTATCGCTCCTATATTCTGGGTTTCGTGATCTACCTGTTTCGTTGGAAACACATCTCCTTTGAAGAAGAGCCGATCATCAACACCGAAGACAACTGCGTTCTCTACTACGAGTTGTTATCTCGTGTGCGTAACGTTGGCGTTTTAAGCTTCATCAACACCATGAGACGCACCAATTTACTCACCTTTCATACTATTTTACTCATCGAGACAGTCAGAAAAGCGAAGTTAAACAACAGCCATGAGATCTATGGTGTCAACGTGTGTCCGAGTGCTTTGGTAGGGTCGAACTTCGCAAGGCTCAGAGAGCATTTAGCCGCGATGGAAGCGAATGAGTTTGTCGTAGAGATTACTGAATATTCGAACATTGGCTATGGGTGTGAGGTTATCGATAACATTAAGGATATCAAAAAGCTTGGTATCACTATCGCTCTGGATGACTTTGGTACGGGCAATAACAACATCGAAATCATCAATGTTATCTCTCCGGCCTATCTAAAACTGGATCGTTGCTTTGTTAAGGATATCGAGTCAGGAGAGCATCATCAGGGTGTATTGCTCAATATCTCGGAGATTGGACGCCTATCAAATATCACAATGATTTATGAAGGTGTCGAGACGCGTAGGCAGCAATATATCTTGTGTCAGTTAGGCTACAACTTACATCAAGGTTACCTGTATAGCCGGCCTAATGACTCAAAGGAGCAATAGGCCCAGCCTAATAGAAATCTTGATCAGCAACCATTCCCTATTCAAATAATCATCGCTCGTACAGCTGCTTGAGAGCCCACAAGGACGTAGGCTTCAAGTACCCTCCCCGCCAAACATGCTTTATCCAAATATAAAAATATCCGATCCATTTTCATAAAACCCTTGCCAATTCGAATAAAAAGGTTAGTGTTATACACATGTATATCACCATGCAGTTTTAATTATGACCGAATGGAAAGACGACCAACCGATCTTTAGGCAACTTGCCGCAAAGATCAGTGACCAAATTCTTCAGGGTGTTTGGCTAGAGCTACAAGCATTGCCCTCTGTGCGTGCGGTTGCCGCCGATCTCAAGATCAACCACCTTACTGTCATGAAAAGCTACCAGTTACTGGTGGATGAAGGCTTGGTAGAGAAAAAACGCGGCCAAGGCATGTATGTGGCCGAAGGGGCACTTCAAAAATTGAAAGAGTCCGCACACCAATCATTCATCAACACACAGATCCCAGCCATCGCTGAGACGCTAAGCATCATTGATATGAGTGTCGAAGAACTCGTGAAACAGCTAGCACAACATATAAAGGACAAGTCATGAGTACTTTACTTTCCGTGAAAAACGTAACCAAAACCTATTCAAATCAAGTGGGTGTCGAGAACATCAGCTTTGAGTTAAAACCGGGGCAAGTGCTTGGACTGCTGGGCCACAATGGCGCAGGTAAATCGACTCTGATCAAATCACTGCTTGGTGGACACAACTATCAAGGTGAGATTGAAGTAAACGGCTACCACCCTATCCACCAGCACGCAGAGCTCATGCAGCACTTGTCGTACATCTCAGATGTTAACGTGTTACCAGAGTGGATGACGGTTAAACAACTACTTCGATACACACAAGGTGTACACCCTAGCTTCAACAAGCAAAAAGCAGAACAGACGCTAAGCAGCACCAACATTAAGTTGTCTTCTACTATCAAGCAGCTTTCTAAAGGGATGAAAGTACAACTTCACCTTGCGATCATCATCGCGACTGACACTCAAGTGTTGATCTTAGATGAGCCTACACTGGGCTTAGATTTGCTGTACCGCGATACTTTTTATCGCCACCTACTAGAATGGTTTCACGACGGTGAACGCGCCATGATCATTGCAAGCCATGAGGTTTCAGAAATTGAACACCTATTAACGGATGTACTGATTTTGAAGCAAGGTCATTGTGTACTGCAAAAAAGCATGGAAGACATCGAAAGCGACTATTTCATTATTGAAGTCGCAAACAACCATTCAAGCGAGATTCAGAAACTCAACCCACTGACCTCACAATCAGGGCTAGGCACTACTAAGTGGTTATTGGAAGGTCAATACAAAGCGCAGGTTGAATCACTGGGTAACATCTATAACGTTGGTCTCGCAGATCTATTCCTTGCAACACAGATGGAGAAGGCATAATGCATCCAAGTTTTTACATGCTAGAAAAAGAACTCATCGAGCACAAAGTTAACACTCGATTGCCTCTGTTTGTCGCGTTATGTGGTTTCTTACTGTTCGTTGGTCTGTTCTTTAATGGCGCAGCACAACATGAGTTTTTCTTTAAAATGCAAGTGAACGGTGACGTGAGCGACATCCACAGAGAGTTCGCACAAGACCTCAACTCAGTGATCTACTTTGGCGCGGGCCTTATTTCACTGATCCTATCAACGCTTTACATCCCTAAAACGCTGCGTAAAGAGCGCCAAGAAGGCAGTTCGATGTTTTGGAGAAGTATGCCGGTATCTAACGCAATGACTCACGGTGTGAAACTCGGCTTCGGTTTAGTGGTGATTCCGGCTATCTGTGCATTGTTAGTACTGTTCGCAGATTTTCTATTCTGGATATTGAACGTCTCAAGTGAACAACAACTGGCGCTATTGGTTGAACAACAATCTCTGTTTTATGTGCTGAGCAACTGGGTCGTGTTTTTTGGACGAATGATGTTAGTTGCACTGGTTTTATTGCCACTGGCAACCGTCACTCTAGCGATTTCGCAGCTGGTAAACTCTCCATTGCTTGTCATTTTCATCTCAAGCTATGCGATTAAGTTCCTCTCTGTCGCAGTGTTTGGGTTCTATAGCATCAATGACTTCCTATCTCTCATCGCGTCATTACCAATGAATGTACTCATAGCAAGCAACCCATTAAGTGCGATTGCAGAAGCGCCGATTTTATCTTTAGGTATTTACGCACTGATCGGTGTTGGTGGCTATCTACTGAGCCTAAAGCTAAATAGAACGGACGATGTGAGCTTAAAGACGCTGTTCCAACGTTAACGCATTCGCTCCTGACGTTGGTGTTATCTCTCCCGAGCAGGTAACCACACCAGATATCAAAATCTAAATCAAAGCTTCTGAGAAATCGGAAGCTTTTTTTGATCACGACTTTGCGAATACAGATATGGGTAACAAGAACAAAGGTGCAAAGGGGTTTTAGTTAGGAGTAACAGAGTGAAGCAACAAGAGAATCTAAGCGGAGGTATAATGAGCTGACATTGAATTGCATTGTTGTTAATGCCTGCCAGCTCTTTGGGGATGATTTCGTTAGTCGCCGACCAGATGAAGGTCCTTGAGAGTGCTAATGAAATCAGTTTGTTGCGTTTTACATTTGATTAAGCTTTTCAGCTTTTAAAGCTCTACGATTAAAGCTTATTTCTTTGATGCTTCTTTTGACGTGTCTTTCCAGTATTGGATACGAACGCGATGAAGCTGTGCTCTTCTCATTTTTTTCATAAGGGATATTTCCTTTTCTTTAACTGCTCTTCATGAGCTATTTTTATTGCCAACCATTCGAATCTAACGGTGTTTGATGCCCAGTTCAATGATACAAATCACAAAATATATAGAGTTTTTAGTACCATTTACATCAAAGTATGACCTAGATATCAACTATGGCTCAATTCAATCCTATGAGCCGCTGTTCAAAATTAAGGTTAGTTCTCTCAGATGACAAATTCATTTCAGTATCAATACAGTTCAATGATACTAATTTAATAGACCGGACCAACGCTGATTTAGTTCCAGTGTCTTATCATTTGTTGATTACATCACCTTTAAAGTTACGGTGTAACTAAAAAATACATTCAATGTGAACTAATAATTGCCACATTAGCCTATACGTTACAACATCAAAATGGGATTATGTTTGTAACGGATAGAGCTTTTGATAGAAAAAAGCCGTAATGGACCAAATTAAATAGACGTAATTAAATGGACGTAATTATGAGTAAAGTAATTCTGCAAGGGCATATTCTAGTGCCAGACAACGACCTAGAAGCAGTGACACAAGCCTTGGTTGTGCACAAAGAACTGACACTAGAAGAACCTGGTTGTATTGTGTTTCGAGTCAGTCAAAGCACGCTTCAACCTAATCGCTTTGAAGTGTATGAAGAATTCACTAGCCGAGAAGCATTCGAAATGCACCAACAGCGAGTAAAAGCCTCTGAATGGGGTGAAATCTCCCAGAACGTGACACGTCATTACCAAGTCACTGATGTTCCGACATCATAATGATACATCCGCTAGCCAAACGCATCGTCACGTTGATCAAACAAGATCCCTTACGAATGAAGGTTTTAGACTGTGTCGCTCAGTTGGATTTGCCGCAGTGTTATGTCGCTGCGGGCTTTGTGAGAAACCTCGTTTGGGATCACCAGCATGGTTATGCCTCCCCGACTCCATTCAATGATATTGATGTGATCTACTTTGATCCCATTGATACCTCTTACGAATCGGATCTTAGATACGAGGCTCAGCTTAAACAACGGTTACCCGAACTGAATTGGCAAGTTCGCAATCAAGCCTACATGCACACTAGAAATGGGGATGAACCTTACCAAGGCTCATTGGATGCGATGAGTTATTGGCCAGAGAAAGAAACCGCCGTCGCCGTGAAACAAAGCCTCCATGGAAACATCGAGTGTATTTCTGCCTTTGGCTTAGAGAGTTTGTTTGATTTGCAAATCACACCCAATCCAAAGCGTAGCCGAGATATCTTTGATCAAAGAGTACAATCCAAGAACTGGCTGACCCAGTGGCCCAAGTTAACGATTAGTCGCAGTGAACTAGCTTTCGAATTCAAACGCTAAAACCATTGACTAAAATCCCAATCAGATCGAACATGCCCCACTTGTTAGCTTATTAACTTATTAACTTATTAGCTTAGTAAGTTAGTTAGTTAGTAACTAACCAACTCATCAACCGCGCGTGGCGACTAGCTGCTACGCTCTCTCGTCATACTGAGTAACGACCATGAACCAACAATACATGCTGCAAGCACTCGAAGCTTCGCGCCAAGCCCTACCCGATTGCCAACCAAACCCGCCTGTGGGTTGTATTTTGGTGAAGAACGATAAGGTGGTGTCTGTTGGATATACGAAAAAGGTCGGTGGAAACCACGCCGAGGTTGAAGCACTGAATAGCTATGACAGCGAAACGGACGGAGAAATGGAAGGCGTTACCGCTTACGTAACTCTAGAGCCATGTTCATTTGTTGGCAGAACACCCGCTTGTGCCAATACATTGGTTAAAGCAGGTGTAAAACACGTAGTAATGGCGATGCTAGACCCAGACCCTCGCAATAATGGTCGTGGTGTGGTGATACTTGAATCACACGGAGTGAAAGTGGATGTAGGACTATGCCAAGAACAAGTGAGCGCCTTTTTAACCCCTTACCTTGGTAAGTCCTAGATCTAAACAGCCAGTATTAGTTCAATTTCACTCGGTAAAGCGGATTAACTGGCTTATCGACAAAATACGACCAGATATGATCGTAGACGGCATGTTGGTTAGGGAATGGCGCCAACGCTTTTGCCTCTTCTAAATTGCACCAACGATA
The DNA here is from genome assembly GCF_041467535.1 of Vibrio sp. 10N.247.311.47. Taxonomy (NCBI): domain Bacteria; kingdom Pseudomonadati; phylum Pseudomonadota; class Gammaproteobacteria; order Vibrionales; family Vibrionaceae; genus Vibrio; species Vibrio sp. 10N.247.311.47. The sequence continues at coordinate 191,918 of NZ_JBFSUR010000005.1, forward strand.
CTCGGTATGCTCGTCATTCAGTTCAATCGCTTGGTTGGGTGGGCATAGCACTGCAAAGACCGGGATTAGCTGAATTACATTCACGTGCGCCTCGTAAAACTGCTCCAGAAACTGCGCGTTATACAAAGCTTCCACTTTAATTTGGGTCTCTTCTTCAAATTCGCGCACGATAGCCTGCCAACCTGTTTCGCCCGCTTCAATCGAGCCTGCGACATGGCACCAAAATTCGCCTTTCACACGCTTCATTAATAGCATTTTCATTTGTCCGTCGATCTCTGAAATAGCGACACCGGATACAATCGAAGTATTGAGTGGAATCATAGCGTTACCTTAGGTTGAACAAGAGGGCGGCAAGGCTACCACTCTTCGTTTGTGAAGTTACCTTCTATGATTAAAAACGAGAAGTTACTCATCAATTAATGAAGTTCAAGCCATAGCTCATGGGTTCAGTGTTAACCATCTCGCTTAGCTATCCAGTAATAGAACCATTTCTTATTTGAGGCGTATTTCGATAAAGAGTAGAATCGCCGCCTTGTACTGTGTTTAAAGCCTTTAAACATACACAGTAGACTCACAACCATTTATCACCACGATATAAGTAGTAAGACGACAATATGCACTCATCCAAACCAACGCACGTCTCAGAAAACAGCCACACACCTGAGCATTGCTTCACTCGCTTTCAACAGCCGATCGAGTCATATTCGTTGCCTGAGCGTTTCACCTTCCCGTTCTATTATGAACCACACGCACTGTGTGAAATCGCTTCTCATCAGCTTCAACAATATCTAGAAACTCAAACCGACTGGCAGCATGACTTCGGACTGGATTCTGACGCTGGTCGCGGCAAAATGTTTGGTGTGTTACTGGTGAAAAGCCCAGAAGGTGAATTGGGTTACTTCTCTGCTTTCTCTGGAAAAATCGCCGACCAAAACCTACTGCCCCATTTTGTGCCACCCGTATTCGACATGTTGAGCAGCGACAGCTTTTTCCATCAAGACACAGCCGACATGATGGCTGTAAATGCGAAATTTAAAGCGCTGCAAGCAAACGCTGAATACCTTGAATTGTGTGAACAGTTAGCACAACAGAAAGCACAGGCAGAACAGGAGATCGAAGCGCAACGTTTGTTGATTATAGAAGGCCGAAAAACACGTAAAGAACAACGCGAACAAGGTAAAGAAAACCTTGATGAACAAGCCTTCGAACAACTGAATAATGAGCTTAACAAGGCCAGTGTTGCCGACAAGAACCAGCAGAAGTACCTAAAGCTCAACTGGGAACAGATCCTAAACGAGTTACAAATCAAAGTTGATGTGTTCACTAATCAATTAGCTGAACTCAAAGAGCAAAGAGCACACCTTTCTCATCAGCTTCAACACAAGTTGTTTTCACAATACGCTTTCCAAAATGCGGAAGGAAACATTGAGGATCTGAACCAGATCTTTGAAGACACCCCAAACAAGATACCACCAGCAGGTTCTGGCGAGTGTGCCGCACCCAAGCTTTTGCAATACGCGTATTTAAACGGTTACACACCATTGGCACTGGCTGAATTTTGGTGGGGCCGCTCTCCAAAGTCGGAAATCCGCAAGCACAAGAAATACTACGCTTCTTGTCAGAGTAAATGTGTGCCGATTTTAGGCCATATGATGAAAGGCCTAGAAGTCGATCCAAACCCATTGCTAGAGAACCCAGCAGAAGGCAAAGAGCTGGATATTCTGTTCCAAGATGAGCACATCGTGGTAGTACACAAGCCAGCAGGTTTTCTATCCGTGCCGGGTAAAACCATCAAAGATTCCGCCTACACACGTGTTCAAGAAATGCATCCCGATGTTGAAGGCCCATTTGTGATTCATCGCTTAGACATGGCGACCTCTGGCATTCTGATATTTGCTCTAACACGACGTGCGAACAAAAGCTTACAGAAGCAGTTCATTACTCGTGAAGTTGAGAAGCGATATGTCGCAATGATTGAAGGTGTGCTAGACCAAGACGAAGGCTATATTCGACTGCCATTGCGTGGTGACTTGTATGACCGCCCTCGTCAGATTGTTTGCTTCGAACACGGCAAGCCTGCAGAAACCAAATGGGAAGTGATTGAGCGAAACGAGCAAACCACTAAGGTTTACCTGCACCCTAAAACAGGCCGTACACACCAGTTACGTGTTCACTGTTCACACCAAGAAGGGCTTAACATGCCTATCGTCGGTGATGGCCTATATGGCAATAAAGCCGACCGACTGCACCTACACGCAGAAAGACTTGCACTGCACCACCCAGTCACCAAAGAGTGGATGGAATTCCAGTTCAACGCTGAATTCTAAAACCTCTCATTAGTACCGAGCTTTAAAAGGAGTCACACCGCTTGTGGCTCCTACCTCTTTTGGGTATATCTCAACGCTTATTGCACTACATCAAGATTCACTTTGTTGTGAAGAGTAGGATGCCCTCCTTCTTCTCTCCTTGAGGCCTTTGATATGTCATCAGCTGCTTTGAATTTACACCACAACACACAAACTTCTTCTTTGATAACTGCGCAAGCACCAAGCTTGAAACCACTAGCAACCAAAAAGCCTAATCTAAATTTGGCAATGCTAAGCTTAATTGAAGAAGTTAAAAACGAACTCCCACTTTACGAATCGGAGACGTTTATCTGTGGGCCAAAAGGAAACTGCTCGGGTTGCTCTAAGAAGCTACTAGAGATGGTCGACAGTGAGTTGATGTACTGGGAGCACAGTATTTCCATTGGCCAAGGCCCCAACTTCGAAGAACTGCGCCGTTTTGGTAAGCTATGCAGCAGTGTTAGACGCGGTTTAGAGCGTAACGGTTTAGTCGAAAAACGACCAAAGAAAAGATAACAAGCCAACTCGATAATCATTACAATGTGTCGTTGGCGATCACAAGCCACCCTGCTACTAACTGATTGAACTCGTTAGCTATAAAAGTAATAATGTTTTGTAATACAATTCAGTGCGCAGACCGACTTCGTAGATTCGGACTCATAGAGATAAGTTCATCGATACTTTCACCATATTCTTGAACGACTCTATCCTTCTTGTCTGACGTGCCTTAACCTGCTGTATATCAATATCACATCAATTAGAAACCTACCTTGGACAACGGAGAGCCACCTTGAAGAGACCACAACCAGTACTGGGAAAGACCGGTATGCTATTTTTTCTCGTCATAATAAGTGCTTTCCCTCCATTGACCATCGACCTTTACTTACCTGCGCTTCCGCAGATGGTCGAGGTGTTTAATACTGACCGATCCATGGTCAACCTAACCCTGAGCAGCTACTTCGTTACTTACGCCATCGGTCTTTTGTTCTGGGGGCCGCTCAGCGAAAAATTTGGTCGTAAGCCGATCCTATTAATTGGATTAGCGGGTTATATGGTCGCGAGCATATTGTGCGCGATGACCAATAGCATCGAACAGTTGATTGGTGCTCGTGTATTCCAAGCCTTTGCGGGCAGTGCCATCACCGTTATCGCGACTGCCATTGTAAAAGATCTTTACGACGGCCGAGAACGTGAAAAGATCATGGCGACTATCATGTCACTGGTGATCATCGCACCAATGGTTGCGCCTGTATTTGGTGCCTTTCTACTGAAAATTGCGTCTTGGCGAATGATGTTTGTCACCCTCGCCGTTTTTGGTGCATTTGCGTCAGTATTAGCTTGCTGCTACCGAGAAACACTCGAAAACAAATACCAAGGTTCTATATTCCGCTCATGGGGAAGAATGGGCGTGGTCATGAAAAACCGCTCGTTCCTCAAGCTACTGGTCATTTTCTCTATCATACCGATGGCATTGATGGGCTTTCTTGCGGCGGGTTCTTATATCTACATAGATCACTTTGGATTGACCGAACAACAGTTTAGTTACGCGTTCGCATTCAATGCACTGTGCGCCTCATTTGGTCCAACAATTTACATGAAGTTGTCCTACCGAATGCCGGTTCAAAAGGTCATCTCAGGATGTTTTGCTTTATTAGCGCTTGCGGGAATCTTCACCCTAACCATTGGCGACCTGTCCCCTTGGTTCTTCATGTTCATCGCTGCACCAGCGACATTAATGGCGATCATCATGCGAGTACCGGGTACCAACTTGATGTTGAATCAGCAAGATCATGACACGGGCTCTGCCGTCGCACTGATACAGTTCTTCAGCATGATTTGTGGCTCGCTTGGCATGGTGTTGGTTTCAATACGCCCAGAGTCACTAATTGAAAACCTAGGCTTTATTCAATTATCCGTCGGTACGCTAGGCGGCCTGATGTGGCTAATGGTCAGAAACAAAGAGTTCGTGACTAATAAGCTGAATTAAAGCTCTCAAGCCTAATTGTCATTCACACTACAATAAACTTGAAAACCGCTATAACGAAATTAGAAACCGTCTACATAGGCGGTTTTCTTGTATTTGAAGACGTACATTGAATTTTCAAGCCATGAGTTTCACGCACAAAAAAGCTCCTATTAAGGAGCCTTCTTATCAGAGCCAGTGAGCACTCAGTTTGGTCAATTGTTACTAAGCTTGAGCCACTTGACGTGCTGGGTGTTTAATAAACACAGCAACCACAGCCACGATTGCAAGAGCAAAACAGTAGTAAGAGTTAGCTACAATATCCAAAGGCGATAGGTTAAATACCGAACCTAACAGCAATACCTGCGCACCGTAAGGCAACACGCCTTGAATCACACAAGAGAAGATATCCAACAAGCTTGCAGAACGACGTGGAGACACATTGTTCTCTTCCGCCAATTGACGAGCCACACTACCAGACACAATAATCGCTACCGTGTTGTTTGCAGTACATAGGTTCACCATAGATACCAAGCCAGCAATGCCTAGCTCACTCGCACGACCATTCGCTTGCTTAGAGTGTGAAGAGCCAAACGCACGAATCACACCACTTACTAAGTTAGTCAGGAACGCCAATCCACCTTGACGACGCATTAGCTCACTCAAACCGCCAATTAGCATCGACAATAAGAAAATCTCCTGCATGTTGCCGAAGCCTGCATAGATATCTTGAGCGTAATCAGTCATACCGTAGTTCTCAACAGAACCTAGGCTCACGCCACCCGCCAGCAAGATACCAATCGTCAACACAACGAACACATTCATGCCCGATACCGCAAGGATTAGGATAGTGATGTACGGAAGGACTTTCAGCCATTCAATTGGGCCTGTTTCAGGAACTTGAGTTGCTGTGCTGTTGAAAGCAAAGATAACAATCGCGATAAGTGCAGCAGGAAGTGCTATACGGATGTTCTCTTTAAACTTGTCTCTCATCTCACAGCCTTGCGAGCGAGTCGCGGCAATCGTGGTATCTGAGATGATAGAAAGGTTGTCACCAAACATAGCGCCACTTAGCACTACGCCAGCGGTTAGAGGAATACTCATACCAGCTGAGTCAGCAATGCCTAGTGCAACAGGAGCAACCGCAGCGATAGTACCCATAGAGGTGCCCATTGCTGTCGCAATGAACGCCGAAATAAGGAAGATGCCCGGTAGGATCATGCTCGTTGGGATAGCCGATAGACCAAGGTTTACCGTCGCGTCCACGCCACCAGAAGCTTTAGCCACAGCAGCAAAAGCACCCGCCAATAGGTAGATCATACACATTGCGATAATGTCTTTGTGACCCACGCCACCTAAGAACTGCTCAATCGCACGGTTCAATTTATCTTTGCTCAATAGCAACGCTAACATCACAGCAGGCAGAGCCGCAATCGGAGCTGGAAGTTGATAGAAAGCAAAATCGACGCCTTGTAGCGACAGGTATGTACCCACGCCAATAAACAGCGCAAGGAAAACGATCAGAGGGATAAGCGCCACTGCAGAAGGGGCAATTACCGCGTTAGAATTTTTTGAATTGGACATGGAACGACAACACAATAGAACAGGAAGGTGAGCAGACTAATGTCACACTTAGAACTTGTCAACGTCTAGACGTCTAAACGCCTAATTTAATGCAAAGTAATAAGAACCCTATTGAGCATCACGTAATAAAAAAGGCTATTTACTCATCAGTAAACAGCCTTTCGATAACAGATAGTGCGCCGCTAGAAGTTAGCGTTTCTGCTTGAACGTTACTTGGTATTCACCAATGCCTTCGTAGTGGAAGGTCGTTGGTTTATCGAATTCCATTTCCACGATACCGCAGTAAGAGCCCGTGATAATGGCTTCACCCGCTTGGAAATCAACACCACGACGTGTCATGTAGTTAATCAGCCAGTAAATTGGGCTTGGTGGCAGTGTATTCGGGTGCTTACCGTCGAATGCTTGAACTTGCTCGCCTTGAGTCACTTCAATACTGATCTCTGCAGAAGTGAACGCTTTTTCGCGATCAATCTCAGAGCCAATAAATAGACCTTGGTTTACTAGGCCATCGGCCAGCTTTTCATAGAACTCAGCGCCGCTGTCATCCGCAAAACGAGACTGCATTAACTCAAGTGCCATGTGGCAAGAACCAATCGCTTCGTTGATTTGCTCTTCGCTGTAGCCTTCTTGGCTTGCAGGCAGGCTCTTAGCAAGCGTAAATGCGATTTCAGGCTCAACGCGTACTACGCCGTTGTCAGCAAACAGTTCACAAACTTCGCCTTGTTGAACGCTGCCCGAGAAGATTGGTGCAACAACAAACTTGTCTTCAGCCAGAGGAAGTAAGCACTTCCAACCGCCGACTTTATCGCTTTTCAAATCGATCATTGAAGATTGGATCTTTAGCGCATCTTCCAAGTTATTCGGACGGTACTGTTCGTCCAATCTTGGTGCTTTGGTGCCAGCAACACGACGACTCAACAGTTCTTCAGCTGCTTGTTTAAATACATTTGTCATATAATACCACCTTTAGTTTTATGACCAGTATAATATCGGATTTCTTAAAGCTTGAATAGACAATTCAACAACGGTACTACACCGAAAATTCAGCCATCAATTTTCGCATATTCTAGACGCAAACAACTGAAACTATTTTGATTTAAATGTAAAAAGCCAGTAATTTGATTACTGACTTTTCGATGTATTACTGATGTTCAGGCTTTACTGCCCTTTCAACGTCTTCTTCAAATTCTGCATGAAGTTTCTGAAGTGAGGCATGAAATCAACAAACAGAGGGTGTTTTCTATCTTGCATCATCAATGGGCCTAACAAGCGAATGCTCACTCCTAGTCGCGCTGCTGATTGCTCGTCTAAGCCGCTGTCATGTTTGATCTTCTCAACAATCGCGAACATATCTTCTCTGTCTTCAATTTCAAACTGCATGGTTTGAAGTTCACGATCTTCTTTGATGTTCACTTCTTCGATAGTGATACGGTAGTTATTGTGTTTGCCTGTGAATGCTTTCATTTGGACCTCCTAAAATGCTTAAAAAGTGTTTTGGTTAGCTCTTCATGAATCGTTCGAGCTTAGGTTTAACCGTCATCGACATCACGACCATGATCGCAAGGCCAATGGGAAGTGCGGCAATAAATCCATTAAACCATCCACTGGTAAACGCCGATGTATCCGAAAATCCAATGTTATTTGCCGCTGTTACAAATGCCATCATGGACTCCATTATGAATGCCATGATCAGTCCTACGATCAGGTTGCGAACTTTCTCGCTATAAGTTGTGAACACTCTAGCAACGGCTTTGGTGACTAAAGCCATCATCACCGTGCCCATTGGCATCATGATCACGACAACAAGGGCTAACGAAGAAAGCCAGTTGCCAATAAATTCCTCGCCGAATCCGACATTCATGTAAGTCATCACAGCCGTTAAACTGCCGCCAATCGTCAGCATTAAGCTCATCATGACCAAAACTTTGTATAAAACCGGTGTGCCTTTTTGCTCAGGAAGAGTTGGCGTTAGAGTTGCTTGAATCGTCATATCTATTTCCTGTCTTGAATTTACGAACAATTAAGTTGATAATGTCAACTATAAATACAGTGGTTGATAATGTCAACTATATTTCTAAGGATCGTTTATGTCTGATAACACATCGCTAGAATCAATCTTTCGTCTAGTGCACTCTTTGAAACGTCAAATGAGCGAACAGATTGAGAGCTTAGACTCAGAGATCGCACCTATGAACATTCGTGTCATGAAGATCATTACCAAGAAGTCTCCATGTACGGCTATCGATATCGCACACTTCCTAAATCGCGATAAAGCACAGGTCACTCGATTGATTAACGCTTTGATCAGTCAGGAACTTGTAAAGAAATCTCCGAACCCAGAAGACAAGCGTAGCCAGTTATTGGTTCTGACCGATAAGGGTCAAGAGATCATGACTAAGGTCTCGGATATAGATCGAGACATGCTGAAGAGAATGACCAAAGGCATGGCCGAAGATGAGTTAGAGCAATTCAGAAAAATTGCGAAGAAAATGGCGCAGAACTTAGAAAGCTGATCTTCAAAATAAAACGAAAAAACGCCACCGAATCGAATGATCGGTGGCGTATTTTGTATCAACTGGCTTTATATAGATTAGCAGCATGACTACTTCTCACTTAGATGAGAGTGTTAATTAGATGTCCGTTCTAATTATTCGATGCCAGTTTCCACCATGCCTGAACAGGTACGGGCTCTGAGATCACCAAACGTTCACCCATCACAGGGCTTACCATTTGTACATCTCGCTCTTTGCTTATCGTGAGAGCTTGATCCATTGGGTCTTGCCAATCGTGCATAGAGAGATCAAACGTGCTGTTGTGGATTGGCATCATCACCTTACCTTGCAGGTCGATGTGCGCTTGAACGCTTTGCTCTGGGAACATATGAATACCTGCCCAAAGTGAGTTATACGCGCCCGTTTCTACCATGGTTAAATCAAACGGCCCAAAACGGTCTCCAATCTCTTTAAAGCCATTGAAGTAACCAGAGTCACCGCTAAAGAAGACTTTCTTATCTGAAGCGTTAATAACCCAACTGCCCCACAGTGTTTGGTCACGATCAAGCAAGCCACGTCCAGAGAAGTGCTGTGTCGGCGTCAACGTGAACTCAATGTCTGAGGCCGTTGCCGATTCCCACCAGTTCAATTCGATGATCTTCTCTTTATCCACGCCCCACTTTTCCAACAGTGCGCCCACTCTTAATGGCACTAAGAACGTCCCTACTTTGTCGGCTAATACCTTCACGGCACCTTTGTCTAAATGGTCGTAGTGATCATGGCTGATCACTACCACATCGATGTCAGGTAGATCTTGCAGTGAGATTGGGGTTGGGTGAAAGCGCTTTGGCCCCATCCATTGCACTGGTGATGCTCGATCACTGAACACAGGGTCAGTCATCACTAGCTTGCCATCTAGCTTCATCATCACACTTGAGTGACCTAAGCGGTACGCAACGTCGTCTTGTTCTTCGATCAATTGCTCAGCTGTCATTGGAATCAAAGGCAATGCAGCGCGCGGCACTGGCTCGTTTCTTTCCACAGTCACGTATGCTTTCAAGATTGAAAAAATATCAGACATACCCGATTTGTATTCCAACTCACTGTTAGCAAACTTCTTTGGAAGCTTATCTAGATTGTCGTTTGATTGTGAACCTGTGCTTACGATAGCGACCACGGCAAGTACTCCTAAAATCGGTAATAGATATTTTTTCATTGGTATCTCTTTAACCGTTGGGATAGACCCAACACATAAACTACACCGACTAGTTTATATGCCAAAACCAAAAGTAAACCACCGAGTGTAATTTTTAATTTATCTAGACGTAAGCGTGTCAAAGTCGATTTTGGAAAAACCAATTTTGGCAACGAGTTAACTTAGTTATTTAGCTAGTAAGAAAGGTTAATCAGCAGACCATACATTCTTGAAATCTGGCCATCCCCAGTTGGTAATGGCCACGTTTTTCAAAATGCCTTGAAAACGCACGGTTTGTAGGTGATGGAACATAGGCACTAGCCAATAATCAGAAATCAACGTCGATGCAACAGGCTCCAACTCTGCCAAGTAATTCGGCAGTTCAACTGAGGCTTTGTGATGATCTAAGCGCTGTTTAAGCCAATCACTGTTCATCTCTCCGAGCGCGGAATGCAATACAGGGTCATTCATCAACCACGAGAACAGCGAAGATGGCGCATTATCATCGAGATTCAGGTTACACAATACCAAATCTTCTTTTAAATCGCCCCGCTGAGAAAGCAGCGCCAACTCTCGAAAGCTATAGGTGTTCACTTCAACTTCCACTCCATGTCGTTTAAGGATGTCCGACACGGAAATGGCACACCGATAAAGGGCATAGTAGTTATATACCGCAATGCTCAATTTCTTAGGCAACTCGCTCTCTCTGGAAGGCGTTCGATACAATTTCTGCCAACTTGGCAGTATATTTTGAGCTAAAGAGACACTAAACAAACCCTTGTTGTGTTCCAGCTGAGACAAAATCGCTTGTGGGTTGGTCAGTTGTGAAAGGTATTTGCGCTGCTCATTATTTAGTGGGCTAGCCGCTGAGTTCTGATTGAACAGGATAAACAAGCATCCATCCTCGACTCGGCTACGAAGGCCGTCTGTGTCTGCTGAAACAAGTTCCGCATCGCTTTTCCCTAATTGATGGAAACAAGAAGAATTTCCATAAGGCGATACGTGCATTTGGCTGTCATCGAAACGAGCAGTGCCCGTCATTGATTCCTCAAACTGCCAGATAGTCACCTCATCGGTTAACGAGCGACAACCATAATAATGCTCAAATGCGGCGAGCTTGATTCGTTCGTTGTTGGCATCAACCACTTTAAATGGGCCGGTTCCAATCACAGCATGAGAGACCGAATTTAATGGCGATGGCTCTCGTGTGACTTGCGCAGCAGGTTGAATCGAATACTTAACGCCAGCCAATAAGCCCGCGAACCCGGTGTCTGCTTTGGTGAGTTGAAAGCTGATCCTCAATGGCTGCTCACTGTAAACTGAAGCGACATGGGCTAGCTCTGTCTGATAGAAAGGTAAGGTTTGCAACGCAGAAAACATCGAAACTAATTGCTTAGCATCCACAGGTTGCCCATCATGAAAAGTCAGACCGGGGCGCAGATAGAAAGTCCAAACCAGTTGCTCTGTGTCATATTCCCAATGGTGAGCTAATTCAGGCTTTAACTCACCTTTACCATTACACGTCACTAGGCAGCTAAAAACCTGTCTTATCAAAAATCGTTCGCTACTGCGGTGTATATGGTGCGGAAACAAATCCTCAAACTTACGCTTATAGGTTAATTGAACGTGCAGCAGCCCTTCACGCATGGTCGCGCCGGAAGTTTCTTGCAGTAAAGAACCAAACACAGCGCGGTCATTATCCAATATGGAAAGTGCTTTTTCGTACTTGCCCTGCTCTATCAGTTTACTTGCAACATGCTGCGCCAACTCTGAATTGCTAAAACGCAGTGTTAAGTTAGAGCGTTGATTCCTGCCAACTTTTGGCTCCCACACCACCCATTCAGCTTGATGCATCTTACCAAGTAAGGTTCGAGCGTGACGCAAGCTTGTAAACAGCATATCCGCTACTTCGGCTAGGGTGACTGAATGAGAAATGTTTGGCTCGAACGACTCTAGCCGCGTGTAGTAACGCATCATGTTTAGATCAGACAAATAATGAACCTTTTAAAGATAGCTCTTCCTAATTAAGCCCATTATAAAACACATTCATCAAAAAGTAGTGTAATGCGACCAAAACAGGAACAACCAATAAAAATAACATCTGTTTTTTAGTTCCTCTTAATTATCCATAATGAACGGGTCAGCAACAAACCATAGGTTGTAAATAAAGCCTAACCAGAGAGAGTAATGACCATGAGAAAATACTATCTTAACAAGCTAAAAAGCACCTGCAGTAAGCTCGAAAGAGAAGCACTACGAACACTTATAGATCTATGTAACTGGCGTTATTAGTACACTTTTTAGCACCGAGTAAACGCGAGTTGGGTACAACCTAATATGCTCCTACCCCCAATATGAGTTAGGTCTCAACTCGCTTTTCCATTCCAATTCCCCTCTCAAGCCTGCTGTACCAATAGCTCACACAATCGATAAATTTCCGTTGTCGACTCGACAAATTTAATTCGTTTTCTTAGTTGAACGAAAAGCCTTAAGGTTCGCCCCGAAGCAAGCAAGGAGCCTCAGAAAAAACTGAAAGCTCAGCTAACAACTAATTTATTTGCAGTTACCAATCAGGTATTAACTAAGGAAACGCCATGCGTATCGCAATTCTTTCTCGCAACGAAAATCTATACTCTACCGCTCGTCTAAAGCAGGCTGGAGAAGCACGTGGTCATCAGGTCGATGTTATCGACACGTTGCACTGTGATATAGATATCGCGAGTAACAATCCGAAGATTCGCTACATGGGTGAAGAGCTACCTCAATACGATGCTGTTATTCCACGTATTGGCGCTTCCATTACCTTTTACGGAACTGCGGTTGTTCGCCAATTCGAAATGATGGGCACTTTTTGTATCAATGAGTCAGTAGCAATCAGTCGCTCTCGCGACAAACTGCGCTCACTACAACTGTTGTCTCGTAAAGGTATTGGCTTACCAAAAACAGGTTTCGCTAGCCGCCCAGACAAGATTCAAGACCTGATCAAAAACGTAGGCGGCGCGCCACTTGTGATCAAGCTTCTTGAAGGCACTCAAGGTATCGGCGTTGTACTAGCAGAAACAAACAAAGCAGCAGAAAGCGTTATCGAAGCGTTCATGGGCCTAAAAGCGAACATCTTGGTTCAAGAGTTCATTGAAGAAGCAAATGGCGCAGACATCCGTTGTTTTGTTGTTGGCAACAAAGTAATTGCTGCAATGAAGCGTCAAGCTGGTGAAGGTGAATTCCGCTCTAACCTGCACCGTGGCGGCACTGCTCAGCTGGTTAAACTAACCAAAGAAGAGCGCGCAACAGCAATCAATGCAGCGAAAATCATGGGATTAAACCTATGTGGTGTAGATATCCTACAATCTAAGAACGGCCCAGTAATAATGGAAGTAAACTCTTCTCCAGGCCTAGAAGGCATCGAGAAAGCAACGGGTAAAGATGTAGCAGACATGATTTTCGAATTCATCGAGAAGAATGCAAAACCAAACGCTAACCGTACTCGTGGCAAGGGCTGATTGAATACCGATAACTCATGATTGGAAAGAAAATGAACAATAAAATGATCATAGGGAATACCGAAGCACTTTGCTTACCAGAGTTAGGGATAACTGGACTACATACACGTGTTGATACAGGGGCTAAAACCTCTTCTCTACACGTAGACAATCTACTATGTGTTAAATCAAATGGTGAGAAATTCGTAGAGTTCGACCTTCACCCAGACGTTTATCACCTAGAAGAGACGGTGCGCTGCAAGGCGAAACTGAAAACAAGTAAGAAAATTAAATCATCTAACGGCGAAGTTGAACACCGTTGCGTGATTGAAACCATGCTAAGAATCGGTGGCCAACAATGGCCGATCGATATCACGCTAAGCAACCGTCAAGACATGACTTACATGATGTTGCTTGGACGTCAAGGCATGAGTGACAAAGTGATTGTTGACCCTGCGGGTGAATTCCTGCTGACTCACTAATCCGAGTCATCGTAACCGCTCCACAGGTTATAACTAAAGCTACTCACAACGATATAAGGCCAGTCTCATGACTGGCCTTATTGCTATCTATTTTTCTATTTCTACTTTCAGCTCTGAATACACGACTTTGCATTCAGACTTCTGATCTATTTCTTCGATTTACCATGAGATTGAAAACCAAATCGCCAAATCGATAACAGTAATTTCTTGGTTTTGATTTTCGTCACTCGCCAATGTGTAACAGGCCTTCTTGGGGCACTCATCAGCAGATGTTCAAAAGCCTTCTGACTGAAATCGACTCGCCCGCCATGTGCCACCAGCAAGGTATCAAGCTGCATGTCGTAAATACGCGATACAGACGCTCGATACTTATTAGGGTGAAAGATAGGAAATGGCGGAATCAGCTTCTTCTTAACCTCGACCATTAAATCGGCTACATAAGCCACGCTGTGTGATGGGCAATAGACAGAAAGATCACGGTCGGTATGGCCCGGGGTTTCTAGAACCAACCAATCATCAAATCCCGGAATGCTATCCCCATCAGACAGCTTGTAATCCGGCTTTAACTTTCTTGAATACCATAGGTTTGCTTTAGGCTTGCCTAAGCGGTTCGCCATCCACCTAGCAAGCGCTAAGTCGGTCAGGTGCATCAAAATGCCATCGATGCCGTGATACCAATCCTTGTCTCTATTTGCTGCCACCAAGTTACAGTTCGTCAGCTTTCTGAGCGTATGCGCAGCGCCTGCATGATCGGGATGCATGTGCGTCACAACTACAGTGTGTAGGTCGCTAAATTCACGGCCAAGCTCATCTTCAATGAAAGCTTTAAGATGGGGTATATCCGCACGGCACGCGCCATCAAGTAACAGCAACCTATCTGGGTACTCTACGAGATACATGTCTTGGATATAGCCTTTGATGGTATGCAGCTGCAAAACCGCTCCTTGTGATAAAACAACTGGTCAGACCTATACAATAGCAAATTCAACTTCAATTGTGATCATTTTGTTAAAGACAACAATCTAAAACCGGATAGAGAACCCGAATCAAGATTTCTATTGGTATTCACTCAATTACTCAATTCCAATTCAACTCAGTGCACAGGAACAAATTCCAAAGATTGCCATCAATTTCATCCGATATTTTTCAGCATTATCGAATGCCCGCATTGCCGTAAACCTTACTCTATAGGCCTTGCTACTCTAGCCTCCACATGTTTTATCGTGACGACAAAACATGTGATTTGTTGGCCTGAGTTATTAGGACTATATATGCGCCTCTAATTTATTGTCTGAGTGCTATACATGAACCAATTAATCGATGCTCTTTCTACCCAAGGTTATTTCGTTTGGGATGACTTCTTAACTCAAGAAGAAGTGGTGGCATTGAGGGATTGCATTCCAGAGAACTGGAAAAAGGCTAGGATTGGCCGTAACGATGAAGTAACGCGAGAGTCGACCATTCGTAGTGACAAGATTCAATGGGTGCGCCGCGATATGGGTCAGCCAGCATCTCTGTTCCTAGACAAAATGGAACAAATTCGTTTAGCGGCAAACCAAGCGTTCTTTTTGGGTCTGTTCGAGTACGAAGCGCACTTTGCTAAATACGAAAAAGGCGACTTCTACCAGAAGCACTTAGACTGTTTCAAGGGCAATGAAAACCGCCGCCTGACCACTGTGTTCTATATGAATGATGAGTGGACAGAAGAAGACGCTGGTGAACTTGTGGTTTACGACCTAAAAGACAACCACATCGCGACCATTCCACCAAAGTCAGGCCGCTTATTTGTGTTCTTATCTGAACAGTTCCCACACGAGGTACTGCCGACAAACACAGAGCGATTCAGTATTGCAGGTTGGTTCCGTATTAACGGCGTGAAAGACAACCAACTCGATATCGCACACTAGAACAAAGCCGATTATAACAAGCTCTAGCTTATTCAAAGCCTCTCCTTCGAGAGGCTTTTTTATGGAACAAATATTGAGCGAGTATTGAACAACATACCTCTTAAAAACCGCACGCAATAAATATTAAAACCATCAATAACTTTTCTCTTAAATGAAATCGAAATGAATCTTTCATATCAGTGAAACGGTTTAGCCACTTAAGTGAAATACGCCCTGTTCAAGATAGCTTCAAACGACACCCCTACCGTCTCGTTAACACTCTTATCCAATACCTCGACATCGATTTCATCCAAAAGGAAACGAAGATGAATAAGCTAATTTTGGCAGGCGTTCTTTCTGCGACAGCGGCAATGCCAGCGTTCGCAACGACTCAAGTCACTTGGTGGCACGCAATGGGCGGCCAGCTTGGAGAAACAGTAAACAAAATTGCGACCGACTTTAATGCGTCACAAGATGATTACGAGATCACGCCAATCTACAAAGGTTCATACACAGAGACCTTAACAGCCGGTATCGCGGCATACCGAGCAGGTGAAGCACCCAATATTCTGCAAGTCTTCGATGCAGGCGCAGCAACCATCATGAACGCGAAAGACGTCGCGAAACCGGTACAGGATATTCTGGTTGAGTCGGGTTACAACTTTAATTCAAACGACTACCTAGCGGGCGTTCGTAACTTCTATGCCGACAACCAAGGCAAGATGGTTGGTATGCCTTTCAACAGTTCGACACCGGTTCTTTACTACAACAAAGATCTTCTCGCGGAAGTGGGTGCAGACGCGCCTAAAACTTATGAAGAACTAGAAGTGGTCGCTAAGAAACTGAAGGCTGAAGGACACATCGCGTTTTCTCAATCTCTGACGCCGTGGATCATGTTCGAGAACTTTAAGTCTCGCCACAACCTGCCAGTCGCAGATCAAAACAACGGCTACGATGGCTTGTCCACTAAGATCATGTTCAACACCAAAGACATGATGATGCACGTTAGCAAGATGAAAGAGTGGTCAGATCTAGGTTACTACAAGTATTACGGCAGCGACTGGGATGCAAACCAAACCCCTTTCGAGCGCCAAGAAGTGGCGATGTGGATGGGTTCTTCAGGCTCATTCGGTGGCTTACGTAACCGCGTACCTTTCGAACTCGGCACCACATACCTTCCATACTGGAAATCGGTTAACCCAGACGCAGGCTTAACCTTCATTGGCGGCGCAGCTCTGTTTGCACTCAATGGCCATGACCAACAACAAGACAAAGGTGTCGCAGCGTTCTTTGATTACCTGACTAAGCCTGAAACTCAAGTCTACTGGCACAAAACCACTGGTTATGTACCTGTAACAACGGCTGCCTATGAGCTAGCGAAAGAGTCTGGCTACTACAACGAACAACCAGATGCAGAAGTGGGCGTTAAGCAGCTAAGCCTAAAATCGGGCGAATGGACTAAGGGCTACCGCTTAGGTTACTACCCTCAAATTCGTGAAGTGATGCATCGTGAGTTCGACAATATCTTCGCTGACCGCTCTAGCGTCGAGAATAGCCTAGATAAAGTCGAAGATGAGAGCAGCAAACTGCTGAAACGCTTCGCTCGTACGATGAACTAATTTGGCTTTTTAACCAAAGCAGATTACTGAGCTAAAGGCTTAACAAACCAAAGCCGTTCATTGCTCCTCACCACTTGTCACTGCGTCATTAAAAACGTAATGGCAAGGAGTGAGGAGATTCTTCACTAGCGCCATTTCTTGCTCCAAAAACTACAACTCAACTGGATGCATTCCTTTGCTATAGCGCTAGTGCTCACCGTAACTAACAGTGATAACAGTCACTAATTTTTGGGGATTACCCTGTGGAACGACGTCAGCAATTCTTTCACTCTCCGCTGCCTTACCTATTTTTGGCGCCTCAGATACTCATCATTGCGGTTTTCTTTATCTACCCTGCGGCAAAGGCAGTTTACCTGTCCTTCATGCTAGAAGACCCTTGGGGCACCTCTTCCATCTTCGTGTGGTTCGAAAACTATCAGATGCTATTCGAATCGAGCGAGTATCTGAACTCGATTGGCTTCACATTAATGTTCGCAATCGTGGTCTCTTTCTTATCGCTTGCCTTAGCGCTGCTGCTCGCGGTTAAAGCCGACAACATCATTCACGGACAAGGCGCTTACAAGGTCACTCTTACTTGGGTTTACGCGGTTGCTCCTGCGATTGCAGGCGTAATCGGTGCTTTCTTGTTTAACCCACACATTGGCGTGTTTACCGAGATATTTGCGGTTATAGGCTGGGACTTTAGCTTCCAAACCGACCCTTTAGATGCCACGTTTGCTCTGATTTTGGTTTCGGTTTGGAAACAGGTTTCGGTGAATTTCATCTACTTTCTGGCTGGGCTTCAATCGATCTCTTACGCCGTAAAAGAAGCGGCGATGCTCGATTGCGTCAGCGACTCAAAACGTTTCTGGACCATTACTTTCCCGCTACTCGCACCTACAGGCTTCTTTCTTCTGGTCATCAACCTCACCTACTCGTTCTTTGAAACCTTTGGCGTGCTCGACACCATGACCAATGGCGGCCCAGGTGGCGGCACAACGTCGTTGGTGTACAAGGTGTATCGAGACGGGTTTGTTGGCGCAGATTTAGGCGGCAGCTCTGCGCAGTCAGTTGTGTTGTTGCTACTGGTACTCACTCTTACATTTATCCAGTTTCGCGTTGTAGAAAAGCGTGTTCACTACTAGCCCACCACAGCTAGGTTTTAACGCGACAGGAGTTATTTATGAAAAGTAATAAGGTCTATGACCACCTAATTCTAATTGCTGGGATGCTGTTCATGTTGGTCCCTATCTGGCTAATCTTCGCCAGCTCGACGCATAACCCGAACACCATTGTCAGCGAGGGCCTGCAATGGCTGCCAGGCGATAACTTTACGGCCATTTATAGCGAAGCTTGGAACAAAAGCATGGGCTTCAGTGGCGAAGTCACCGCCAGCAAAATGATCGCCAACTCGATGATCATGGGGCTAGGTTTTGCGATCGGTAAGATCATCATTTCGATGATGGCCGCGTATGCTTTGGTCTACTTCAGACTGCCTTATGCTACAGCTTGGTTCTGGTTGATCTTCGTGACGCTTTTGCTGCCATTAGAAGTGCGCATTATCCCTTCCTATGAGGTTGTCGCTGGGCTTGGGCTTCTTAATAGCTACACAGGTTTAATTCTGCCTTTGATCGCCTCAGCCACCGCGACGTTATTTTTTAGGCAGTTCTTCAAAACCATCCCCGATGAATTGTTAGAAGCCGCTCAGCTAGATAACGCAGGTCCATTTCGATTCTTTGTCGACATCTTATTGCCACTGTCTAAAACCATGATTGCCGCAATCTTCATCATCATGTTTGTGGTGGGTTGGAACCAATATCTGTGGCCAATCATGATGACCACGGACGAAGGCTACAACACCATCGTGATGGGCATCAAACAAGTACTCAACAACATCAATGAAACCAGTTTACCGCGCTACGACTATGTTTTTGCCATGGTGATTTTAGCTATGTTGCCACCCGTTTTAGTGGTGGTTGTATTTCAACGTTGGTTTGTAAAAGGGCTAGTAGAAAGTGAAAAATAATAACGACAAAAATCAAATGAACGATAACCGCATTCAATCACTCGCTGAGTACAAGATGTCTCACCTGCATTCTCACCAAGCTATCCACAAAAATACAGAGGACACCCCGATGCCAAAGTTAAAACAAACGTTAGGGCACACCCAAGCCACTCACAACCATACGCACAAAGCACCTACCATGTTAGGCATCAAAAACTTGGTAAAGACTTATGAGAACGGTCATCGTGCAGTGAAAGATGTCTCGCTTGATATCGAAAAGGGTGAATTTCTTGTGTTGGTTGGCCCATCGGGTTGCGGCAAGTCTTCTATCCTACGTTCAATAGCGGGGCTGGAAAGTATCTCTGGCGGAGAGATTCACTTAAGTGGCCGCCGTGTTGATAACGAAAAGCCAGCTCAACGAGATATCGCAATGGTCTTTCAAAATTACGCACTCTACCCTCACATGACGGTATACAAAAACCTCGCTTATGGTTTAAAGAACCGAGGTGTCAGCCAACACGTAATTGAAGAGAAGATTGAGAAAGTCGCCAAGACACTAAAGATCGAAGAGTACCTAGACCGCAAGCCAGCCAAGCTTTCAGGTGGTCAGCGCCAGCGCGTTGCTATGGGACGAGCGATTGTACGCGACCCTCAACTGTTCCTGTTTGACGAGCCTTTGTCTAACCTAGATGCCTCATTGCGCGCTCACATGAGGTTAGAAATCAAAAAGCTACAACGCGAGCTAGGCGTAACCAGTATTTACGTGACTCATGACCAAGTCGAAGCCATGACACTGGCAGATAGAATCGTGGTTCTCAACAAAGGTCAGATAGAACAAGTCGGCACACCAAGAGAAGTTTACCACCAGCCTGCCAGTACCTTTGTGGCAAGCTTTATTGGCAGCCCCGCGATGAACTTCCTAACTGCCACGCTCGATGATGGCTATCTTGAAATCGGTGATCAACAAATGTACCTGCCAGAGTACGCGCACGTTAAGAACGCGACTATCACGCTTGGCATTCGCCCTGAACACTCTGAGGTTTGTTCCGAATTAAAAATGAACACCTTGCCTCTCGAACTGCGTATCAGTGTGGTTGAGCCATTGGGGCCGAATCAATTGGTTCATGGCCTTGTGAACGAACAACCCTTTATTGCAGTGACACCCGAAACGACGCTGTGCCAAGCCGTCCCTCTCGGGCTAAGCATCGATAAATCCAACCTGCATATTTTTGACAATCTTGGCAAACGCATTCACCCAAATAACTTCACCTCACAGGAGTCACACGAAGATGCGACAAGCTTAACGACGGCTCTAGCTTAATCGAGTACACTGATATTTAATGCGTTTTTACGGTGCGTCTTTAAGAAGGATTAATTATGTCGTCTATCATCGTAGGTCATCGGGGTGTTGCAGGTACTCACCCAGAAAATACCAAAGCAAGCATTGAACAAGCGGCTAAACTCGGCTTGAAATGGATTGAAGTTGATATTCAGCCCACTCAGGATGACCAACTGGTCGTTTGTCACGATCACACGCTTGATCGCTGCAGCGATGGCAAGGGTCGAGTTGATGAACACACCCTTGCTGAGCTGCGTCAGCTCGATTTTGGCAGTTGGAAGTCTGAGCAGTTCGCTGGTGAAAGAATATTGACGTTGGAAGAGTTGCTCGCGCTTGCTGAACAGCATGATCTCAGCGTGAACTTAGAGATCAAAGTCGACAGTCGACATCAAGCGCCTCATGTCGTTGATTTGCTGCATACCGAGTTGATTCGTTCAAATCTAGACACCGACAGAGTGCTGCTTTCAAGTTTCAGCCATCAAGTCGTTTCTGAAATGGCTCGTCACCTGCCGAGATACCGCGTAGGTCTGATCACCGAGCAACTGACTCAAGATGATCTTATGCTCATCAATGAGGTCAAAGCGTTCAGCTGTCACATGAACTACGAGCATGTGAATCAGAGCGATCTTGATACACTCAGTGAAGCAAACATCCAAACATGGTGCTACACAGTAAACGATCCGTCTCACTTCAAATTCATCTCAAAAGTAGATGCCGTATTCACTGATTTTCCGAATCAATTTACCTCTATAAATTGACCAAACAAATACCGCAAAAACAACCCCGAGAGACTTTAAAATTAACTCTCGGGAAACCTTAAAATTAGGTAGCAAACACAAGTGAGTAGGAGTACATTCCGCTACTCACTTGGTTTCATTAGCTCGCTCTATTTAGACGGCTTCATTGGTTACTTAATTTATGGAATCTCATTTTTAGTCCAACCTTCCCAATTTTGGGTGCAATCTTCATTTTCGCCGCTATTGTTCGTGGCTTCTCAGGTTTCGGTTTCACCTTAGTGGCATTGCCATTAAGTGCGTTATTCGAGCCTGTTATCGAACTGGTTCCCGTCTTCATGTTGATCGATCTCCTAGGCAATGTTCAATTACTGCCTAAAGTTCGAAAGCATGTTAACTGGCGCTGGGTTTTAAAGGTATTTATCCCTTGTTTTGCCTTCACACCAGTCGGCTTACTTCTGCTTAAATCCGTTAGCCAAGACACGATCATCTTGATCATCAGTGCCTTCATTTTTGCGTCTGCACTTATGATCTACAAAGGTTTCCAGTACAAAAGCGAACCTAGATTTACTCCCTATATTCTAGGAAGCCTTGCGGGTGTAATGAACGGCGCGGCTTCGATGTCAGGGCCTCCAATTGGCACTCATGCATTAGCAAGCCCAGTCGCTCCGCACATTGCCAGAGCAGGCCTGATAGCCTTCTTTGTATTGGCTGATTCCACTGCGTTTGTTTCGGCATCTATCGCTGGGTTAGTCGACCGCGATGTAGTTTGGCTGACTCTCGCGCTTCTACCAAGCAGCATGCTTGGCGGTTATGTGGGTTCTAAACTGTTCGAAAGATTTGGTGGAGCGAAGTTTAAGCCAGTCACCATTGCATTGCTGATTGTGATTGCAATATTCAGTGCAGGTCGAGTCTTACTGTAACGGCTTTAGCGTTTAATTTTGGACGTTGCTTTTACGAATTGGTTTCGCGAATTGATTGCGCTAATTGACTGCGGAAAGTGATTAAGAAAACTGGGTACCAATGACTACCATTCGATATGGATAGGGGTACCCATTTTTACAAGTTGGAGAAACTCATCCATATCTTGATTGGTTAACGCGATACAGCCATCCGTCCAATCAAAGCTTTGAATAAAGCTCGGCGAACGACGCTCGCCGTTTTTGATGCCATGGATTTTGATGTTCCCTCCAGGGTCTACATCATTTTGCTCCGCCCATTGCATATCCGAAGGTTGCGGGTAGTTAATGTGTACTGAACGATAAAAGTCTGACTCTTCCATCACATAATCGAGCTGGTATTCCCCTTCCGGCGTTCGGTTGTCCCCTTCAAAGCGTTTATGCCCTTTCGGTTGTTTGCCTAGCGCAATACGAAACTCCTGAATCACCTCTTCACCTTTTAGCAGATACATCCTACGTTTCGATTTATCGACTTTAACTAACGTAACCACTTGCGACAGCGAATCTATCTCAGATGCGCTATCCGGTACGTTGTAAAACTGTCGAGAGGAACTTTGAGGTGGACGTTTCGATGACCCTTGAGAAAGCTGAGCTACCTTTTCATCAGGGCTACTGTTAAGAACATCATCCACAATAATCACATGCTCGGAGTTTGAGCTCGTGGAAGAGGTTGAGTTAGATGAAGACGTTGAGACACGTTGAGAATGAGCCGGTGCAGACTCGAATACGATGGTTTCGATAGCGGTCGCGTCAGAGACTATTTTCTCGACCACGACTTGCTCAGCATTCGCGTTCGAAGCCACAAACAGTAAACACAGTGATAAAGGCAGAAACAGACGCACCTTTAGATCTCCTCAAAACGCATGGACATGGTTCGTGACTGAGTTTCCATTCCTAACGACTCATAGAAACCCTGAGCTTGTTGGTTAAACTCCATTACCTCCAACCTAAGTTCTATCGCTCCTCTCGCCTGCGCCCATTGATTAAAAGACTTCATTAACGCTCGACCAGCACCTTTGCTCTGAACCTGATCGTTCACCACAATCGTATTGACCCTTGCCACCTTGTGCGGCTGAATAAAACTGACGCCTTTGTTCTGCGTTACCTTACCCGCTAAAAAGCCAACGACTTGCTTGTCGTCTACTGCAACCAAGAAAGCGCCAAGTGGGTCAAGCATCAAACCTAACCAATACTCTTCACTGTCGGCCAAGCCTTGTGACGCTGGTGCAAATACCATAGGCGCACCAAGATGATGTTGACGGTTTATCTGCTCAGAGAGCGCTAAGATCGCGTTAATATCAGTTACCTTGGCCGTCCGGATTTGCATATCATCACCTTGTTTGAATTCAATAACACCTTAGCAAAAATGGCTTAGTTGTGCACCGTTACACTGGTCAACTCAGACGCTCTGTGAAGGCTGAACATTAATATTAGGCACTATGTTTAGGGAAATTGTTCCGTAAATCTCAGGCACATTGCCAGCCGTTGAGTGCTACTATCTCTGCAGAATCAATATACTAACGACTGGATACCTATATGATTAAGTTTGCTGTAATTGGAACCAATTGGATTACACAAAAGTTTGTTCAAGCTGCGCACGAATCTCAATCGATGCAACTTGCTACGGTTTACTCTCGAAATCTAGACAGCGCGGCACAGTTCGCCCAAGAATTTGACGTTGAAACCACGTATGACTCACTCGACGCATTGGCCAATGACAACACTGTAGAAGCCGTGTACATCGCTTCCCCTAACTCACTGCATTGCGAGCAATCTATCTTCATGATGGAACACGGCAAGCATGTTATCTGTGAAAAGCCGGTTGCATCAAATATTGATGAAGCAACACGCATGTTCGAAGTCGCTGAGAAAAACGGTGTGGTGCTGTTTGAGGCGTATAAATCTCAATTCCTACCGAACTTTAAGCAAGTTCAACTTGGGTTAGAAAAGATTGGCAAGGTACATAAAGCACACATCAACTACTGCCAGTATTCATCGCGCTACCAAAAATACCTAAACGGCGAGAACCCAAATACCTTCAACCCAGCTTTTTCTAACGGCTCATTGGTCGATATTGGCTTTTACTGTGTTGCCGCGACAGTCGCGCTATTTGGCAAACCTGAAAACGCACAGGCTTCTGCAAAGCTACTTGATTCAGGTGTCGATGCTCATGGCTGTGCGATCTTCCAATACCCTGAGTTTGATGTGACCCTTGCGCACTCCAAAGTCAGCGACTCTTATGCGCCAAGCGAGATCCAAGGTGAATTAGGGGCGATCATCATCGATCACATCGCTGAATGTACTGACGTTAAGATCCGCTACCGCGATGGCACGGTAGAAAACCTTACTCAAGCACAAAGCGAAAACTCCATGAGTTACGAAGCGCAGGCCTTTGCTAGCTGCATTGCTGGCGACAACGCAACACAAGCGCAGGCCCAACTGCGCGCTTTAACGGTTGCGAAGTTAATTACAGAGATGCGCCAACAAGTTGGTGTAGTGTATCCAGCGGATAAATAACGTCACAGCGTAAGTTAACAAACTGATTTTTAATACATAATTATTTATACATAACTGAATTTAATCTTTACGACAAATAACCGGATTAGTTGATTGAGGTCCCATCTGTTTAAATCCGCGTTCGATATCTATCGTATTTATTTAATTTATTGAAGGTGTGTAAAGTGTTTTCAGTTGATGATCGCGTTGTAGCAACAAAAGGTGTTGAACTAGGTGAAATGGTAGTAACTGGCCTAAGTGCTGGTGGCGGCTACGTTCACGTTACAACGGTAGAAGGCGCAATGACGCTTACTTACCCAGCGCAAGATCTTAAAAAAGCATAGTTTAACCACTCTGCCCTTTTAGTAGTCACTCTACTAAAGGTAACAAAATTGAGGCTTTGGCTGACTTCACTCTTCTGCATTAGAGTAAGCAGCCAGAGCCTTTTTTATGCCCGTCATTTACCCACCAGCTTTCTCATTAGCTTACTCGTTACAATAAAACCGCACTCAACTGACAATAGAATTAGGCAACGAGTTTCTACATTAGGTGCTTATTCTCATCGTTCTCTTGATATTCCCGTGCACTTAATCGCAGTGAATAGTTCTTGTTAACAAAGGCTTATTGTCTGCGAAAGTTTCTGGTACATTAGCATCATCTTATACTAAGAAAGACCCGAATGAGGGAAGCTATGAAGCTTTACATTTACGATCACTGCCCTTTCTGTGCAAGAGTCTCCTACATTGCTCAATCGCTAGGCTTGAACATTGAGCTTGTTTCTGTCGATTATGATGATGCCCAAACCCTTATCGATCTGATCGGTAAAAAGATGGTACCCGTCTTACAAAAAGACGATGGCTCTATCATGGCAGAGAGCCTAGATATCATCGCGTACTTCATGGACTTGAAATCAAGCGATGAGCAGCGTGTGCCATCTGAGCAAGTGACTGTGTTCCAAACTCGCGCATTCCCTCTTACTCAACAGATTGGACGCCCACGTTGGTGGAACCTCGACTTGGCTGAATATCGCTCTGCTGGAGCCAAAGAAGCTTGGCGTGCCAGTAAAGAGACCGAAGGTTTTAACTTTGAAGAACTGTTAGAAAAGACGCCTCAGTTCGTTCAACTGATTAACCCATTACTGAAAGATGCCGAACTCTTACTGGATCTAGAGAATGGTGAGTCATCACTGCCTCTAGTCGATCAAGCGGTGTATTTCTCGATGCTTCGTGGCTTTTGCGTAGAACCAAGCATCACATGGCCACCAGCACTTGAACGCTGGTTAGAAAAGAAAAGTGAAACGCTAAAGCTGTCTTTACTTCGCTAGAAAGCTATCTCGATTAAGAAAGCAAGCTCTGATTAAGAAAACAAGCTCTGACTCGCAAGCGACTACAACGAGCACAAACAAAAAATCGAAGCTCTCAGGTGTAAACTGCGTGCTTCGATTTTCTTTTATCTGGCCATTCTATTTCTCTAAGGTTTTGTCTTACAGCAGACGCCTTCTCAAACCTGTTCGCTCCAAGATTCGTGTCGAAATTTCTTCAACCGATAGTGAAGAGGTGTTGATGTAAGGTATCGCTTCTCGACGGAACATCGCCTCTACCGTTTGCAACTCATACAAGCATTGCGAATCACTCGCGTATTCACTTCCGGCTAAGCGGTTCTCACGAATTTCAGTGAGCCTTTCTGCATCAATGGTCAAACCAAACAGCTTATGTCGGTAAATCTCAAACTCTGGCAACAGCTTTAAGCGTGCCAAGTCATCGTGGATAAATGGGTAGTTTGCTACGCGTAAGCCAAACTGCATCGCCATATACAAACTTGTTGGTGTTTTGCCACTTCGAGAAACACCCAACAAGATGATGTCGGCTTCTTCCAGCCCTTTTAGCGTGATGCCATCATCATGCGCGAGCGTGTACTCAATCGCAGCAATACGGTCGAAATACTTCACCGAGTCCTTGTTTACACTGCGTGAGCGCTGCAACTTAGGAACAGGCGCCACCTGAATGTCATCCTGTACTTTCTGCACGATGCTCTCTAACACGTCATAACAGTGCGCGGGCGCTTCTAGCAATTTGGTTTTGATATCAGGTATCACAATCGAAAAGAACACTAGCGGTTCTAATCCGGTATCACGATACGAAATTTCAATCTCTTTTAATAAATCAGAAAGTTTGTCCTCACTTTCCACAAACGGAAAGGTTTTTTCATTGGCTTTAAAAGGGAATTGACCTAGAACAACATGCCCTAAAGTCTCACATGTTATGGCCGTTCCATCAGAAACATAGAATACATCACGACTTTGAATATCAATTTGCATTTTTTATTTAATGTTTAAAATTATTTTGAGTAGGATGGTAACCATAATATAGATAATAAAACCCTGCTGACTATTACGTCCCCCACAGCTTTAGAAAATAATTTACATTTTTTTAAACTGACACGTAATCGTTTGCCTTTAAATCCCTACAATGCTTGCTATGTTTCTGGAGAAATAAATGCAAAATAATACCCTATGGTTCAATGGCCTATCCATGGAAGATGTCGACAAAGTCGGCGGTAAGAACGCCTCACTGGGCGAGATGGTTTCTAACCTGTCCAATGCTGGTGTTTCTGTACCTAATGGTTTTGCTACCACCTCTTATGCGTTTAACGACTTTCTTGACTACAAAGGTCTTGATGAGCGCATCCACCAACTACTTGATGAACTTGATGTTGAAGACGTTGACGCACTGCGTAAGACAGGTGCAACGATTCGACAATGGGTTCTAGACGCACCCTTCCCAGAATCACTAGAGCAAGACATCCGTGATAACTACCGCGAGCTAATCGAAGACAACGAAGAATTGTCTGTAGCTGTGCGTTCATCTGCAACCGCAGAAGACCTTCCAGATGCTTCATTCGCAGGCCAGCAAGAAACCTTCCTTAACGTGAAAGGCATCGACGCGGTACTCGAAGCAACCAAGCACGTTTACGCGTCACTCTTTAACGACCGCGCTATCTCTTACCGTGTACACCAAGGCTTTGACCACCGTGGCATTTCATTGTCTGCGGGTATCCAGCGCATGGTTCGCTCAGACAAAGCCTCTTCAGGTGTGATGTTCACGCTTGATACTGAGTCTGGCTTCGACCAAGTGGTATTCATCACCTCTTCTTGGGGCTTGGGTGAAATGGTTGTACAGGGCGCAGTGAACCCAGACGAGTTCTACGTTCACAAGCCAATGTTAGAAGCGGGTCACTACCCAATCGTTAAAAAGACGTTTGGTTCTAAGTTGATCAAGATGATCTACTCGACCAATCAAGAAATCGGCAAGCAAGTCGATATCATCGACACCGACACTCAAGAGCGTAACGAATTCTCACTCAACGATGAAGAGATCAAAGAGCTAGCAAAACAAGCGATGATCATCGAGAAGCACTACCAACGTCCAATGGACATTGAGTGGGCGAAAGATGGCATCGACGGCAAGCTTTACATCGTTCAGGCTCGCCCAGAAACCGTATGTTCTCAAAGCGATCAAAACGTTATCGAGCGTTACGAGCTAAACAATAAGGCGGATGTCTTGGTTGAAGGCCGCGCTATCGGTCAGCGTATCGGCTCTGGCCCTGTTCGCTTGGTTGATTCTCTAGACCAAATGTCACTGGTTCAAGAAGGCGACGTGCTGGTAACTGACATGACAGACCCAGACTGGGAACCTGTGATGAAGAAAGCGTCTGCGATTGTCACTAACCGTGGTGGCCGTACTTGTCACGCTGCGATCATTGCTCGCGAGCTTGGTATCCCAGCGATTGTTGGTTGTGGCAGCGCAACAAGCAGCCTAAACGATGACGATACCGTGACAGTGTCATGTTCAGAAGGCGAAACAGGCTACGTTTACAACGGCGAACTCGATTTTGAAATCAAACGTTCTGAGGTTGATGAGCTACCAATGCTACCAACCAAAGTAATGATGAACGTGGGTAACCCAGATCGTGCCTTCGACTTTGCACAAATCCCGAACGAAGGTGTTGGCCTTGCTCGTCTAGAATTCATCATCAACAAGATGATCGGTATTCACCCTAAAGCGCTGCTTAACTTCGATGCACAAACGGATGAGCTAAAAGCGGAAATCAACGAACGTATTCGTGGCTACAAAGATCCTATCGATTTCTACGTAAGCAAATTAACAGAAGGCATCGCGACTATCGCTTCTGCATTCTGGCCTAAGCGTGTGATCGTACGTATGTCTGACTTTAAGTCGAACGAGTACAGCAACCTAGTCGGCGGTAAAACGTTTGAACCGCATGAAGAGAACCCAATGCTGGGCTTCCGTGGTGCATCTCGTTACATCTCACCAGTATTCGAAGACTGTTTCGAGCTAGAAACTCAAGCGATCAAACGCGTTCGCAACGAAATGGGCCTTAAGAACGTTGAAATCATGATCCCATTCGTTCGTACTCCAAGCGAAGCGGCATCGGTTATCGACATTCTGGCTAAATTCGACCTTCGCCGTGGCGACCAAGGTCTGAAAGTGATCATGATGTGTGAGCTACCATCGAACGCAATCTTGGCTGATGAGTTCTTGAAGTACTTCGATGGCTTCTCTATCGGCTCAAACGACATGACGCAACTGACACTTGGCCTCGACCGAGATTCAGGCGATGTGGCACACCTCTTCGATGAGCGTAACCCAGCCGTGAAAGCAATGCTGAAAATGGCGATCGATGCGGCAACCAAAGCGGGTAAATACGTGGGTATTTGTGGCCAAGGTCCATCTGACCATGACGACCTAGCAGAGTGGTTAATGGAGCAAGGCATCAGCTCTGTTTCACTAAACCCGGATACGGTTATCGATACGTGGTTGAAGCTAGGTAACGTTGCTAATAAATAAGTAAATAAGTAAATAAGTAACGCTTCACGCGGTACCTTAACGACAAAAGCCAGTCACGTTGACTGGCTTTTTTAGGTTCTTTCCAAATTAGCTGGCTAGAGCGCTAGAAGTAGTATCTCACACCAACCCAAGCTTCGGTTTGCCAACCATTCGGCATTGGCACACCTTTCACATCAACATCCGCTTTGGTAATGTCATAGCGCGTATTCAACCACCAAGTTCTTGCAGTGTTCATCGGCACATTTAACGATGTTTTAAATGAGAAGTTTTGCATGTCGATATCATCACCAGAAAGATCTTGCCACTCAGGAACCAAAGACACATAAGCGCCAGAGTCACCGAGATGCTTCGCGGTAATCAAACCAAGCGAGTATCCCGTTAAATAATCTTTAGATGAAGTGACGCCAGGGATCTCCATACTACCAGTCATCAGTCCTGCTCTTGGAAATACCAGGAATCCACCGGTATAAGCTGGATTAATCGCAACAACACCGCCAACCGACAATAAGTCATTTTTAATACTGTTGCGCGTATTAATATAATCTAATGAAAGACCCACTTTAGGCGTAGCTTTCGTCCCTGTTTCAAAGACGTGGAAGTACTGAATTCTAGAGTTGCTGTACTCTGTACCGAATTTGTCTGGATCGCGAAGCGCTGTGTTGCTTTCATCGACAAACGTCCCTTCGGCCAGTAGGGCAAACTGCTGACCGTTTTCTAAACCGCCAGAAACTTGCCCTTGAAATTGGATATCTGAACTACCATTCAGCATCAATGCAGCTTGAGTATAAACTTTAGTGACATCAGCAGGATCGATAACACGTTCGGAATCTGAATCGGCATGTGCAGGAAGGGCTAGACCTAAACTCAACGGGATTAATAGAGCAAACTTTTTCATTATATCTCTCGAAAGTCGTTTGCTTCCTCCTTGAAGCCTGGAACATCCTGTTAGGTAATAAATAGATTACTTGTCAGCAAGTAGTTTTGCTGCCGAACGCATTAGTGCAGGGCCTTTATTCTCACCAAAACCTGAGTGGTATGGGTTGGTTGAGAACATCACACCCACAAAGTCACGTGCAGGATCGATGTAAATAAATTGGCCTAGGTTGCCACTTTTCGACATTGCACCGTCATTGAAAATGAAATCAAATTGGTATGCGTTGTAGTCTGCTTTTTCGTTGTATGCGTGCAGTGAACTGCTCTCTTTGCTAGTACCTACGAATGCTTTTGGATCACCGCCGTTGCGGATACGATCAATCACAGCTTGTGACACCACTGGCTCATCAGCCACCGCTTTCCAGCTAGGTGTAAATAGTGTTCCCCAGCGAGCCATGTCTTCTACCGTTGATGAAACCAAGCCAACCGCGATCGCCATGCCATCTGGCGTCAAGTTGAATTGCATTGGTTGACGTGCGTGCACTTTTGACCAAACACGATCTTCGAATACTTGAGTCCAAGTTTTGTTCTCAACGTTTTCAACTAACTTAGTCAGCACCATGGTGTTGATAGATGCGTAACGGAAATGGTCACCGGCTTTTTCACCTTCCAGTTTCTGTGCACCTTGAGCCACTTCCATCCAAGTTTCCATCTCACCCGTTTTTGCTCTTGGTGAGTTAAACGATGCCGCAAAGAAACGCACCACATCAGAGTCTGGGTTCAAGATAGACTCTAATGTCTCTTCATTGTCTAGCGCGGTCGACATGTTCAGAACTTGGTGTACTGTGATGCCATCCCAGTTCGTTCCTTTCAATTCAGAAACATACTCAGCGATCTCTTTTTCAGGGTCGACTTTGCCCTCTTCCACTAACATTGCGATCACTGTGCCAACCGTCGTTTTTGCTGTAGATGCCCAAACGTGCGTATCTGTCGGCTTCATACCTGGGTAAGCTTCGTAAACGATCTCCCCTTTGTGAATCAACATAAAGCCTTGGGTACGGAACTGTTCATCCGCCAAGTACTCATCCATTGTCAACTGACCTTTGCTTTCAGTATCAACTTTCAGTGCAGCGAGTCGTGGGTCGATATTTTTGACTAAAGGCTTGTACTCTTCGTTTGGAGCCGCCAGTGCCGTTGGTAGAAACTCACTCATGTGCATGTTGTAGTAAACGCTGTGGTCGCCGCCCATCTGCCAATGAAAGTTATTGAATAACTCACGAGCTGAGTCAGTAAAACTTGGGGTAAATGCTGTGCTCGCCTCTTTCACGGTCAAGGTAACTTGAGCACCTTCAACTTTCAGAGCTTCTTCAACTGGGTTTGCTGCAAGAGCAAATGATGATGGGGTCGCTAACGATACTAGAACGGCAATGTGTTTAAGTTTCATAATTGTTCTCCTGTTTGGGTTAGGAAAAGTATAGGGAGATGCGCTACACTTAATTAGGTCACTTGATGACATTTAATGGTAGGCACAAAACAATGAAAGCATCATCGAACACCACCAGCATACTGCTCACTTCGACCAGTAACATTGCTCCATATATTCAGTATTGTGACAAACATAGACTGGATTGGCGCACCGTCGCCGTTGCGTGCGGTCTACCCATTGAACTGACACAATCCAATCAATGGCTTCCTACACAAGACGTGATTCGCTTCATTCATGGCCTTGAGCGTAAGTTTGGCTATTCGATAGGGATTGAGGTTGGACGTAAGGCCTCTCTAGAGCAATTGTCACCTGAGCTAGACCGAAAAATTGAACAATGCACTTCTCTCGAGCAAGCGGTACGCTGCTTGATTACTGAAATATCGACCTTAAGTAATCACGTCACCATATGGACGGAAAAAAGCGATGGATTGTGGTGGCTGTGTCATCGAAGTTGCTATCACCCATCGACCTCAGGTTTTGAACAAGCAGAATGGTTTCGCGCCCTGACCGTGATTAGCCTATGCCGTAAGTTCATTGACAGTCGCTGGCAACCATCACACGCCAAGTTGGTCTCTAAGCACAACAGCGCACGTAAATTACCTAAGCATTTCTTTGATTCTGATATTCAGTTTGAAGAGCAATACGGTGCGTTCTCGATTCCGCTGCCCGATGATTATCGTGCCATTTCAGAACGAAATAGTACCCAAGATTGGCATCACGCTGTCGAGATATTAATAGACACCTATGCGACTCTACCTTGGTTCAATATTGAGTGGTTTGCGACCATGCTCGGCATGACAAAACGAACGCTGCAGAGAAACCTGAAGAGCAAAAACATTCTCTTTAAACAAGCCAAAGAACAAGTTCGGGAAGCTAAAGCAAAACAGCTACTTGAAGAGACCAACCTTTCTGTTCAAGACATCAGTTGGCAAGTGGGTTACAGCGACTTGAGTAATTTCAATCGTGCATTCAAAGGTTGGGTTGGAGTCACGCCACCAAGTTATCGGGATAAAGTGAAACATTAGAAATAGTCGAATGGAAAACCTTTAGACCCAATCCGCTAATATAAAACTCAGAAACAAGATACGACACCTTAAATTTCAATAAGCGAACGCATAAAGTTGCATTGCACAATGCTCACATACCGATGAAACTGTGCAAAGGTAATATCGATAGATTTAATGACATTTATTGGTATCGAGCTAACGTTACGTTATCCTTTACGCAATTCTTCATTGAGTGGATTGTCACTACGACAAACCTACCTTCAAGACTGATAAGAGTGTTATGAATTCTACGACCGCAACTCCCTCGCCTTCTCTTGGCCGACAACTCTATACAATGACATGGCCAATGCTGTTTGGGGTGCTCTCCCTGATGAGCTTCCAACTTGTAGACAGTGCTTTTATTGGCCAGTTAGGCGTACTGCCGCTCGCGGTTCAAGGCTTCACGCTACCAATTCAAATGATCATTATCGGGATTCAAGTCGGACTAGGCATCGCGACAACGGCTGTGATCGCGAGAGCTATTGGGGCTAACGAGATACGCTATGCCAAACAGCTCGGCGGATTAGTCGTTGCGATGGGCA
Organism: Vibrio sp. 10N.247.311.47; assembly: GCF_041467535.1. NCBI lineage: Bacteria > Pseudomonadati > Pseudomonadota > Gammaproteobacteria > Vibrionales > Vibrionaceae > Vibrio > Vibrio sp. 10N.247.311.47. The sequence goes on from NZ_JBFSUR010000005.1 coordinate 225,290, forward strand.
GTGTGAGTGTCGCGCTGTTCTCGGTCATCATCTATCTGTTGCGTGGTCCTATTTTACAACTCCTCGATGCACCACCGACGGTACTGCCGATCATTGATTATTACTGGATCTATTGGCTGGTAAGCTCTTGGACAGGCGCACTGCTCTACTTTTTCTACAGTGTGTGTCGTGCCAATGGTAATACCATGCTGCCCGGTTCGATGATGATCGCGACCAGCATCATCAACTTGATATTGGACCCGATTTTCATATTCACGCTCGACATGGGCATCAACGGAGCCGCGATTGCGACCATCTTGGCGTTCGGTGCGGGTATCTTTATCGTTGCTCCGAAGGTAACTAAGAAGCATTGGATGACATTCGACTGGCACGATCTTGATATCGGCAAGAGTATTCGTTCTATAGGAAACATCATGGGGCCTGCGATGATCAGTCAGCTACTGCCACCAGTCTCTTCGATGCTCGCCACCAAACTGCTTGCAGGCTACGGCACAGCAGCCGTTGCAGCTTGGGCGCTAGGTTCACGTTTTGAGTTCTTTTCGATTGTTGCAGTGCTTGCTCTGACTATGTCGATGCCACCTATGATTGGCCGAATGTTGGGAGAAAAGAACCTAGGGAACATACGTAGTCTTGTGAAGATTGCCGTGATGTTTGTATTAGGATTCCAATTGGTGATCGCACTAGTAACTTGGATGTTCTCTGGCGGGTTGGTAAATCTCATGACCAGCGAAGACGAAGTCTCGACCATTTTGAACTACCACTTACTTATCGTTCCTATCAGTTTAGGGCCGTTGGGTATCTGTATGCTGATGGTTTCTATCTCGAATGCGCTTGGTAAGTCTTATACTGCCTTAACGATATCAGCACTGCGCCTGTTCGCCTTCTTCTTGCCTTGCTTGTGGATTGGTTCGCAGCTTGCTGGTATTGAAGGCCTGTTCTGGGGTGCCATGGTGGGTAATGTACTTGCCGGTACATGTGCTTGGTTTATGTACCAACGCGCACTTGGGCAAGTCGAGGCTAAGCTTTCTAATTAATCAGTTAGCGAACTAAACGGCTTGCCAGCTAAACCGCTATAAAGTTATTAAACGAAAAAGCAGCCACTTAGGCTGCTTTTTTAGTTTCAGACTTAAAATATATTGGGGTTAGACTTGCTCAAAGTAAGCCAAAAACTCACCGCAATCTTTTTGGAATGGTGGCAATATTTCTGCTAGTGTTTCATCATCCCAATGCCACCATTCAAAGCTTTCTAATCGCTCGGCATAGCTAGGAGCATCAAACCGAGGACGCAGTTGCCAAACGCAATCGAGTATGGCGGTACGCCTTAAGCAGCGGTTGCCAACGAAAACAATCAAGCAGTTCAGGCCCTGCATCAACATAAATGAGTTAATCATTCCATTGTATCAAAGTACTTCACCAGCCTAAAACTGCAGTACTTCAGTTTCATTCGGGACCATTTTAAAAGGAAGTTATACCAATTAAAGTAAAAATGTGATCTAATTAAGATTGATGAATTATTGTGAAATTTAACCATGGATAGCCTTAATAACACTGACTTCAA